>DAJPGB010000001.1:1650591-1980709 GCA_025992855.1 Coriobacteriaceae bacterium
ACCTCGGACAGCGTCGATTTAAAGGCATCGACCAGACCATGCGGCAGCTTTTGAATAAAGCCGACGGTATCGGTAATCGTCATGCCGCGACCGCCGGGCAGGCGATACGAACGCGTCGTAGGGTCGAGCGTAGCAAACAGCTTGTCCTGCGAAAGTACCGTAGAGCCGGTCAGACGATTGAGCAACGTCGATTTACCGGCATTGGTATAACCGGCTAACGCGACGCGAAACGCCGGTGACTCAATGCGGCTCTTGGATTGAACATCGCGACGCTGTTCAACCTGCTTGAGCTCACGACGAAGCGCAGCGATCTTATTACGAATGAGGCGACGGTCGACCTCGAGCTGACTTTCGCCCTGACCAAAACGTGAGCCGATGCCGCCGCGCGTCTGCTCCTTGGCGAGATGGCTCCACATGCCACGCAGGCGAGGCAACAAATATTGAAGCTGTGCCAGCTGTACCTGCAGGCGTCCCTCACGCGTCTGAGCATGCAGGCCAAAGATATCCAGGATCAGTGCTGTACGATCGATAATCTTTACCGGCTCGCCCACGGCTTTCTCCAAATAGGATTGCTGCGAGGGGGTCAGGTCGTCGTCAAAAATAACGACATCGGCATCCATGCGATACACCAGGCCGCACAGCTCTTCAACCTTACCGGAACCGATAAACGATTTAGGATACGGCTTTACCAAACGCTGCGACAAACGTGCCACGCACTGGGCACCAGCTGTGTGGGCAAGACGCTCCAGCTCATCAAGCGAGCGATCGAGCGGCCATGCATTGTCGCGCCACTCAACACCAACTAAAATGGCACGCTCGGGCTCGGGTGCCGTGGGAACAAGGGGGAAACGGGCCATTAGGCAGCCTCAATACGATGCACGATATCCTCAACGACTTCATCGATCGTACATTCATCCATATCAAACCACACGATACGGTCATCGCGCTTAAACCACGAAAGCTGACGCTTGGCATAACGACGCGAACGCATCTTAATGAGTTCGCGAGCCTCATCCATGCTCATCACGCCATTGAAAGCATCGATGATCTCTTTATAACCAATTGCCTGCATCGACGTCAGGGCATCCCCCAACCCCTGGTCCATAAGACCGCGGACCTCATCGACAAGACCCTGCTCAAACATCAGATCGACGCGCTGGTTAATGCGCTCGTAGAGCACCTCGCGATTACGCGTCAGGCCAAACCATAGGGCATGATAATGCTCGCGCGGAACACTAAACTGACTTTTTTGCTGTGCATAGGAGATACCATCATCATGCATCTCGAGCGCACGAATCACACGGCGCACGTTATGGGGATGAATAACAGCAGCCGATTCTGGATCGCGCTCGGCAAGCAGGGCATGCAGTTCTTCCTCGCCAATACGTTCGGCAAGCTCCTGATAGCCCGCACGGCGATCGTCCTCAAGTTCACCAGAGGGAAAGTCCATCTCATCGAGGGCTGCCTTGAGATATAGCCCCGTACCTCCGCAAAAAACCGGCAGGCAACCCAAACCAAGAAGACGTTCAACATGCGCGCGAGCGTCAGCCTGATAAAGCGCAGCAGAATATGCCACACCCGGCTCTACAATGTCGACGAGACGCAGCGGCGCCGTACACTCATCGGGCGCCATCTTTGCGGTACCGATGTCCATGCCGCGATAGATTTGCATCGCATCGCACGACAGCACTTCGGACGAAAGACGAGCTGCCAAACGGTCGGCAACATCACTCTTACCAACCGCCGTCGGACCGACGATCGCAACGGCGGAAAGACCTGCCCCGGGAGAAACCATTAGCGCGGCTCGCCCACAACGGAACCGGACAAATACCAGGTCTTGGCAACGTCAACGTCAACATCAACGATCTTGCCAACAAGCTGATCGATGCTGTAACCCACTGGGATAGGCGCATGCACGGTCTGATTCTTGGGACTCTTGCCCAGCAGGACCGCATCGTTCTTTTTGCTCGTTCCCTCAATGAGCGCAGGAACCACAGTATGAAGCTCGCCCTGGTTATACTCGTGTGCCGTGGTCTCGATAACCTTAACCAGGCGATTGAAACGCTCGAGAATAACCTCATGCGGCGTAGGATCGTCAATCTCGGCGGCCGGGGTACCGGCGCGCTTGGAATAGATGAAGGTATAGGCCTGAGCATAGCGGACCGTCTCGGCAAGTGAGAGCGTCTGCTCAAAGTCTTCTTCAGTCTCACCCGGGAAGCCAACGATAATGTCGGTCGAGAGCGCGATATCGGGCATGCGGTTGCGAATGCGATCGACAAGGCCCAGATAGTCCTCGCGTGTATAACGGCGATTCATCTCTTTGAGGATGCGCGTCGAACCCGACTGAACGGCCAGGTGCAGCTGCGGCATAACGGCAGGCGTCTCGGCCATGGCGTCGATGGTCTCGGGCAGCAGATCCTTAGGATGAGAAGAGGTAAAGAAGATGCGCTCGACGCCCGTATCGCCCACCGCGCGCAGCAAATCGGCAAAACGCGGCTTGCCAAACAGATCGCGACCATATGAGTTAACGTTTTGGCCCAACAGTGTGATCTCGCGCACGCCCTGGCGCACCAAACCGGTCACCTCGTCGACAATCTCCTCGAAGGAGCGGCTCTTTTCGCGACCGCGCACGTACGGCACGATGCAATAGGTGCAGAAATTATTGCAGCCTGTCATGATGGGCACCCAGGCGTGATACTGGGTCTCACGATGCCACGGCATGCTCATGGCATCCGTATCCTCATGCTCGTTGGTGCGGATATGACGCTTACCATCAAGGAACGCCTCGGCAATGAGCTCGGCCACATGTGCGATAGAATGCGTGCCAAAGATGACATTGACGTTATCGACGTTGGTGAGCAGGCCCTCGCCATCACGCTGCGCGATGCAGCCGCCCACGGCAACCACACGCTTGCCCGAAGGCGAAGGCGGCAGGCTTTTGCAGGAATTGCACTGACCGTACAGGCGAGTATCGGCGGCCTCACGCACACAGCATGTCATGAAGACAACGATATCGGCATGCTCGGGATCGAGCGCCATGAGGCAACCATACGAATCGAGCAGACCGCTCACGCGCTCAGAGTCGTGCTGATTCATCTGGCAGCCAAAGGTGCGGATAAAGTAGGTTTTACCGGCAAGAATATCGCGTACGGAACGCTGGTCCATGTGCATAAGTCCTAACGATGGGGAGAGGGGGGCGAATCGAGGCAAGCAGAAGCTATGCCACAGGCTTAACATCATCCATGACGACGTTATCCATAGCAGCTCGATTGATCTGGTGAACGTAAATAGAAAGACGGATGGCCGTGCGCGACTCCCCGTTAATAAGGATGTCAGAGAACACGGGCGCGCAGGAAATATCAAATCCGGTTGGAATCAAAAAACCGCGCGCAATAGCCACGGCCTTTATGGCCTGGTTGACCGCACCGGCGCCAACACACTGGATGTTGACGGGTACACCATCCTTGACCATGCCGGCGATGGCGCCGGCAACGGACGCGGGCGATGATTTGCTTGATACCTTCAGGCAATCCATGAAGAAACTCCTGCGTTTAAAAGTACGTTTTAACTGCAATAACTTTATCGTACCGAGTGGACTCGGTAAAGGCACTATTCCTCTTTGGCAAGATCGAAGGTCACAGTGATTCGATCACGCGAAACACGGATCTTTGGGTCGCCGCAAAGATTGAGATAGTACCGGGCGGCAAGATCATTAAAGTCGCGCTCCACAGCACGCGAAAACTGTGCCATGTCATCCTTGGCAATACGCAGCCCACGACGATCCTTCGCGAGATCGACAGGAGCCGGCGCATGCGAGGATGAGTCACGCTCGCGCAGCAGACGCGCAGTCACACCGCGAACGGGCTTAATCTGCCCTGCCAAAATGCGATGGGCCGTGCGCTCGGACATCTCAAGACCCAAACCCGAACAGATACGGATAAAGTCCTCGGCATCAGAGGCAAGGCCTAAACGATCGACAACCGGAAGCTCACTCTCGTCATCAATGAACAGGAGACGAGACGTATCGAGCCGACTTGACGCTTGAGCATAAAGGGTCGCGGCAATCTCAGACGGAGAACCAAGATAGACATCGCAACCACGCAACTCCTCGAGCGCAAACTCACAAGCAGCGCGAATAATATTATGTGGGCCGCGAGCGCAGACATAACGTCCGTCCTCATCCTTGACGGCCTGGGGCCAGCTGGACTGATCGGCACGCTCACTGAGGCGGTCGGCCGCAACGCTCACCTTAAAGGCTGAACCAAGATCGACGCCGGACGTGACCACACGGGCCTCGTCGGTGTTCTGCTTGATCGAAAACAATGCCATGCCACGACCGTGAACGCCCCAACGGTCCATCTTCATGCTCTCGAGCTTGGAGGTAACGCGGGCATCAAAGATTCGCTCTTGCATATCCTGCGGAACGCCAGAACCGTTATCCAGAAAGACAAGCGTGCGGACGCCATCTTCCTTGGTCGTGGCGAGATAGACCTTGTCGGCGCCGGCATCGCGAGCATTACGGAGCATTTCGATGACGATGTCCTCGACATGCTGAATGTCGTGCTTAGCCTGGCGCCGCTCGGCCTCCGAAACGCGGAGGCGGACATACCCCTCGCCAAGGTTCTCCTCGACGCGAAGGTTGCCCTCCCCCGACATCGACGCGATAAATGAGATGAGCTCGTTCGCGTCGCTCATGTTATTTAGCGATATCGACAGCGCGGCTCTCGCGAATCACGACGACGCGCACCTGACCGGGATACTCCATCTCTTCCTCGATCTGATGGGCGATATCGTGAGCCAGAACCGTGGACTGGGCATCGGAAATCTTGTCCGGCTGGACCATGACGTGGACCTCGCGACCAGCCTGCATGGCATAGGTACGTTCGACGCCGTCATGAGAGTTGGCGATCTCCTCGAGCTTCTCAAGACGCTTGATGTAGTTCTCGGCAGACTCGCGACGGGCACCGGGGCGAGAGGCAGAGACAGCATCGGCGGCCTGCACCAGGACATCGAGCACCGTGTTGGGATCGACATCGGCATGGTGAGCCTCAATAGCGTGGACGATAACGGGCTTCTCGCCATAACGGCGGGCAAGCTCGGCGCCGATGACGGCATGCGGGCCCTCGACGTCGTGGTCGATTGCCTTGCCCAGGTCATGAAGCAGGCCGGCGCGCTTGGCGGTCACAACGTCCAGGCCAAGCTCGGAAGCCATCACGCCGCACAGATCAGAGACCTCGAGGGAATGCTGAAGCACGTTCTGACCAAACGAGGTACGGTAGCGCAGGGCACCAAGGGTCTTGACGATCTCGGGGTGCAGATCGTGGATGCCGGTATCGAAGGCAGCCTGCTCGCCAGCCTCGCGCACGCGCTGCTGAACCAGGTCGGCGGCCTTGTGATACATCTCCTCGATACGGGCAGGGTGAATGCGGCCGTCGGCGATGAGGTTCTCGAGGGCGACACGGGCGGTCTCACGACGGACCGGGTCGAAGCTCGAAAGAACGACGGTCTCGGGCGTGTCGTCGATCACGAGGTTGACGCCGGAAACCTGCTCGAAGGTCCGGATGTTGCGACCCTCGCGACCGATGATACGGCCCTTGAGGTCATCAGAGGGAATGTGCACGGAGGTAACGGTGACCTCGGCAGTGTGATCGGCAGCGCAGCGCTGAATCGCCAGAGACAGAATCTCCTGGGCGGTCTTGTGGCACTCGGCGCGAACCTGCTGCTCGGACTCGCGAATGATCGTGGCGGCCTCGTGGGTGACCTCGCCGCGAACCTTATCGAGGAGCTCCTTGTGGGCGTCCTCGCGGGTAAGGTCGGCGATACGCTCGAGCTCGGAGGTCTGCTTTGCGCAGAGCTCCTCGAGCTCACGGGAGCGCTTCTCGACCTGACCGGCCTGGCTGGACAGCTGATGCTCGCGCTTGTCGAGAGCGTCGTTGCGGCGATCGAGGGATTCCTCGCGCTGCATCACGCGGTTCTCGAGCGTACGAATCTCGTTCTTACGCTGCTTGTCCTCAGCCTCAGCGGCCTGCTTGTTCTTGATGATCTCCTCTTTAGCCTCGAGCAGAGCCTCTTTTTTGAGGGTCTCGGCCTGACGCTTAGCATCACCGATCAGGGACTCAGCCTGTGCGTGTGCCGACTGGATTTTTTCGTCGGCCTCGTGAAGACTACCCTGCTTGGCGGTGCGCATGTAGGCAATGGCGGCGATGGCACCCAAAATGATGCCAACGAGCGCTGCGATGATAGGCATGCTCACTCCTTTTTATGGATTCGTTACACAACAAAGCGAACCGTCCTTACGAACGGCTCGCGACATTTGAGTAATATGGGCGCAGCTTATGCGGGTCGGATACAGATAAACATATAAACAAACTCATCACAGATGAGCACATATCACAAAGCAAATGACAGTATTTATCGTACGTTGAACCACAACAACTGTCAAATAAATGGCCCCAGCACGGCGGCTAAAACGCGGTGAACGGCAGGGCCACAAAACGCATACGCCTAAACCGCACATTCCTCACGTTCGGCATCGAGACGTGCCTTAACGGCATCGGCGGCGATGTGATACGAGAAGCCCTTGCCCATCAAAAACCGAACCAGTTTTTCGAATCCGCGCGTCTCTGGAACACGCCGCTTGGCGAGCAGGGCTGACGCACGCGCCAAATCGTCTTCGACGGCAAAATAATCCTCGGGATAACCGGGAATGTCATCGAGCACGACATGACGGCGCTTGAGCTCGGTCTCGATTTTACGCTGTCCCCAACCGCGCCGCTTGCGTTCCTCGATAAAGTACGAGCAAAAGCGGTTCTCGTCTAAAAAGCGATACTCGGTGGCGCGCTCGACGGCGAAATCGATCGCGGGCTGGCGAAAGCCGTAGCGTGCCAACTTGTCACGGACCTCACCCGTCGCATGGTCGCGTCGCGATAGCATCTCGGTCACCATGGTAAGTGCACATTTACGCTCGATGAGCTGCACCGCTTCACGAAAGTTATCCCAATCACAGGGAAGATCGGGGCGATTTTTGACATACAGGCGCGCGACCCGCACGGGAATCCAAATGGACCGCTCAAAACCGCCCTCAAGCTCACAATCGATATGTGCGCAAGGCTTTTTGGACGCATACCCGCTCGAGAACGAGGAGGCCGCCTTCTTATCGGGAAAGACGACCGTGGCCTCGGTCACCGTATACGACATGAGCGTAACCGCTACTCGTCGTCATCATCGAGCATGGCGGAACCATCGATGGCGTAAAGCTCGTCAAACTCCTCAGGCGCAGGCTGATCGGTCAGCTCGACCTCGGATGGAGCATCGTCGTCAAACTCAAGCCCGCAGGCAAGGCGGACCTTATGCTCAATCTCGTCGGCGCAATCAGGGTGTTCGCGCAGGAACGCCTTGGCGGCCTCGCGACCGTTGCCGAGCTTGTCCTCGCCATAGGCAAACCAGGAGCCCATCTTCTTGCAGATGCCGCACTCGACAGCCATGTCCAGAATCGAGCCCTCCTTAGAGATGCCCGTACCGTACATGATGTCGAACTCAGCAGAACGGAACGGAGCTGCCACCTTGTTCTTAACGACCTTGGCGCGCACGCGGTTACCGATAACCTCATCCTTAAGCTTAATGCTGTCGATGCGGCGAATGTCGATACGCACCGAAGAGAAGAACTTAAGGGCGCGGCCGCCCGTCGTGGTCTCGGGGTTGCCGAACATGACGCCGATCTTCTCTCGCAGCTGGTTAATGAAGATGCATGTCGTGTTGGACTTGGACAGCGAGCCGGCGAGCTTGCGGAGCGCCTGACTCATCAGGCGAGCTTGCAAACCGACCGTGGTATCGCCGATCTCTCCCTCGATCTCGGCACGCGGGGTCAGCGCGGCGACGGAGTCGACGACGATGGCATCGATGGCGCCGGAACGCACGAGCATGTCAACAATCTCGAGCGCCTGCTCACCCGTATCAGGCTGGGAAATCAGTACCTCGTCGATATCCACGCCAATGCGCGCGGCATACGTGGGATCGAGCGCGTGCTCGGCATCGATAAATGCCACCACGCCACCCATTGCCTGGGCCTCGGCCAGGATCTCAAGCGAAAGCGTCGTCTTACCGGAGGACTCAGGACCGTAAATCTCGACGATGCGGCCGCGCGGCACACCGCCGATACCCAGAGCGGCATCGAGTGCCAGAGCGCCCGTAGGGATGGCCTCGACCTCGAGCTCGGGGCCACCGTCGCCGTACCTCATGATGGAACCCTGGCCGAATTTCTTCTCGATCTCGGCCTTGGTGGTGGCGATCATCTCATCGCGCTCTTTACCCGTCGTGCGAGCATGAACGGTACGTACGGGACCTGAATTCTTGGCCATGAAAAGCCCTCCTCTTAACAACCTGCATCGATAATAAACGAACGGCTGTTCGTGGTCAACCGTTCAGATAAATCATATGCAGGCAGTCTTTCCAAAACCCAACCAAACGCCGACCAAACACTGACCAAATGCTTGACCACAAAGGGCCGAATAAGAACAAGGAAGGCAAGAATACACCTATAACCAGCGCAAACGCTAAATTCGTCAGGGGTCCCTATCTCCACAATTAAGGGGCCCTAAGGCCCCTGAAAACACGTCTATTCCATAGAGTTGAGCACAAGGGCAATGCGTCCCAATGCCTCCGCGACCGCATGGGCACGAACACACGAACGGTCGCCCTCATAGTGGCAGCGCACAGAGTCCACGACCGGCACTTCCCCATCAGCCGCGCGATACGCCCAGCCAATATAGAAAGTGCCAGCCGGATCGTCCTCAGTGCCGCCGCCGGGGCCGGCATAACCCGTTGCGCTCACTGCAATATCGCTCTGGTACAGCTCCAGCGAACCCGCCGCCATCTCGCGCGCGGTCTGATGCGACACCGCGGTATAGCGGTCGAGCGTCTCCTGATCAACACCCAAAACGCGATGCTTGATCTCATCGCAGTAGGTCACCGCACCGCCACGCAGCACCGCCGAGGCGCCCGGGATATCGGCAATCGTCGAGGCGATCATACCCGCTGTCAGCGACTCAGCCGTCGAAACCGTCACGCCCCGAGCGCTCGCGCGCTCGACAATATGACGCGCCAGCTCCTCGTTATGTGCGGAAATCTGATCAAAAGAGTCCGTCATACCCACCAGGACCTAGACCGAAAAGACGATCTTGCGGCAGTTCCAGAAGTATTGGGCGCCCGAGATAACGGTCAGGACAACGGCAACGGCGTACAGGAAGCGCGACACCGAGTAGATGCCGAGCGTCAGCACCAGCGGGCCAAGGTGCAAGCCGGCCATCGCAAAGACACACAGGTAACCGCAAATGGAGACCATCGTGGTCGCCGTCTTGTACTTGCCAAGCTTATCGGCGGCAACGACCACGCCGGCGGCACTCGCAACCATGCGCAGGGCGCTTACCAACAGCTCGCGGAACAAGATGATGAACACGGACCAAACCGACACGGCGCCAAAGTCCAAGAACAGCAGCAAGGCCGAGAACACGAGCAGCTTGTCGGCGATGGGATCCAAGAATTTACCGAAGTCGGTAATCTCGTTGCGCGAGCGCGCCAGATAGCCGTCAACCTTATCGGTGCACGACAGGATGACGTACAGAATGAAGGCAGCGGCGGCGAGCGGGCCGTCGAAGGTGCTCCAATCTGTACCGGCAACACTCGTGTGAGAAAGCGCCGACACGATCATGAACACCGGGATAAAGACGATGCGAACGCACGTCACGATGTTGGCGGGCGTCCAAACACTCGTCAGTTCCTTATTGCTCTCGTTTGCCACGACGCTCTCCTACTCCACAACATGGCCGATAAGCTCATAGCAGAAGCTATCGGTAAACTCGACCGTCAGAATATCGCCCACAGATGCCTCGCTGGCATCCAGATGCACCGCGCCATCGGAATCAGGCGCCTGGAACCAGGCATGTCCGATCAGCTCGGCGCCGTCCTCGGTCTCTTCGATACCGTCGACGATCACCTGGGCGCGCTCGCCCACATGTGCGGCGGTGGCGGCAAAACCGAGCGACTCGGCCAGGTCCATGGCCTCCTGGGCGCGCTCGAGCTTGACCTCTTCGTCGACCTGGCCCTCCATCTTGGCGGCCAGGCTGCCCTCCTCCTGCGAGTAGGCAAAGACGCTCGTGTAGTCAAAGCCGACGGTGTCCATAAAGTCGATAAGGTCGCGGAACTCGTCGTCGGTCTCGGTCGGGAAGCCAACCATGGCCGTGGAACGGATCACGATGTCGGGGATGCGCTCACGTAGATCGTGGAACAGGTCCTCGAGCTCCTGGCGCGAACCGGAGCGACGCATGGCCTTAAGGATGCGTGCGTCGCAGTGCTGCACGGGGATATCGATATAGGGTAGCACCTCGGGGGTATCGCGAATCGTCTCGATAAGCTCGTCGGTCATGCCCTCGGGCTGCAGGTAGAGAACACGGACCCAGACGTTCTGCGGACGCACGGCCTCGGCGACGGCACGCAGCAGCTGCGCCAGATTGCGCGGCGAGCCCTCGGCGACGTCCTCGTCGGCAAAGTCGTTACCCCAAATACCCGTGTCCTGGCCGATCAGCACGATCTCGCGCACACCGCCGGCAACCAGGTCGCGCACCTCGGAGATAATGCTCTCGGCATTACGCGAGTGATAGCGACCGCGGATGTAGGGGATCATGCAGAAGCTGCAGAAACGGTTGCAGCCATCGGAAATCTTGACGTAGGCAACGGCACCCTCGACGGTACGCTTGACCTGCGGAATATAGGCTGCGATCTCACGCTCGACACCCAGTACGCCATCGATGACCGCTACGATGCCGTCCTCCTCGTCGGCCTTCACAAAGGCAGCGACCTCGGGCAGCTCGTCAGGCAGGTCGTCGCCATAGCGCGACGGCACACAGCCGCACATGACGATGGGGCAAGAACGAACGCCGTCCTGAACCTCGTTGGCGAGCTCGAGCGTGGTCTCGATGCTCTCGGACGTTGCGGAGGCGAGGAACGAGCATGTATTGACGATGGCGATATCGGCATCCTGCGGGTCGAATGCCTCTTCGTAGCCTGCGGCGGTCAAAAGAGAACGCATGCGGTCGGTGTCAACCTCGTTCTTAGCGCAGCCGAGGGTGATGTAGAGCACGGAGCCCAACGGTGTATCCATGTTGGAGAGCGGTCCTTTCGAATGATATTAGCGGTAGTTGGTGAACTGCAGCGGCTGGCCGTAGTCCTGGTCGCGCAGAAACTGGATCACGGTCTGCAACGCGTCCTTCGAAGCAGAGGAAACACGCAGCTTGTCGGCCTCGATGGTCACCTTGACCTTGAGCTTTTGGTCCTTGATGTCCTTGTTGATCTTCTTGGCGGTCGTCTGGTCGATACCCTCGACGATATGGCCGAGCACGCGCACGGTGCCGCCCGATGCCGCCTGCGGAGCATCCCACGAGACAGCCTTGAGGTCGATGCCGCGCTTGATGAGCTTGGAGCTCAGCACGTCGACAATCTGCTTGGAGACAAAGTCGGCCGGGGCGTTGATCGTAAAGAGCTTGTCGCCCTTCGAAAGCTCGATCGTGGCGCCGGAATCCTTAAGGTCATAGCGCTGAGAAATCTCGCGCGTGGTCTGCTGAAAGGCGTTGTCGACCTCTTGCATGTTGACCTCGGACACGACGTCGAAGCTGGAATCTTTAGCCATGATGTTTCCTTTCGCGTACGAGCGGCTTAGTAGCTATCGTACGAATAGTCGGTAGAATCGGCGGGCGTCTGACCGTCAGTTGCGGTATCGGCGCCATCCGTGGACTGGGCATCGGTACCGTCGGTGGTATCGGTGCCATCGGTGGTGTCGGTACCATCAGAACTTTCACCATTCTCGGAATCAGTCGTCTCCTTCTTGGGAACGGTGATCGTCACACGCGCCACGCCGGAAGTCTTGGTATCGTAACGGACCTTTTCACCGTTCTTGGTAACGGTGACATCGGAAGGCTTTGACGTGGTGATCTCGATCGAGGACTCGGGCGTGTACTCCCGCTCAAAGGGACCAGTCGCCTGGGCGCCATAGACCGACTTGCCGTCGACCTTGACCTCAATCCACGCGGTCTTTCCCTTGGCAACGGAGACCTTGACCTTCGTTACCTCGTTCTCTTCCTTTTTAGCCGTCGTCTTGGTGGCGTCCGAATCGGTCGACCCATCCGTCGCCTCATCGGTGTCTTCGTCCTCGTCGACCGTTTCGGTCTTCTTGGAAGACTTCTTAGTCGTTGTCTTGGTGGCAGCGGGCGGCTCAGGCGTCGCCTCGGGCGCCGAGGAGCCGCAGCCGCGCAGAAGCACCACGATGAGCACAATCAACAGCAGCGCAACGGCACCGATGCCGGCGTAGACGATACGCGGATCGAGCCCGTTGTTTTGAGGAGTACGGGATCCGCCGCGTCCACGACCGGAACTGCTGCGGCCGCCTCCCTGAGGCATACGACCACGATTGCTATCGGAACGGCCGCGATAGCCGCCCTGGCCCTGAAGGCTGCGCTGACCCGAGCGGGGCGCAAGTTCACCGCGGCCTTGATAGCCACGTTGGCCCGAACGCGGAGCCGAAGAGCGCTGGCCATACGACTGTGATTGAGAGCGAAGACGCGGCGTCACCTGCGTGGTATCGGCATCCGCATAGCCACCGCGAGAGCGTCCCGTAGAGGCACCACGGAAACCGCGATCGGAATAGCCGCCGTCGCCGTAGCCGGCACGAGGGTCACGCGCCACGCCGCGGGCAGCGGGAAGTGCACGGTCCTCGGGCATCGGCGTACTGCGGAACCGGTCACGCTGTGAGCGAATCTCCTCGCCCGAACCCGTCTCGGTAATATAACCGGCCTGCTGAGGACGCTGTCCATAGCGGGTCGAACGACCGCCCTGAACCATCAGGAAGCGCCCGTTATCGACCGAGGAGCGCGAATTGACGTAGCCGGCGGCGTCCTGAAAACGACCGCCCTGCTGCGACGTCTCGCGTTCGTATGCCATCAGGTCGTCAAAGTAGGCATTGACGACCTCGCGCGGATTGAGGCCCAAAAAGCGAGCATAGCTCGAAATCATGCCCTGCGCATAGCCGCGCGGCGGCATCGAAGCAAAGTTACCGGTCTCGAAAAACTCGATGATCTGCGGCCTGATTTTGATGGTGTTGGCGACTTGCTGAATGGAAAGGCCCATTCGGCGACGCTGCTCAAGCAGCATGTCACCAAAGCGTGCAGCCATCAGAATCCTCCAAACTCACGATCTTCACGTGCCATCTCGGCGTCGACAGACTCCAGCGCGGCAAGCCCCTCCTCGTCCAACAGGACCTCGCGCGGCTTGGAACCGTCGGGCGGGCCGACGACACCCTTTTCTTCCAGCATATCCATAATACGCCCGGCACGCGCATAGCCAACCTTCAGACGACGTTGCAGGCCAGATGTGGAGCCAAGCTGCGATTCCACCACAATATGGGCGGCTTCCCAAATGAGCGGATCATCGTCTTGCGGCTCGGCGACTCCGGTACGGACAATGCCGCCGCCACCCGCCATGGACATGGAAGCGGGCGCCACGGCAGACAGGATCTCCTCGTGGTAGTCGGGCTCGCTCTGCGACTTGACGAACTCGACGATCTCATTGATTTCATCATCCGAGACAAAGCAGCCCTGAATACGGCGGGGCTTGCCCCAGTCGACCTTAGAGAACAGCATGTCACCCAAACCGGTGAGCTTTTCGGCACCCATCTGGTCGATGATGACGCGCGAGTCGATGCCCGTGGCGACGTTAAAGGCGATACGGTTGGTGATGTTGGCCTTGATGAGGCCCGTCACCACGTTGGAGCTGGGGCGCTGCGTGGCAACGATAAGGTGAATACCGGCGGCACGGCCCAGCTGTGCAATACGCACGATCGAGGCCTCGACATCCTTACCGGCGACCATCATCAGGTCAGAGAGCTCGTCAATGATAATGACCAGGTAGGGCATCTTTTGCGGCGGGTTGTCGTAATGCTCAAACTCGCCGGCGGCCTGCTTTTCGTTATAGGTCGAAATCTTACGGACGTTGAGGCGTTCGAATACCTTCAGGCGACGCTCCATTTCGGACACGGCCCACTGCAGGGCGCTCGCGGCCTGCTTGGGCTCGGTCACCACGGGCACATAGAGATGCGGCAGACCGTTATAGCCCGCAAGCTCGACGCGCTTGGGGTCGACCATGATCAGGCGAACGTCCTCGGGAAGGGCGCGCATGAGCAAGGTCGTGATGATGGAATTGATCATCACCGACTTACCAGAACCGGTCGTACCGGCGATCAACAGGTGAGGCATCTTGGCGAGGTCGGCGACGACCGGCGTGCCCTCGGCGTCGCGGCCGATGGCAAGCTCGAGCGGACCGCCCTTCACATAGGGCAGCACGTCGCCCAGATTGACGTTCTGGCGCTTGCGGTTGGGAATCTCGATGCCCACGAGCGAGGTGCCGGGGATCGGGGCAAAGATACGAACCGACTGGGCGGCGAGCGAAAGCGCAATATCGTCCTCGAGGCTCGAAATCTTGCTCACGCGCTCGCCCTCGCCAGGTTGCAGCTTAAAGGTCGTCACCGTGGGGCCGGCGATCCAGCCGACCACGCGGGCACTGCGGCCAAACTCAAGCAAGGTGGATTGCAGTGACTCAGCGGTCTGCTCCAGCTCCTTATCCGAAGACGCGGCAGAAGCCGACTGCGGGTTGGCATGTAGGATTTCGAGCGGCGGAAGCTTGAGGCCGTCCTCTTCTTCGCCCTCGTTATCTGCGGCGCCGCCGTCCGCTCCCCCATCACGAGCCGCAGCCGATTCGACAGCACTCGTGGCAGGCGCATCGGCAACCTTGGGATGCTTTAAGAAGTCGGGAATCTGAGGTGCGGCCGAAACAGGGTTCACGGCAAACGGCGGCTCGGACTCGTCAACCTTGTCCGGATCGTCTTCCATCGAAAGCTGTCCAGCGACCTGCCCGCGCTTGGCGTGGCGACGCGGCAGCAAGGTTGTCTTGGCGGTCTCGAGCGGAGCCTCGTCGTCCTCGTCGTCACCCTCGGTGAGCTCAATCTCGCTATCGGACCAAGACGGGTCGGGCTCGCTTGTGTTGAGCTTGGGCGCAGCCTTGCCCTTCTTGGCATGGCGGCGCGGCAGCAGCGTGGTCTTGGCGCGCTCGGCTTCAACCGACTCGGATACGTCGACAAATGGGTCATCGTCCTCGTCGTCATCCAAAACCAAGTCGACATCGCCACCCATGACCGTGGTCACCGCGGCGTCAGTCCCCTTCTGGCGCAGAATGCTCAGGTGCGGACGAGCGACGCCGGGAACAGACAGGGCCTCTTCATCGCCCCACGGGCTCGCATTGACATCGGCACGTCGACGCTCGGCAAAATCGGCAGCGCGATCGCGTGCGGAGCGCAAAACGCCACCCACCGAAAAGCCGATAATGACCAAACCAACGACGACAAGCCCCAGCAAGACAACCATGGCGATAGGTTTACCCAGGGCGTTTTGCAAGGCACTTGCGATAAAGGCGCCAATGTAGCCGCCCGACACGGAAAGGTTCTGCGGCGTAAACATAAGGTCGCACGAATCGCTCGTGCCCGGCACCATCAGCGAAAGAATGGAGACGACGGCGATAAAGACCAAGGCGCCGCCCGCAACAGAGCGCACGTTGAGCGGCGAGTCCTCACCCAAAAAGAGCGTGGCGGCAAACAGCAAGATGACGATCGGCAGCACGTAGGCGCCCAGACCAAAGCCCAGGTGGTAGAAACCGGCAACCGCAGCCGTCACGGGCGCTGTTGCCGGAGAGATCACGGCAATGAAGGACGCGATCGCCAAAACGGCGATGACCACACCGGCGATATCGCGATTGGCCGAAGGCTCGACCAAGGGCTCAAAATCGTCGAAGTCTGCCTCATGGCCCTTATTGGCACGAAGATGGGAACCGGCACCCTTAGCAGATGCCGGTTGGTTGTTGGCCTTATTGCCTTTGGCGTTTTGTGCAGATCCGCGCGCCAAACTAAACCTCCATGACGACCGGGATGATCATCGGGCGAGTGCGCGTACGGCTCCAGATAAAGTTGGAGAGCGAGTCGCGCACGGCCTTGCGAATGGCGTCGGAACCGCTGCTGGTAAAGCTGAACTTGCCCTTCTCGATCGTCTTCATGATGGACGCGGAGGCATCCTCGGAGAACTGGTCGTCGATGGCAAACGAAACGCCGCGGCCCGAGAACTCGATGGCCTCGATCTTCTTGTGCTTGAGCGAGACGATGGCGACAGCCGTAACCATACCGTCGTTGGCGAGCTTCTGGCGATCGCGCAGGACGATGGGGTCGGTATCGCCGATGCGCAGACCGTCGACGTAGACGACGCCGGACTCGACGGGCGTGCCGCGCTTGACGATGCCGCCACGCATCTCGAGCGTGTCACCGTTATCGAGGATAAAGATATGATCGTCCTTGAGACCCATCTTACGGGCCAGCTGGGCATGGGCGCGAAGATGCACGGCCTCACCGTGAACCGGCATAAAGTACGTGGGCTTGGCCATGGCAATCAGGAGCTTGAGCTCCTCCTGGCTACCGTGACCGGAGACGTGAACGAGAGCGCGGTTCTTATCCCACACGTCGCAGCCGAGCTTGGCAAGGCTGTTGACGACCTGCTGGACGGCTTTCTCATTGCCGGGAACAGGAGTTGCCGAGAGGATAACGGTATCGCCCTCATGGATGGAGAGCGTCTTGTGCTCGCCATTGGCCATGCGGGACAGGGCCGACAGCGGCTCGCCCTGCGAACCGGTGCACATGACGACAATCTTGTCGTCGGGCAGGTTATCAATGTCGAAGGCATCGATGATATCAGCGTCATCGATGTTGAGGTAGCCCAGCTCGCGCGCCACGCGGGTGTTCGTGAGCATGGAGCGACCGGTCACGACGACCTTACGGCCGCACTTGCGGGCGGCATCGCAGATCTGCTGCAAACGATGGATGTGGCTCGAGAACGACGCGACGAACACGCGACCCGGGGCGTTCTTGATGGCGTGCAGCAGGTTGGGACCAACCTCGGCCTCGGACTTGGTAAAGCCGGGAACCGTGGCGTTGGTAGAGTCGGAAAGCAGCAGGTCGATGCCCTGCTTGGCAAAGCGGCTGATAGCGGCATAGTCGGGCGTGACGCCGTCGATGGGCGTCTGGTCAAGCTTAAAGTCACCCGTGTGCATAACGGTGCCCTGATTGGTGCGGATGAACACGCCCAGAGCGCCGGGGATGGAGTGCGTCATCGAGAAGAAGTCGAGCGAGATGCCGCCGAGGTTGACATGGCTGCCGCCCTTGACCTCGCGGAACTTAGGCGCGCGGATGCGGAACTCAGAAAGCTTGCCCTCGATAAAGCCAAGCGTCAGCTTGCTCGAGAAGATGGGCACCTTATTGTTGAGGTCCTGCAGCAGATACGGAAGCGAACCGGTGTGGTCCTCGTGGCCGTGGGTGACGACGATACCGCGGAGCTTCTCCTCGTTCTCTAGAACATAGGTGTAGTCGGGAAGCACCAGGTCGATACCGGGCTGGGAGTCGTCGGGGAACATAAGACCGGCGTCGACGAGCACCATGTCGTCGCCGCACTCGAAGACCGTCATGTTCTTGCCGATGCCGTCAAGACCGCCGAGCGGGATGATCTTCAAGGGAGATGATTTTTTAGCTGCCATAGGTTAGTGTGGTTTCCTTTCTTCGAAACGGGTCTGGAACAACCGACGGGGCGCTTCTGGCAAACCGACCGCCGGGAACGTACAAACACGCATCGCAGAGTCGATGCAATAACCACAGTATGATACCCATTTGCACAACAACAGACCACCCATGCATCAAAGCCCCATCTGAACCGGTCTATCCCGCCGGTCTGGGGCCATCGGGGGCCGGGGCGGGTTAAGTTTGCTGCTCTACAGTCCTGCGCAAGACGGAAAGCACATTAAGTGCTTTCCTTTGCGTGCGGAACTCGCGACAAACTTAACCCGCCCCGGCCCCCGATGGCCCCAGACCTGCCAAAAAGGGACAAATTTATTTTGGACGGTTTTATCTGGGGATATGCCGGCTGTGCAGCTATCGACAATTCAGAAAAAAGGAAAACTGAATTGAACATCTGACAAAATCGCAACCCACATCCACCAGCCCTTTTGCTATTCCCAGCGGGGGCCGCGGGTAAAGTTTATCGCGAGTTCCGCACGAGCCGGAGAGCACTTAATGTGCTCTCCGTGCGAGCAGGACTGTAGAGCAGGAAACTTTACCCGCGGACCCCGCCGGGAATAGCAAAAGGGCGACCCCTGTCCGGAGTCGCCCTTGTTGAGCTGCTTATGTACGGCTGTTACTCGGCGTCGTGGTGACGGCGGGGCTTGCGGCCTCCGTTGTCGCCGGGACGGCGCGGACGGTCGCTGCGCTCGGAGCGCTCGCGACGCGGACGCCCACGACGCTGGAAGTGCTCGCCGTCGCCCTCGGAGGCACCCTCGGCGCGAGCCGGGGCCTCGGGCTTGTCAAGACGATCGAGCGAGATCTTGCCACGATCGTCGACCTCGATGACGACGACCTTGACCTCGTCGCCAACATTGAGGACGTCCTCGACCTTCTCCACGCGGCCCTTGGCGACGCGGGAGATGTGCAGCAGGCCGTCCTTACCGGGCAGCAGGTTGACGAAGGCGCCGAAGGGCTGGATGGAGACCACACGACCGGTGTACTCCTCGCCCGGCTCGGGAACCTTGATGATGAGCTTGATACGCTCGACGGCCTGGTCGACGGACTCGCCGGTGCCGCCGACAAAGACGGTGCCGTCCTCCTGGATGTCGACCGAGGCGCCGGTCTCGTCCTGGATACCGCGGATGACCTTACCGCCGGAACCGATGACGTCGCGGATCTTGTCGGTCGGAACCTGGATGGAAACGATGCGCGGAGCAGTGCTGCGCGTGGTGTGGCGCGGCTCGGGGATCACATCGAGCATCTTCTGAAGGATGAAGGCGCGACCCTCCTTGGCCTGCTGCAGGGCGCGGGCCAAGATGTCGAAGGTAAGGCCGGTGGCCTTGTTGTCCATCTGCAGGGCGGTAATGCCCTCGGTGGTGCCGGTGACCTTAAAGTCCATGTCGCCAAGGAAGTCCTCGAGACCCTGGATGTCGGACAGGACCACGGTCTTGCCCTCCTCCTGGATCAGGCCCATGGCGATACCGGAGACCGGGCGCTTAATGGGCACGCCGCCGTCCATAAGGGCGAGCGTGGAGCCGCAGGTCGAAGCCATCGAAGAGGAGCCGTTGGACTCCATGACCTCGGAGACGACGCGGATGGCGTAGGGGAACTCGTTCTCATCGGGAAGCACCGGAAGCAGAGCGCGCTCGGCCAGATTGCCATGGCCGATCTCGCGGCGCTTGGGGCTGCCCATGCGGCCGGTCTCGCCGGTGCAGAAAGGCGGGAAGTTGTAGTGGTGCATGTAGCGCTTGCCCTCGGTGGGCTCGATGGTATCCAGACGCTGGCCCTCATTGAGCATGCCGAGCGACAGGACGGAGAGCACCTGGGTCTGGCCACGCTGGAACAGGCCGGAGCCGTGAACGAGCGGCAGGTAGTTGTCCTTCACCATGATGGGACGGATCTCGTCGGCAGCACGGCCGTCGACGCGCTCGCCGGTCTCGACGACCATGGTGCGCATGGCCTTCTTCTCGAGCTTCTTGAGCGCCACGGGGATCTCGCGCTCCCAAGCGGCCTGCTCCTCCTCGGTGAACTCGGCACGGATGGACTCCTTCAGAGCCTCGACCTTACCGATGCGGGAAAGCTTGTCGGCGTCGCGCAGGGCAGCAGCCATCTCGTCGTAGTGGGCAAAGATGCGCTCCTGGACCTCCTCGACGGGCTGGTCGAGCGGGTACTCCTTCTTGACGATGGCACCGTTAACCTGCTCCCACTCGGCGACGAACTCGTCCTGGGCCTGGCAGAAGGCAGCGAGGGCCTCCTGGCCAAACTTCATAGCGGCGAGCATGTCGTCCTCGGAGATCTCCTCGGCACCGGCCTCGACCATCGAGATAAAGTCGGCAGAACCGCCCAGCTCAAGGTCCAAGTCGGAGTTCTCGCGCTCCTCATAGGTGGGGTTGACGATAAACTCGCCAGTCTCCACGTTGCGGCCGATACGCACGCAGGCGAGTGGGCCCTCGAAGGGCACGCCGCCGAGCGTCATGGCCAGGGAGGCGCCCATGACGTTGATGACGTCGAAGGGGTTGACCTGGTCGGCAACGAGCGAGGTGGCAACGATGTGCACCTCGTTGCGGAAACCGTCCGGGAAGCTCGGGCGAATCGGGCGGTCGATCATGCGGGCCGTGAGCGTGGCCTTCTCGCTGGGACGGCCCTCACGCTTGAGGTAGCCACCCGGGATGCGACCGGCAGCGTACATCTTCTCGTTGAAGTCGACGGTCAGCGGGAAGAAGTCGTAGTTCTTACGCTCCTTGGAGACGACCACGGTGTCGAGCATCGTGGTGTCACCCTGCTTGACCAGGCAGGCGCCGGTAGCCTGCTTGGCAAGCTCGCCGGACTCGAAGGTGTAGGTCTTGCCGTACAGCT
Organism: Coriobacteriaceae bacterium; assembly: GCA_025992855.1. Lineage (NCBI taxonomy): Bacteria > Bacillati > Actinomycetota > Coriobacteriia > Coriobacteriales > Coriobacteriaceae > Coriobacteriaceae bacterium. Next base: position 1,671,134 of record DAJPGB010000001.1, read on the forward strand.
CAAAGGTCTTGGATACGAGTGTCATTGTTCTCCTTTACCCCACAGGCCCCTTGCCTGCGGGCTTCTCATGTGACGCGGGCCCCCTGCCCCCGCCACGCTTCAGAGCGTGATTGTTCACGCCCTTACACAAAAAGAGCGCCCCGCTGCGCAGGACGCTCTTAGCATGTACAAATCCTACTGGATGTTGTCGCGGATGCCCAGAGCCTTGATGAGCTCACGGTACTCGACGATGTCGTTCTTCTTGATGTAGGAGAGAAGACGACGACGACGGCCGACGAGCATGAGCAGGCCACGACGGGTGTGGAAGTCCTTCTGGTGGGACTTCATGTGCTCGGTCAGCTCCTTGATGCGCTCGGACAGGATGGCGACCTGAACCTTGGGGTTACCGGTGTCGACCGGGGAGTTACCGAACTGGGCGGTCAGCTCCGCCTTGCGCTCTTTGGAAACAGTCATTGTTTCACCTTTCGTTTCGCGTCGCCCGCGGGCGACTCTATTCGCCTCGGACTGGGAAGCCGCCGGTGGAGCGAGCATCCAAGATCGAGGTACCAACAGGTCGGTATGTTACCACAAGCGGCCCGCGCCTGCGCATCATCACCGACCCAACATGAATTCCATCGCACGGAGGCGCTGGTCGGTGTGCGTGGCGGCCCAAACATGCGAAAGCCCCAGCAAAAACGCCGCCGTATGCGGATCGATCTGCTCGGCCATAAGGGCATCGAACGTCATGGACATAAGGGCGCGCAGCCATGCGACCTCGCCGACCGATACCAACTCGGCGCCAGGCACGCTCGAGGCGCACGACCCGCACAGAAGCCCGCCCGCCTGGGCCGAGAAATACGAGAGCATGGGGTCGCCGCACGAGACACAAGCCGAGAAATCGGGGCGATAGCCAATGTGCGATAGCAGCTTAAAGACAAACGCCGCCACGAGCAGGTCCATATGCGCCGAATCGAGCCCGCTGCCAACAAGCGTGAGCGCTCGCTGCGTGATGGCAAAAGTAAAGGGGTCCTCGGCATCTTCGAACGAGCACACGCGAGCGACCTCGGCAATGGCGCTGGCGGCGCAGGTCGTCTCGTAATCGGGGGTGGCCCCAAGCGGCGCCTCCATAAGCTCCGCCTGAGAAACTACGTCTAGCGAGCGGCCGTGCGCCAGCAGCATATCCACGGTACAGAACAGCTCGCAGCGAGCCGCCAGGCGACCGCCGGGCTTACGCGCGCCCTTAGCCACGGCACGCACCTGACGCCCCCGCTCGTCGAGCATCGTCAAGATCAGGTCAGTTTCCTTGAGCTTGGTCTTGTCGAGGACGAGCACCTTCGTGCGATATGTGCGAGAGCCTGCCATTGACGCGGACTAGTCCTCCGCGTTGTAGCCGAAGCGGCGGATCTGCGCCTCGTCGTCGCGCCAGCCGGCCTTGACCTTCACGTCCAGCTCCAAAAAGACCTGGGTGCCAAAGATACGCTCAAGGTCACGACGCGCGTCGATGCCGATATGCTTGATCATCTCGCCGCCCTTGCCGATGATGATACCCTTCTGGCCCTCGCGCTCCACGTAAATCGTGGCGTGTACGCGCAGAACCTTCTTAGTCTGTTCGAGCGCGTCGCAGATAACACCAACGGAGTGCGGGATCTCGTCGCGGGTGCGACGAAGGACCTTCTCGCGCACAAACTCGGCAACGAGCGTCTCGTCGGAGGCGTCGGTGCCCATATCCTCGGGGAACCAGCGCGGGCCCTCGGGCAAAAAGTGCGCGACAGTCTCGATAAACGCATCGACGTTGAAGTTCTTGACCGACGACGTCACGATCTCGTCGTCATACTCCATGAGCTCATGGGCGGCCTTGAGCTGCTCCATGACCTGGACGGGATCGGCCTCGTCGGCCTTGGTGAGCACCAGGACCTTCTTGCTGCGGGCATTCTTGACACGCTCGGCGACCCAGGCGTCTCCCCTGCCGATGGGCTTGGTGGCATCGATCAAAAACGCGACGACGTCGACGTCGTTGAGCTCGAACAGGGCGCTCTTGTTAAGCTCGGAGCCCAGGCCGTCCTTGGGCTTATGAATACCCGGGGTATCAACGAAGACCAGCTGGTAGCCGGGACGATTGACCACGGCACGCATGCGGCGGCGGGTCGTCTGGGCCACCGGAGAGGTGATGGCGACCTTCTTGCCGTAGCAGGCGTTGAGCAGCGTGGACTTGCCGGCGTTGGGACGACCGACCAGGGCAACAAAGCCGCTGCGGAAGCCGGGTTCCACGTCGCCAAAGCCCATGGGCACCTCATCCGCGTCACAAAGAGCGTCGAGCTCCTCATCGCTCATACCCTCAAACGGGTCGAATTCCTCAACCTCGCCAAAAGAATCGGTATCCTCAACCTCGTCCAGGACCTCGTCGTTCAGAATCTCATCGGCAGGCTGCATATTGTCGGACATGGGAATCCCTTTCTAAATAAAGCCGAGCGCGTGGGCAAACACCAGCAAGCCCACAATCGCGGCGGTAATGGAAAGAACGTAGACAGAAGCGGCGGCGATATCCTTCGCACGCTTGGCCAACGGATGGAGCTCCTGGGTTGCCAGGTCGACAATCGCCTCCATGGCGGTATTGCACAGCTCGCCGTGAATCACCAGGCCGCAGCAGATGATGACCGTACCCCACTCGGCAATGTCGAGTCCCACGATGCACCCGGCAATGACGGTACACACACCGGCCACGAGCATGACCTTAATGTTGCGCTCGGTCTTGACGGCGGTGACGAAGCCCTCCATGGCGTAGGAGAACGACTTTAAAAAGGACGGATGGTCCTTGTTCGATCCGGGAATCATAGACGGCTCCTAGTCGTGGGCATGGTTGGTGATGGGACCGACGTGAACAAGCTTAGGATCCTCGCCGCGATCGAGCGCCAGATCGCGCAGGATGGCGTCTTCGCGCGCCTCCATGGCCTCGGCCTCGTCGTCCTCGATATGATCGTAGCCTATCAGGTGCAGCATGCCGTGCACGAGCATCAGGCGGCACTCGTCGGCGGGGCTGTTGCCAAAACCGGGGGCTTGGCGGGCAATGACCTGTGGGGCCAGGATAATATCGCCGAGTTCGAGCGTCTCATCGGCAGGGATATCCTCGTCAAAAGCCGAGTCGCACTCAAACGAGAGTACGTCGGTCGTGCGATCGATACCGCGCCATTCGTGGTTGAGCTCATGCATCTCGTCCTCATCGACATACGAAAGGGAGATCTCGACCTCACGTTCAACGCCCTCGGCGGCAAGCACAACCTCGCAGATGTGCTCCACTTCCTGCACGTCGAGCAGCGTATCGAGCTCGGCATCGTTGCTGATCAATACACTCAACGGGACTCCTTTCGGTCGCGCGAGCGCTGCTCACGCACGTCATCATAAGCATCGTATGCCTCGACGATACGACCCACCAGGGCATGGCGCACCACATCGGCGCGCTCCAGGTGTGCAAACGCCACATCGTCGACACAGCCCAAAATCTTCTCGACATCCGCCAAGCCACCACGACGACCCACCAGGTCGCGCTGGCTCAGGTCGCCGGTAATCACGAACTTGGAGTTGAAGCCAAGGCGTGTCAGGAACATCTTCATCTGCTCGGGCGTGGTATTTTGCGCCTCGTCGAGTACCACGAAGGCATCGCTCAGCGTACGACCGCGCATATAGGCAAGCGGGGCGATCTCGATCACGCCGCGCTCCATAAGCTCATCGGTTCGCTCGCGATCCATCATGTCAAAAAGGGCGTCGTAGAGCGGACGCATGTACGGATCGATCTTTTCCTCGAGGGTGCCGGGCAAAAAGCCCAGGTTCTCCCCCGCCTCGACAACCGGACGCGTCAAGATCAAACGGCCCACCTCGTGGCGCTTGAGCGCGGCAACGGCGAGCGCCATGGCCAGATAGGTCTTACCGGTACCGGCAGGACCCAAGCCAAAGGTGATGGTATGCGAGCGGATGGCATCCACATAGCGCTTTTGCCCAAGCGTCTTGGGACGAATGACACGACCGCGGTATGAAAGCAGCACGTCATCGCGAAGCGATGTGGCCTCATGCTCGCCGTCGCGCAAGACGGCCAGGCAACGCGAGACATCGTCGGCAGACAGCGTGCGCCCGGCGGCCGCCTCACGGAAAGTATGTTCGAAAAAACGCGCCACGAGTTCGACCTCGTCCGGGTCACCGCTCACGGCGATGCTATCGCCACGGGCGACCACGTGAGCGCGAACCAAACTCTCGAGCGCACGAAGGACGCCGTCGCCGGCGCCCAAAACGCGCGAGGGATCAATTCCCTCGGGAACGGTAAGTCTAATCTTCGAGGCTTCCATGGACCTCCCTGCGCGCATGGACCAAGCCGGAATCATCGACTCCGATGATAGCAACATCGAGCAGGCACGGGGCTGTAAGTCCACAGGTATCGTCAAGACGGGCATGATGGAACGAACCGAGCGTTAAATTGTCACCGTACTCAAGCACGGCACGCTCGACAGTGCCCACGCGACGACGAGCATCGGCAATAGCGAGCTCCTGCGCCGCGTCTCGCATACGGCGGCTGCGCTCGGCCATAACCTCAGGCGGCACCTGGTCGGGCATGTCGGCAGCAAGGGTACCGGGACGCTTGCTGTAGCGGAACACGTGCATACGCGAGAACCCCACGCGGCGGCACAGTGCCAGCGACTCCTCGAACTCCTCGTCCGTCTCACCAGGAAAACCGACGATGACATCGCACGAAAGAGACGCCTGGGGCAAGTTGGCGCGAATCATGCGCACCGTGTCCTCAAAGGCCTCGGCACTATAGGGACGACCCATGCGATGCAGGGTCGCCGTACAGCCGGACTGCACGGGCAGGTGCAAAAACGGGGCGATACGCTGCGGATAGCGCGCCATAACCTTAAGCAGGCGCTCAGAGATATCCATGGGTTCGACCGAGGAAATGCGCACATGCGCAATAGTCGTGCGCTCCATGATGGCCTCGAGCAGCTCATCGATTTCGACATGCTCGTCGGTCGCGCTCTTGCCATCGTAGGCACCCAGGTTCACACCGGTCAGCACCACCTCGGGCACGCCGGCCTCCTGGGCCTCGCGAACTTGCTCAAGCACGGACTCGACGGGCACGGAGCGCTCGGGGCCGCGCGCCTTCCACACAATGCAATAGGTGCAGCGATGGTTGCAGCCGTCCTGGATCTTCACGCCCAGGCGAGAGCGACCGAGCGCATCGACCACCTCGTCATCGCTGCAGGCGGGAACGCTATCGGACTCAACGCCCAGCACCTCGCAGACACGTTCGGCGACATCGATCTTGGACGGCTCGGCGATCACGCGATCCGAAAGCTCCAACAGCTCCTCGGGATGCAAATTGACCACGCATCCGGTCACGACCACATAGGGCTCGTTTGGATGGGCCAGCGCATGACGGACGGCCTTACGGGTCTTGGCCTCGGCCTCGCCCGTAACGGCACAGGTGTTAATGACGATCAGATCGGCATCGTGGGGCTCCACCATAGCAAAGCCCAGGCGCATAAGATCGGCAGTGATACGGTCAGACTCAACCCGGTTGACACGGCAGCCGAGGTTGACGACGGAAATATGGGGTGCGAGCACGCGGGCTCCTTAATCGAGGATATCGTCGAGGGCACTCTTGATACGGTCGGTCACCGACTTCTTACCGGAAGCGACGTCATCGCCCATCTCATCGGCAAAAGCACGGAGCAGCTCGCGTTGCTTATTGGAAAGATTGGTGGGAACGACCACGCGCAGTTGCACGATCAGGCGGCCACGCGAACCGCCACCGCCAATGCGCGGCATTCCGTAATTATTGACGCTCACGGTGTCGCCGTACTGGGCACCGGCGGGAACCGTCACCTTAACGACCTCGTCGGGCATAATGCCCTCGACCTCGATCTCGCAGCCGAGCGCAGCCTGCGCAATCGAGATATCGCTCACCAGGTACAGATCGTCACCGTTGCGCTTAAAACGCTCGTGGTCGGCGACGCGCACGTTGACAATCAAGTCGCCCGAAGGCTCGCCGCGAAGGCCGGCCTCGCCAAAGCCGCTCACACGCAGCTGGCGACCGGTAGAAACGCCGGCGGGAATATCGATGTCGATCTTTTCATGCGAAGGCGTGCGGCCCTGACCGTCGCAGGTCTCGCAGGGATGGTCGATAACCGTGCCCTCGCCATGGCAGTCGGGGCAAGGCGAGGAAGACTGAACCTGGCCCAGGAACGAACGCTGAACCGTCGTGACGTAGCCCGTACCGTGGCAACGGCCGCACTGCTTTTCCTGTGCGCCCTCTGCCCTACCGGTGCCATTGCAGTCCTCGCAAGGAGCAAGGCGGTCATAGCTGATCGTCTTTTTGCAGCCGAGCGCCGCCTCCTCGAGCGTCACCGAAAGCGAGATGGCCATGTCACGTCCGCGACGACGCTCACGACGGCTGCGGGCGCCTCCGCCGGCACCGCCGCCAAAGAACGACGAGAACAAGTCGTCCATGCCCATGCCACCAAAGATATCGTTGATATCGACGTAGCCCGAACCACCAGGGCCGTCGGCAGTGCCGTAACGGTCGTAGTTAGCACGTTTCTGTTCATCGGAAAGAACGGAATAGGCCTCGTTGAGCTCCTTGAACTTGGCCTCGGCCTCGGGGTCGTCCGAAACATCCGGATGTACGGTACGGGCCTTCTTTAGAAACGCACGCTTAATCGTCCGCGCGTCGGCATCCTTGTCGACGCCAAGCACCTCGTAGTAATCCCTATTTTCCGACACGACAGAATCCTTCCGACTTTCATTATTGTCACAGTGCGTCCTATACCCAAGCCGGGCCGACCGCAAACAGAGGGTTTGATGTTATTGCATTTGGTACGGCGAAAGCATGGCCCGTTGCGAGCAACTTGCGAACCAAACCGACACGAGCGCGAACATGAAGCCGTTGGCAAAACCGTTGGCAAACTGCATCGCGCCGCGCTTCCACCACAGCAGGCTGCGATGAAGCACACCGTCCGAAAGCACCATGAACATGCCCATGGTAAACGGAATAAAGCACATCACGGCGAAGGCCGAGAACACGCCCGAGATGGCCGACAGCACCAAAAATGGCGCCACGATGCCCATCAGGTAAAAACCGGTACGGGCCTTGCCTTCCAGGCGCTCGGCCTCAACATGGGCGCGGCCGACAAGATCGCCACCCGAGGCACCGTTGGTGCCGGCGTGACCCATACCGCTAATGCGGACCTCGTCGCCGTCATGCGTGCCGGCAGGAAACTCAATCGTCTGCTCGGAGGTCACACGGGTTCGCCCGCTGCCACCGCAATCGGGGCAGGGGTCGGCCACGACCTTACCGGAACCGCCGCACTCGGGGCAGACCGACTGGAACGTGCCCGCACCAAACAGGAAGGACAGGTCGACGTCGATGTGGCCGCGGCCACCGCAGCTCGGGCAGGTATGTGCATGCTCGGACGAAACGGAGCCCGAGCCGCCGCAGTGACCACAGGTATCGAAGCGCGTGTAGCGGACGGTCTTGCGGGCACCGCCCTTGGCCTCCTTGGCGTCGAGTTTGATATCGACGACCACGTTGGCGCCGTTCTCGGGATTGTAGGCAGCCTGGCCGCGACGCTGCTGGCCCCAGGCGCCACCAAAGGGAAAGCCGCCCTCAAAGGGATTGCCATAGCCCGTGTTGCCGGCGTAGCCGCCACCATAGGGCGAAGCCGTAGGAGCACCGGCAAATGGATTGCCAGAACGCATGGCGTCGTAGCGCGCACGTTTTTGCTCATCCGAAAGCACGGCATAGGCCTCGGAAACCTCTTTAAACTTTTCCTCGGCATCCGGCTCTTTGTTGACGTCCGGATGGAGCTTGCGGGCCTTTTGCTGGAAGGCCTTTTGAATATCACGCGAGGTGGCGTCCTTGGAGACACCCAGAATCTCGTAGTAATCTTTTTCGTTCATCGTCGCCATGCGCGGCAACCTCCTGCTCACAGCAGCGTATATATTCCGGTAATTCTACCCGAGCGGCCTAAGCTAGATCCCAAAACAGCTCGAACAGAACATTTCCATCGAGCCAGCCCAGGTGGGTCGGCGCCAGACGAGCTCGAACATGGCCCGCGACGACATCTGCCGAAGTGAAGGGTCCCTCATGAACCCCGAGCGTCTCGGGCACCCAAGTGGCAAGACCCAATTCGAGCGCGCGATCGCAGGCAGCTGTCAGCCCATCGGCCGGGATGACACGAGCCGCGCGAACCAACAGGTCGGACGCGACACCGCGCGTCATGCGACAAGCAAGCATCAAGTCTTCGGCGACAGCCTCGCGCTGCGACAGAAATTCGGCCTCGAACGCCGTCGCGTCATCGTCACGTTGCACCAGACGCACGCGGTACGCATCGCCTCGAGAAGACACGCCGGGGAACAAACCTGCAAGACGGTCGAAGTCCTCGTCGTCGAGCATGCCCGCGGCAGAACGACCCAGGCCCAGGTAGCCCCGTCCGGTCCAGTAGGCAATGTTATGGGCGCACTCATGGCCGTAGAGCGCGTAGCTCGCCACCTCATACGGATGATAGCCGGCCGCACTCAGGCGCTCACGCGCCGCGTCCATGCACGAAGCCTGAAAATCCTCGTCGGGCTCGAGCGACTCGTCACGGCATGCCATGCGATAGAGTGGCGTGCCCTCCTCGAGCGTGAGCGGGTACACCGATACATGATGCGGCGCCGCCGCCAGCACGCCATCGAGCGTGCTCCGCCAGCTTGCGGCCGTCTGCCCGGGAAGGCCGCACATCAGGTCGCACGACACATCGAGGCCAGCGTCCTTCACCGTCGCGATAGCCGCAAGTGCCCGATTGGCATCGTGAATGCGGCCAATAGCAGCCAGCTCGGTATTGTCGAGTGTTTGCACGCCCAGAGAGATGCGCGTGACACCCGCCCCGGCAAGCGCGGTGGCGAGCTCAGCGGTCAGGGATTCAGGATTGGCTTCGCAAGTAAATTCAGCGGGTTTGCACCACATGGAGATACGACGGGCAAGTTCCACCAGGCGCTCCCCAGCAAGTGACGGCGTGCCGCCGCCAGTATAGACCGTGCGGACCTGCGCAAGCGCCCCGGCGTCGCCGAAGGAATCGAGGCGCGCATACAGCTGCTCAAAATAGGAATCGAGCGCAGCATCCAAATCACACGCAGCAAAGCTGCGCGAGTCAAAGTCGCAATAGCGGCATTTTTGAGCGCAAAACGGCACGTGCACGTACAGCGCGGTAACGGCCACCCTTAAGCCTCCAGCGGATGAGCGGGCACCGACTCACCGGCGGCAAGCGCGGCCTCGCAGGCCACCACGTCGCGCTCGATATCATCGACCAGCGCCATAAACTCCTCGTACGTAGAGCAACGCACCACCTGAGCGCGCCAGGCGGCGGCATGGGGCATGCCCTTTAAGTACCAGCTTGCGTACGTGCGAGCACGCGACATGAGCGGCAGAAGCTCATGCGTCAACGTCAGGTGCTCGCGCAGAGCCTCCAGGCGCTCGACCGAGGAGCGAGAAGGAACCGGCGTGCCATCGAGTGCAAGGACTCGGGCATCGCCGAACACCCACGGATTGCCGTAGATGCCGCGCGCGATAAACACCGCGCTGGCACCCGAGCCGTGCAGATGCTCAGCAGCGTCCTCGGCCGAGAACACATCGCCCGAACCAATCACGGGAATCTCGACAGCGTCGGCAACCTCATCGACGACTGACCAATCAGCCTGGCCCGTGTAGAGCTGCGTGGCGCAACGACCATGCACGGCGACTGCGGCAGCCCCTGCGCCCTCAAGCATCTGGGCAAACGTCGCGGCATTACGGTCCTCGGCATAAAAGCCCTTGCGGATCTTGACGGTCACGGGCACGTGCGCCGCGCCCACCGTGGCCTCGACGATCTTCTCCGCCAGATCGGGCGTGCGCATGAGCGCCGAACCCTCGCCCTTGGTAACAACCTTGCGGGCGGGGCATGCCATATTGATATCGATGAGCGACAGGCGATCGCCAACGCGCTCCTCGACGGCGGCGACGGCGCTCGCAAACTGATCGGGCTTGGAGCCAAAGAGCTGCACGCAAATCTGCGGCTCCTCGTCGGCCGGCAGCACCAGGCGCCACGTTTTGTTGCTGGCATAGGCAAGGCCTGCCACGCTCACCATCTCGCTGTAGGCAAGGTTGGCACCGCGTCGGCGACACATGATGCGATAGGCGGGGTCGGTCACGCCCGCCATGGGAGCCATAAGGAACGGCTGCTCGGCATAGGCGCCCAGCAGCCGCTTGCTGTATTCAGAAAGCGCCATGGACCTACTCGTCCACCTTGAGGATCGCCATAAACGCCTCCTGCGGGACCTCGACCGAGCCGATAGCCTTCATGCGCTTCTTGCCCTCTTTCTGCTTCTCAAGCAGTTTGCGCTTACGCGAGATATCGCCGCCGTAGCACTTCGCAAGAACGTCCTTGCGACGCGCCTTGACGGTGGAACGGGCGATGATCTTGTTGCCGATAGCACCCTGGATGGGCACCTCGAAAAGCTGACGCGGGATGATCTCCTTGAGCTTGTCGCACAGGCCACGGGCCAGGCCATATGCCTTGTCCTTATGGACGATAAACGAAAGCGCGTCCACCTCGTCGCCCGAAAGCAAAATATCGAGCTTCACGAGCTCGGAGGGGCGATATTCGTTGAACTCGTAGTCGAGCGAGGCGTAACCCTTGGTGCGACTCTTGAGCTGATCAAAGAAGTCCAAGATGAGCTCGGCGAGCGGCATATCGAAGCGCATCTCGACCGATTTGCTCGTCAGGTGGATCATATCGGTCGTGACGCCGCGGTGCTCGATAGCGAGCTGCATGACGGCACCCGTATACTCGGGCGGGCAGATGATCTTTGCCTTGAGGTAGGGCTCTTCGATACGCTCGATGCGCGTGGCCTCGGGCAGATCCTGCGGGCTGCGGACATCGATCATTTCGCCGTCGGTCTTGTAGACGTGATAGTCGACCGAGGGACTCGTGGCAATGAGGTCCAGGTTGAACTCGCGCTCCAGGCGTTCCTTGACGACTTCCATGTGCAGCAGGCCCAGGAAGCCCACGCGGAAGCCAAAGCCGAGCGCCACCGAGGTCTCGGGCTCCCACACCAACGACGGGTCGTTGACGTGCAGCTTATCGAGCGCGTCACGCAGGTTCTCGTAGTCCTTATTATCGATCGGGAACAGGCCCGTATAGACCATGGGCTTGGCCTCGCGATAACCGGGCAGCGGCTCGGGGCAGGGGTTCGACGCCCACGTAAGGGTATCGCCCACGCGCACAGCCTCGGGGTCCTTCAGGCCCGTGACCACGTATCCGACCTCGCCGACCGTCAGCACGTCGACCGGGGTCTCGGCGGGACGCTTGACGCCCACGCCATCGACCAAAAAGTCGCCCTTTGCCTGCATCATGCGCAGGGTATCGCCCTTTTTGATGGAACCGTCAAAGATGCGCACCGTGGCGACGACACCACGATACTCGTCGAAGTACGAATCCAGGATGAGTGCCTTGAGCGGCGCGTTCGCATCGCCCTTGGGCGGAGAGATCAAAAAGACAATGGACTCCAGCAGATCGTGGATGCCCTCGCCGGTCTTGCCCGAGACACACACGGCATCATCGGCAGGGATCGCCAAGTCATCCTCGATCTCGGTCTTGACCTCATCGGGATGGGCCGAGGGCAGGTCGATCTTGTTGATGGCCGGCACAATGTCCAGATTGGCGTTCATGGCGAGCGTCGCATTGGAAACGGTCTGCGCCTCGACGCCCTGCGTGGCGTCGACAACGAGTACCGCGCCCTCACAGGCTGCCAGCGAGCGCGAGACCTCATAGGTAAAGTCCACGTGGCCCGGCGTATCGATCAGATTGAACTGATACGTCTCACCATCGTCGGCGTCATAGGAAACGCGGACGGCATTGGACTTGATCGTAATGCCGCGCTCGCGCTCGATATCCATGGTGTCGAGCAGCTGCGACTCCATGTCGCGTTCGTCGACGGTATGGGTGAGCTCGAGGATGCGGTCGCTGATCGTGGACTTGCCATGGTCGATATGCGCAACGATCGAGAAGTTGCGGATGTGGGAAATGTCAATTGAAGTATTCATGCGGACTATCTTACCCGAGCGGTACAAAAAATGGAGCCTGTTCCATAAAACAGGCTCCATTTATGCGCGTAATCTGTGTGGTGTGAAATTTACAACTTAGGCGTTGATGCTGTTCACGAGCTTGGCAAGACCGGACTTGCGGTTGGAAGCCTGGTTCTTGTGGATAACATGCTTGGCGGCAGCCATGTCGAGACGCTTGGTGACGGTCTTGAGGGCAGCCTGGGCCTTCTCGGCGTCGCCCTCGGCGACGGCGGACTGGACGTGCTTGGTCAGCGTCTTGAGCTCGGACTTGACAGCCTTGTTACGCATGCGAGCTGCCTCATTGGTGCGGATACGCTTCTTCTGAGACTTGATGTTTGCCACTTCTGGAGTTCCTTTCGAGTTCCTTGCAAAAAATGTATGACACCTCTGAGACACGGTGAGGTCATGCAAGCGCCTACTATAGCACGCTCCCTCTCAAAGGGATAGAACGAATTTGTCAAATAGGCAGGTATCATCACGATTTTCTCAAGATGTTCGTAATCCAGAGCAAAAGCGCCGTCTGAGAATCGGCCGAACCCTTGAGCGCGAGCTCCACATCGACCGCACCCTCGAGCGCTGCGACGAGCTCGGTCATCGAAAAACGACGCGCCCAGGTAAGGTGATTCTTGACCTGCCAGGACTGGAGCTTGAGCGTTGCGGCCAGCTCGCGACCCTGCCCACGCGCGTCGAGCGCCTTGGCGACGATAAGCTCGCGAATGCGACCGCACAGCAATGTGTAAGTCCACACGTAGCTCTTGGAGGGCAGGAGCTTAAAGAGCTCGAGCGAACGCCGCATATCGCGAGCCGAGACGGCGTTGAGGAAGTCCCAGGGTTGGATCTCGGCCGTACGTACAATCCAGCGCTCAACATCGGCAAGTTCAATCTGGGGCGACTCGACCATCTGAGCAAGCTTAGCCAAGTCGTTATCGAGCATGCGCGTGTTTTCGCCCGAACGCGAGACGAGCTCCTCGGCGGCCGCCGTCGAAATCGACTTACCGCGCTGCGTCGCCATCTGCTGAACACGGCGCGGCAGTTCCCAGCGCTTGGTACCCGAGCAATCGACGATAGCCTTCTTGTCGATCTTGGCGATTGCCTTATACAGGCGCGTATTCTTGGCAAGTGAGTCGGCGATGATGAGGCAGACCGTTGTTGGGCTGGGACTCGCCAGATACCCAACGAGCGGCTCCGAGACCGCCTTGGCGAGCTTTGAGCAGCCATCGAGGATTACCAGACGAAACTCGCTGCCCATCGGAAAGGTGTTAAGCGATCCGATAATGGACTCGATATCGGGGTCCTTGGTCATGTCTCGCTCGTCGAGGTTGAACTCGACCATACCCGATTTTTCCAGACGCGCTTTCATACGCGAGACGGCGTGGTCGCGCTTAACTCCGTCGGTACCGACGATCAGATATGCCGGCAGCAAACCGGTTTCGGACATTGCGCTCCCCTCCCGCAGGCCTTCGTATTCGTTCCGTGCCATTCTAGCCCAGGGGCCCACCACACGCCAACGACGTCGTCACGGTCGCTGGCATCGCATCGCAAAGCCATTCGCAGTCGGTGTGACGGTGATGTCGCCGTGTTCGATGGTACACGCGAACACACCACCCGCTTCCTTAACGGCATCGATGCAGGCATCGGACGGATGGCCGTATCGATTCCCCTCACCGGCGCTTGCGAGGGAAAGCTCGGGCTTCAGGACGTCCAGCAACTCGCCATCGACTGAAACCTTGGAGCCGTGATGCCCAAGTTTAAGGACATCGATATCCCCCACCTCCTGCACGAATTCCCGCTCTTGGTCGAGCTCGGCATCACCGGTGAGAAGTATTCGCAGGCCCTTGCCTTCCTGAACATAAGAGAGCAGCAGGACAAGCGAGTCTTCATTTCCCTCGCCATCCACGAACTCGAATGGCCACATCACGCGAGCGCAAAATGAGCCGATGTCGACCGTATCCCCACGGCGCACCTGCCGATACTCCACGCCAGGTCGGTTCAATACCTCGGCAGGAGCATCCTCCAGCGCATCCGCCGCCACGGCAATCGTTCCGACCGAAAACTGTTCGAGCACGGCAGGCAAACCACCCCAGTGGTCCTCATCCCAATGCGTCACAAAGACGGCATCGATATGGTGCACGTTATTGCGAACCAACGCCGCAACCACACGCTCGTCGAGCCCGCAGTCGACGAGAGCTACTGCGCCGCCTTGGCGGATAAGAATCGCATCGGCCTGGCCCACATCGAGCACCGTCACCGAAGGCGGAGCGAATCGATCCCAATAGACGTACGGAATCGCAGCCAAGAGCATCAGGCATGCAAGCCCCACCGCCATAGGACGTGCACGGGGACGCGGCCACCAGACCAGCAGAACCGCCAGAAAACACGGCACTAGGTAAATCCACATGCTATCGGGCGGCACGCTCACGTATGCACCCGGCACGGCGGCAAACAGCTGCTCGAAGAACAGCGCACAACGGGCGGCAATCATGGGCACAACGAGCGCCCAAGTCCGCAACGGTTCCACGAGCGAAAAGGGAACTAGCACGATCGACACAGCAAGCAGTACGCTCACCACCGGACCGATGCCCGCATTTGCCAACGGAGCAATGAGCGAGAATGTACCGAAGGCAGGAATGGTAATGGGAAGTGTCGCCAACTGCGAGCACAGCGTGACGGAAAGCATGCCGGCAACGCCCGATGGCACACCCAGCTCACCCAAAGCGTAGGTCGCATAGGGGCAAAAGCACAGAATGGCTAAGACGCTGGCACACGAGAGTTGAAAGCCCATCTCGAACAGCACCGTCGGCCGCAGTAGCAAAAAGATGGACATGGTTACGAAGAGTGCCGAAAGGCCGTGCCGACGACGCCCCGCGCCGTTTACGACAAGCGTCACGAACACCATGCAGCACGCGCGCACGGCCGAGGGAGACGCGCCCGTAAAGGCAGCGTAGCCCACAAGCGTTATCGCCAATATTGCCCGCTGAAGACCACGTGAGCACCGAGTCTTTTGCAATACACCCTCGATTACAAACCCCACGATAGCCAAATGGCTGCCCGAGACTGCGATAAGATGCGCCGTTCCCGTCACCGAAAACCAGTCGCCCGCCGGCTGGGCGCGCAGCTCGGCCGAACGACCGCAGACGACTCCAGCTATGAGCGCACGCGCCGGGTCGGTCGCAGGCGAGATGGACGCAAGCAGCCCATTTCGCAGTCGAAGCAGCGGCCCCGGAGAGCCCTCGTCGACCGACACCAACCGGATGACCTTCACTTTTCGGAGCTCGCCTCGAAGCACGCGTGAGCGCCCATACGCATCGTTCTCAAAACGTAAAACGCGACCTATAACACGCACGTGCACCCCGACCTTGAGCTCACGATCACACGATAGGCGAACCGTTGCCAAGTTCTTGCCGTCCGCGCGTGCCTCGCAGGTATAGGAATACACGTCGTCGTTTATGGATGGGTCACCCTGCACGACAAACTCGAGACTGCTTGCCGCTCGACCGTCGAGCGTCTTCGCGGCACTGAGCACACCCACGGCCCACCACTCCGAGACGACCGCTCCCGCCACGAGGCCGACGGACACGGCATACAACCACCGCTTCAAAGGGACAAGCCGCGCACAAGATTGAGCCAGCACAACGAATACCGCCGCCGCAACGGAAATGGCCCATAGCGGCCCGACCGCCGTCGCCCGCTCTGTCAGCAGCGCATCAGCGGCCATGTTGAGCACCAAGGCGCAGCTCATGCACATGCCGGCACACAGGGCCATCGTCCACGGAATCAGGGGTCGCGGAGGCATCACGTGCTCGCGCTCGGTCGCGCTCATACGCAGATGCAATCTTTGATTTTGGCAAGCTTCTTCTCGCCGATTCCCGGCACACGCATCAGATCGTCAACCGAAGCAAAAGCACCGTTCTTTGTCCGCTCATCGATAATCGACTGTGCCATTGAGGGACCGATTCCCGAGAGCGTCTGCAGCTCTGCCGAGCTTGCCGTATTAATGTTTACTAGGCCTGTTGCGCCACCGACGCCTGATGATGCGGAAGTCCCACCATCAACACCGGCTTCCGCAATGGACGCCTGCTGCTCCCCTACCGTTGGAACGTGAATTTTTTGTCCATCAGTGACCTTGGATGCACGATTAAGCCCCGTAACGTCTGCTTCGGGCGCCAGCCCGCCGGCGGCATCAATCGCCTGAGCCACCCGCGCCCCGTCTTTGAGGCGATATACACCGGGTGACACCACGGCGCCATCAACATCGACATAGACCTCTGCCGCGGCAGACGCCTTAGGCGAAGAGACTTCGGATGTCTTTCCGCTCGAAGCATCGCCGGATCCCGGCTCCACTAACGTGCCCGAACCATCAGTGCGCTCAAACGACACACCGCCGGCACCGCCGCCAAGGTTCGCCATCGCCAGCCCACTCGCCATCGCAATGACGACCAGTATCGCCATCACCACTGCCTTATGACCGAGCAGTTTGCCCGCCCAGCGGTCCATCTTTTTGACTCGTTCGTGTTGTTCGCGCTGCGCCATAGCAAAACCTCCCAACACCATCGTGTCAGGAAAGGAGCTCCGCAACAGCCACGCCCCAAAACCGGTTTTCGCGGTCAAACCAAAAGCTGACCAAAACCTTGCGAAATAATGTCCATTTATTCAGGCACACGTCAGCAAATGAACACTTAGCCGCAAAATGCCCAGATAGCAATAGACCGACGATGCAGGCGCATCGTCGGACTATGCACAAATTTACTCGTGATCTTGGTAAATCTCACGCGGAGCAAGCTCAGAATGTTTGCGTTTTAAGGTCTTAGGGGCCTTATACGTGTTGCTCTCGAAGTCGATGTACTCGGTCTGCTTGAGCAGACGCTCAATCATCTCCTCGTGATCAAACAGTTCCCAGGCCTCATGCACGGCATCGAGTTTAGCGTGCGTCTCGGGACGGCGCGGCATAAACAGCGTGCAGCAGTCGGGAGCGGCCTCAGTCGAGATATCGAACGTACCGATCTCCTCGGCGCGTGCGATGATCTCCTGTTTGTCCGAACCGATGAGAGGACGGAACACGGGAATCTTCACGGCTTCGTTGACGGCCATGATGTTCTCAAGCGTTTGGGAGGCAACCTGCCCAAGCGATTCGCCCGTAACGATGGCCCTGGCACCCTCAATGTGTGCAATGTGCTCGGCAACCGAATACATAATGCGGCGATACATGATCACGCGCAGGTTACTGGGACAGGTGACCGAAATCTCACGCTGGCAGTCGCCAAACGGCACCACGTACAGGCGGCCGATCTGGACACCCGGCTCAAGCGCACGGATGATATCCTGCACCAAATACTCGCTCGTATCGGGCGTCTGCGGACGACCGGAAAAATGCACCGGCACGCAGACCGCGCCGCGACGCGCGAGCATCCAAGTCGCCACCGGAGAATCGATACCCGACGACAGCAGCGTCACGACCTTGCCGGCAGAACCCACCGGCAGACCGCCCACGCCGCGCTCGGAGCGCGCGTACACATAAACGCTACCCTGGACCACCAGTACGTGCACCATCGCATCGGGGTCGTGCATTTGAACCTTTTTATCGGGAAAGGCCTCACATAGCACCTCGCCCACCTGACGATTGATATCGATCGAGGTGAGCTCATAGTCGGTATTGGAGCGCTTGGCGTGCACCTTAAACGAATCAAAGGAACCAAACTCGCGCAGCGCCTTCACAGCGGCGGCGCAGTACTCCTGCGGGTCGCGGTTGGTGTGATACGCCAAAGACACACGGGCAACGCCGGGGACGGTGCGGATGACACGCGCCGCCTCGTCGGCCTGATGCTCGTTAAAGGTCACGAGGATATAACCGGAAATTCGAGACACGGCATTCACGGAAAAGGCGGCCAAGGCCGCCTTGATGTTATCCATGAGGATATGCTCAAAATGTGCGCGGTTCTTGCCCTTCAGCCCAACCTCGTGATAGTGGACTAGGCAGACGCGAGCCGCCATTTAGGCTTCAGCAACCTTGTGGCCGAGCGCCTTCTCGTAACGGGCCTCGTCGTAAGAGATGTCGCCGTCGACAATCTCGTCCATAGCCATCGAGATGGTATCGGCACCGGAAAGCCCGATGGTGATGTCATCGACATCCTGGACGGCAAGCACGCGGTTGTGCTGGCCACGCAGCATGCTATTGATGTCGCAGGCGCGCTTGGAGGCAAGCGAAGCGAGCAGGAAGCGGTTGTGATCGGTCTTCTCCAGAAGATCGTCAATGCAAGGCTTTACAACGGACACGGACCTCAGATCCTTTCATGCATATCGAGAACGCGAACGAGCTCATCGGTCGCGCGGTCGAGATCGTCATTCACCACGACGTCGTCGTAGCGGTCGGCAAGGGCAAGCTCATCGGCGGCGTTTGCCATACGCAGCTCAATCGTCTCAGGCGTCTCGGTACCGCGACCGACTAGACGCTCGCGGAGCACCTCAAGCGAAGGCGGCTTGATAAAGATCAGCACGGCCTCGGGAAAACGCTCCTTCACCTGCAGGGCGCCCTGGACATCGATCTCCAAAATCAGAGACGAGCCCGAGGCGAGCTTGGATGTGACCTCGCTCACCAACGTGCCGTAGCAGTTACCGTGGACCTCAGCCCACTCAACAAACTCACCGTTTGCCACGCGGCGGTCGAACTCCTCGCGCGTCAGAAAAAAGTAGTTGACGCCGTCGACCTCACCTTTGCGTGGTGCTCGCGTGGTAGCCGAAACCGTCAGACCCAGGTTCGAGCGGCGCTCGCGCACACGAGTGACGAGCGTACCCTTGCCTGCGCCTGACGGTCCAGAAATCACAAAGAGCTTGGAATCCTGAGCGCTCACTTATTTGGTCAGCTGCTCGAGGAGCTGCTCGCGCTGACGGACGCCGAGGCCCTGGACGCGACGAGTAGCGGAGATACCGAGCTCCTCCATGATCTTGGCGGCCTTGGCCTTGCCATAACCGGGGAGAGACTCGATGAGGGTGGAAACCTTCATGCGGGAAGCGATGGGGTCATCGGAGTTGAGCACGGACTCGAGGGACTTCTCGCCCTTCTTGATCTGCTCGCGAAGCTCAGCGCGGGCGTGACGTGCGGCAGCAGCCTTCTCAAGAGCCTGCTTGCGCTGCTCGTCGGTAAGCTGAGGGAGTGCCATTCGTACCTCCAAATAGTTGGGTTATATCTGATTCAATAATTGGCATTTTAGCACGTAGAACGTACAAAATGCCTAATCGCGGGTCCATAGGTTAGACGATACCCGCAAAAAGTGCAATATACTGCGCCCAAAGTTAAGCCCCTGACCTGCGATTCCACACAAAGGATGGGAAAGTTTACGCAGGCACAGGGGCTATTTTGTGCTAATGAGACCCAAAAGTGGTGACTTAGGGGAATCTTTTACGCGACGTTTTCGACCAGCTCGGCGACGATGGCGTCAAAGGCGGCAACCGGATCGTCGGCACCGGTGATGGGACGGCCCACCACAATGTGGCTTGCGCCACGCTCGATAGCCTGGGAAGGCGTCGCCACGCGGGACTGGTCACCAAGGGCGGCACCCACCGGACGCACACCCGGAGTCACGATCAGGGCATCAGGACCCAGCAGCTCACGCATGTCGTGAGCCTCCATCGGTGAGCACACGATGCCATCGATGCCGTTGGCCTGAGCAAGCTTTGCCAAGCGGGCGGCCTCCTCGGCCACGGGAGACTCGACGCCGATCTCGCTCAAGGCATCCTGATTCATGCTCGTGAGCACGGTGATGGCGACGAGCTTGGCGCGGTCCTCACGCGCCTCCTCGGCACCCTCGCGGCAGGCAGCGAGCATAGCACCCGAGCCCAGGCCGTGGACCGAAAGCAGGTCGGCACCGGCAAGCGAGGCCGAGCGGGCAGCGCCGCGCACCTGATGCGGAATGTCATGGAACTTAAGGTCGAGGAAGACCTTAAAGCCAAGGTCCTTAAAGGTCTTGACGATCTGGGGACCCTCAGCGTAATAGAGCGTCATGCCGACCTTGAGCCAGGCGGCATGGCCCGAAAGCTCGTGGGCGAGCTCGAGCGCGCGCTCACGGTCGCAGTCGAGGGCGACGATAACACGGTCGCGGGCATCATTCTCTAGCATTCGAAAGCACCCACCAGCTCGTTGATGTCCTTTACGCCCTGGGACTCGGCCCAGGCCTCGAGCTCATGCGCGATCTTAAGCGAAGCGCACGGATCGACGAAGTTGGCCATGCCGACCGACACGCAGGTGGCGCCGGCCAGGATAAACTCAGCCGCATCCTCGCCAGTCATGACACCGCCGACACCGTTGATGGGGATATCGACGGCCTGGGCAACCTCCCAGACCATGCGCACGGCGATGTGGTGGCACAGCGGGCCCGAAAGGCCGCCCTTGGGCTTGGCCACGCGGGACTTGCGGGTATGGACGTCGATGGCCATGCCCTGGATGGAGTTGATGACCGAAAGGCCGTCGGCGCCGGCAGCCTCGAGGGCCTTGGCGATCTCGGCGACGTTGACCGGCGCCATCTTCACGAACAGCGGCTTATCGGTCACCTTGCGGCAAGCAGCCATAACGGAAGAGGCGCCCTCGGGCGTGGAGCCCATGGCGGCACCGCCGGCGGCGATATTAGGGCAGCTCACGTTGATCTCGTAGCCGGCAGCCCAGGGGCACAGCTCGACATACATCTCGAGCGCGCGGACAAACTCGTCAACGGAGTGACCGGCAACCTGACAGATGACCTGGCAGCCGTCCTTGGACAGCTGTTCGAGCCACGGACCGGACTCGCGGGCAAAGGCGGCCACGCCGGGGTTCTGAAGACCCACGGAGTTGATCATACCGCCGGGAATCTCGGCCATGCGGGGCGCGGGATTGCCGGGCCAGGGCTCGGCAGCGCAACCCTTGGTGGTGATGGCGCCCAGCTGGGAAACATCAAAGAAGTTCTGGAACTGCCAACCGTAGCCAAAGGTACCGGCTGCGGTGTTAATGGGGTTCTGCATCTTGACGCCGCCGAAATCGACGGCCATGTTCACGGTACCCACTAGAAGACCACCACCTTGGAAGCATCGAACACGGGGCCGCACATACAAGCACCCTTCATACCGTCGACCGTCTCGACATTGCAGGTGTTGCAGGCGCCAAAGCCACAGCTCATCATGCGCTCGAGCGACACCTCGCAGTACGCACCGGCCTCGGCGGCAGCGGCGGCAACTTTCTTCATCATGACAGCGGGGCCGCAGCTGGCCACATAGTCGTAGCCGCCCTCTCCAAGCAGCTCGGCTGCCGGGTCGGTGCAAAAACCGTGCGTGCCGAGCGAGCCGTCGTCGGTGCACACGTTGACCGTGGCGCCCAGCGCGCGGAACTCATCGACGCCCACGGCCTTGGACGCGGTGCCAAAGCCCAGGCACACGTCGACGGCCACACCCTGCTCGACGAGCATGCCGGCAAGGCACAGCACGGGCGGAACACCGATGCCGCCCGCAACGAGCAGCGCCTTCCTGGTGCCCTCGGGCACAAGCCAGCCGCGGCCGCCAGGGCCCAGCAGATTAGAGGTGGAACCGGGGGCCATCTGCGACAGACGACGGGTGTCGTCGCCCACGACGGCGTACCACAGCTCGACGGTGCCGGCCTGGGCGTCGGCGCGATAGAAGCTCAGGGGCACGCGAAGCAGCGAGGACGCATCGCCAGGCACGGCAATGTTCACAAACTGACCGGGCTTGAGCGCACTTGCAAGCTTGGGGGCCGAGATAACGAGCGAGAAGATGCCGTCGGCGATCTCCTGGTTCGAGACGACCTCGAAGTCGTGCATGCGTGCAGTGGAAGGTGTGGGCATAGACGCTCCAATCCCCCATGCGGTTGCATGGTTCAGGCGAACAGAAAGCGCGGCACCGCAAGGGCGCCGCGCACAAAAGCGATAAGGCTATGCTAGCAGATGCAGCCGTCGGCAAGCGTCTGTTTACCGCCGACAAACACATCGGTGGCACGACCGGTGAGCGTGCGGCCGGCAAAACCGGAGTTCTCGGCACGCGACTCGTAGCCGTCCTCGCCGACCGTCCAGGTGGCGGACGCGTCGAAGACGGTCAGGTCGGCAACGGAGCCCGCCTTGACCTGAACCTGGTCGAGGCCCAGGATCTCACGCGGCTTGATGGCCATGAGCTCGACCATGCGGCCCATGCTCATCTTGCCCGTGTTGACCAGCTCGGTGAGTACGAGCGACAGCGAGGTCTCGAGGCCGATCATGCCGAAGGGCGCAAGCTCGAACTCACGGGCCTTCTCCCACGGGGTGTGGGGAGCGTGATCGGTGACGATAGCGTCGACGGTGCCGTCGATGACGCCCTGGCGGATGGCCTCGGCATCCTCCTCGGTACGCAGCGGCGGATTGACCTTGAGCGAGGTGTTGTAGGTCTCGTCCAGATCGTTCTCGGTCAGGAACATGTGGTGCGGGGTGGCCTCGCAGGTAACCTGAACGCCAGCGGCCTTACCGGCACGCACGATCTCCAGGCCATGGGCGGTGGAGATGTGCTGGATGTGCAGCTTGGCACCGGTCAGCTTGGCGATCTCGATGTCGCGGGCGATCTGGAGCTCCTCGCCGGCAGCCGGCCAGCCCTCGAGAGCCAGACGGGTCGAGACCTTGCCCTCGTTGATCTGGCCGTGACCGACCAGGTCCTCGTCCTGGCAGTGGCTCATAAAGACCTTGCCGAACATCTTGCCGTAGTCCATGCAGCGACGGAGCATGCCCGCGCCCTGCACGCCGCGACCGTCGTCGGTGAAGGCGACGGCGCCGTGGGCGACCATATCGCCCATCTCGGACATGGCCTCGCCCTTAAGACCGCGGGTCATGGCGCCCGACGGATAGACGCGGCAGTGACCGACCTCGGCAGCGCGGGACTTGACGAACTCCACGACGGTGCCGTTATCGGTGACGGGATCGGTGTTGGGCATGGCGCACACACCGGTGAAGCCGCCCTTGGCAGCAGCGCGGGTACCACTCTCGATGTCCTCTTTGACCTCGTAGCCGGGCTCGCGCAGATGCACGTGCATATCCACCAGGCCGGGGACGAGGTACTTGCCGGAAAGGTCGCGGACCTCGGCTCCCTCGACGGCGAGATTCTCGCCGACCTCGGCGATCTTATCGCCGTCAATCAGGACGTCAACGACACCGTCAAGCTCGACGGACGGGTCGACGACGTGGGCATTCTTAAGAAGCAAGGCCATTATCGGCACCTCCAAGCAGCAGATACAGGATAGCCATACGCACGCAGATACCGGCGTAGACCTGCTCCAGGATGACGGAGCGTTGCGGGTGGTCGGCCATATAGGAGTCGAACTCGACGCCGCGGTTGATGGGGCCCGGGTGACAGATGATCGCGTCGGGCTTCATGAGCTTCTCGCGGTCCTTGGTCAGGCCGAAGAGCTTGTGGTACTCACGAATGGTCGGGAACGGAGCGCCCTCGAGGCGCTCCTGCTGCACGCGCAGCATGTAGACGACGTCCAGCTCGGGCAGGACGGAATCGAGGTCGCTCGTCACGTGGTCGCAGCCCAGGACCTCGGGCGCCGGCGGCAGCAGCGTGCCGGGGGCGACGGCGTAGGTCTCGCAGCCCATGATCTTAAGGGCGGGGATCAGCGAGCCGCAGACACGGGAGTGCGCGATATCGCCGACGACGGCGACCTTCAGACCGTGGAAGTCGCCCTTGTGCTCCCAGATGGTGTACAGGTCGAGCAGGGCCTGCGTGGGGTGGTTGTGCTTGCCGTCGCCGGCGCAGATGACGCTCGCGGGCGAGTTCTGCGTGACGATGTAGGGCGCGCCGGCGTGCTTGTCGCGCACGACGATGCAGTCGATCTTATAGGCGTTGAGGGTCTCGACGGTATCGACGAGGCTCTCGCCCTTGACCGTGGAGGTCGAGGAGCCGCCAAAGTTGAGGCTGTCGGCCGAAAGACGCTTCTCGGCAAGCTCGAAGGAGCTGCGCGTGCGCGTCGAGGGCTCGTTAAACATGTTGACGATGGTCTTGCCCTTGAGCGTGGGGACCTTTTTGATCGCACGCTCGTTGACCTCGGAGAACGCCTTGGCGGTCTCGAGGATGAGCTTGATGTCCTCTTCGGAGTACTCGGTAATGTCGATCAGGTGCTTATGGTTGAACGCCACGGTACTACTCACCTCCCAGCGGCGCGGAGCCCACATGGGAACCCGGCGCGACGTCGTTAATCTCGACAGCGGTGTGGCCGTCGACTTCCTTCATATATAGGTGCACGTTCTCCTCATGCGACGAGGGAACGTTCTTGCCGACAAAGTCCGGCGAGATGGGGAGCTCACGGTGGCCGCGGTCAACGAGGACCGCCAGCTCGATGCGGCTCGGACGGCCCAGGTCCATGACGGCGTCCAGAGCGGCGCGAATGGTACGACCCGTATACAGGATGTCGTCCACCAGCACGACGCGCTTGCCGTCGACGCTGAAGGGAATGTTGGTGGCGTGGATCGCGGGAGCGAAATTGGTCGCATAGTCATCGCGATAGAAGCTGATGTCGAGGCTGCCGAGCGGAACGTCGACGCCCTCGATCTCCTTGATCTCCTCGGCGAGCTTCTTTGCCAGAAGGTCGCCGCGCGTGACGATGCCGACCAGAGCGAGGTCTTCACAGCCCTCGTTGCGCTCGAGAATCTCGTGCGCGATGCGGGTCATCGCTCGATTGACGGCGGTCTCGTCCATGATGACCGCCTTGGGGGAAGTCGTGCCCATCGATCTCCTTCCTCACATGTCTTGACTGCTGACACAGTCAAAAAAATAGATGCCCGACCGCTCAAAGCGGACCAGACACCCACAGGAAGGGCTGCTCTTTGGCAGCTATGTAATTCCATGTGGGTATCTCGTACCCCTTTAATGGTCAAGGGATAGTGTAGCCAACCTTGAGCTTAATTGCGAGCATAAATACAGAGCAATCCGTAAACGGAGCCCTACGCTCAATAAACCTATATATATTTGTGGGACGAGCTTGAAAACGCACGCACGAGCTGGCATAATCCCCCCTGCTGCACGCAAATCGGATCTACGTCCAGGGCCGTGGCGTGGGCACTATCGCCAAAAGAGGAATATCTCTGTGTAGATTGCGCACAGGGAGTGACTTCTGTGCTATAGTTCAGGCTTGTTTGTTAACGCGACATGTTCGTTTGTCGCCCAAGGAGGGTCAGTTATGTCCAAAGTTTGCGAAGTTTGCGGTAAGCACCCCGTTGCCGGTCGCTCCATCAGCCACTCTCACCGCGTCACCAACCGTAAGTTCCGCCCCAACATCCAGCGCGTCTACGTCGTCGTCGATGGTCACCGTCGCAAGATGAACGTTTGCTCCACCTGCCTCAAGTCTGGCAAGGTTGCGCGCTCCTAAATAAGGTCTTACCAACAAGTACCTCGGACTCTCCGGGTCAAAGACCTCGCGTTCATATAGAACTTACCAAAGGCGCCCTCCCCTACGGAGGGCGCCTTTTTGCACTCATTGGGGACAGACTTATATGAGCGAAAACACCCGTGTAAGCCTGTCCCCAATGAGCGGGGCGATGCACTGGTAGACAGTTTAGTTAAAACGCTTCAGTTTATTGAAGCGTTTTAGTGTGCCTTTTAGAGGAATCTGACCGTTCGCCGAATAATTTCTTGCTATCATGCAAGGCGTAGGGTAAATCTCCGATCGCAAGGAGACACAAATGGTGAAAAAGTCACCGGAAAACACTACTCCCGCAATTGTGGACAACGTAGAGGCGCTTGAGGCTAAGCTCGCTCAGATGCGAGAGGCCCAGGCGCTTTTTGCTACGTACACGCAGGAGCAGGTCGACAAGATCTTCTATGAGGCCGCCATGGCCGCCAACAAGGCTCGTATCCCGTTGGCGAAGATGGCCATCGAGGAGACCGGCCGCGGCGTTCTTGAGGACAAGGTCATCAAGAACCACTACGCCGCAGAGTACATCTACAACGCTTACAAGAACACCAAGACCTGTGGTGTCCTGGAGCGCGACGAGGCTTATGGCATCACCAAGATCGCCGAGCCCATCGGTATCGTGGGCGCCGTCATCCCGACGACCAACCCCACCTCCACTGCGATCTTCAAGACGCTGATCAGCCTGAAGACCCGCAACGGCATCATCATCTCCCCGCACCCGGCTGCCGCCAAGTGCACCATCGCCGCCGCCAAGCTCGTGCTTGACGCCGCCGTCAAGGCCGGCGCCCCCGAGGGTATCATCGGCTGGGTCGATGTCCCCTCCATCGAGCTGACCAACATGGTCATGCGCGACGTCGACATCATCCTCGCCACCGGTGGCCCGGGCATGGTCAAGGCCGCCTACTCCTCGGGCAAGCCCGCCCTGGGCGTTGGCGCCGGTAACACCCCGGTCGTCATCGACGACACCGCCGACGTGCTGCTCGCCGTCAACTCCATCATCCACTCCAAGACCTTCGACAACGGCATGATCTGCGCTTCCGAGCAGTCCGTGACCGTCATCGACACCATCTATGACCAGGTTAAGGCCGAGTTCCAGAAGCGCGGCTGCTATTTCGTCAAGCAGGGTGCCGAGATGGAGGCCCTGCGTGCCGCCATGTTCAAGAATGGCGCCCTCGATCACCGCATCCCCGGCATGGCTGCTGCCAAGATCGCTGAGCTCGCCGGCATCGAGGTTCCCGCCAAGACCAAGATCCTGATCGCCGAGGTCACCTCCACCGACCCCGCCAAGGAGGAGTTCTCCCACGAGAAGCTCTCCCCGGTCCTGGCCATGTATCACGCCAAGGACTTCCAGGAGGCCGTCGACAAGGCCGAGCACCTGGTGCTCGCCGGTGGCCCGGGCCACACCGCCTCTCTGTACGTGCACCCCGCCCAGGCCGAGAAGATCAGCCTGTTCGAGCACGTCATGAAGGCCTGCCGTATCGTCATCAACACCCCGTCCTCGCACGGCGGCATCGGTGACCTGTACAACTTTGGCATGAAGCCGTCTCTGACCCTGGGCTGCGGCTCCTGGGGCGGCAACTCCGTCTCCGAGAACGTTGGGGTGAAGCACTTGATCAACGTTAAGACTGTGGCCGAGCGCCGTGAGAACATGCTGTGGTTCCGCGCTCCCGAGAAGGTCTACTTCAAGAAGGGTTCCACGCCCGTCGCCCTCGACGAGCTCGGTACCGTCATGGGCAAGAAGCGCGCCTTCATCGTCACCGACCAGTTCCTCTTCAAGAATGGCAACACCCGCGCCATCGAGGCCAAGCTCGACGAGATGGGCATCGCCCACGACTGCTTCTACGACGTCGAGCCCGATCCGTCGCTGCAGTGCGCACGTCGCGGCGCCAAGCAGATGGCTCTCTTTGAGCCGGACGTCATCATCGCCGTCGGCGGTGGCTCCGCTATGGACGCCGGCAAGATCATGTGGATGATGTACGAGCACCCCGAGTGCAAGTTTGAGGACATGGCCATGGACTTCATGGACATCCGCAAGCGTATCTTCACTTTCCCCGAGATGGGCAAGAAGGCCTACTTCGTCGCCGTCCCGACCTCTTCGGGTACCGGCTCCGAGTGCACGCCGTTCGCCATCATCACCGACAAGGAGACCGGCATCAAGTGGCCGCTCGCCGACTACGCGCTGCTCCCCAACATGGCTATCGTTGACGCCGACAACTGCATGACCGCCCCGCGCGGCCTGACCGCTGCCTCCGGCATCGACGTCATGACCCACGCCATCGAGTCCTACGTCTCCATCATGGCTTCCGACTACACCAAGGGCCTCTCCGAGCGCGCTGCTAAGCTCGTCTTCGAGAACCTGCCCTCCAGCTTCACGAACGGCGCCAAGGACCCGCATGCCCGCGAGGAGATGCACAACGCCTCCTGCATGGCCGGTATGGCCTTCGCCAACGCCTTCCTGGGCCTCAACCACTCCATGGCTCACAAGCTCGGCGCTTTCCATCACCTGCCCCACGGCCTCGCCAACGCCGTCATCCTGACCCGCGTCATGCGCTACAACGCCGCCGAGGCTCCCGTCAAGATGGGTACCTTCTCCCAGTATCCTTACCCCAACGCACTGCACAACTACGCCGAGATGGCCAAGTACTGCGGCATCGAGGGCAAGGACGACAAGGAGGTCTTCGAGAACTTCATCACGAAGCTCGAGGAGCTCAAGGACTTCATCGGCGTCAAGAAGACCATCGCCGACTACGGTGTTGACGAGCAGTACTTCCTCGACACCCTCGACGAGATGACCGAGCAGGCATTCAACGACCAGTGCACCGGCGCCAACCCGCGCTACCCGCTCATGAGCGAGATCAAGGAGCTCTACCTGGACGCCTACTACGGCCGCGAGCCTCAGGACTACGCCGTCTGCTAGTTTTAGCACGGTTTTTAACGGCGGGGGTGCACGGGTGTTTCACACACCCCCGCCGTCGCTTCTATCGCATCGTTGAAAGGATGCAACCATGCTGCTACCCGATTCCAAGACCGAGCTCGTCCGCCGTGGCAACAAGGTCGTTTACGACCTGGGCGACAAGATCGTCAAGGTCTTTAACGAGACCAAGCCTGTCTCCGACGTGTTCAACGAGGCTTTGAATCTTGCCCGCATCAATGAGTGCGGCATCCGCAGCCCCAAGGCTCTCGAGGTTTCCCAGCTCGAGAACGCCAACGGCTGGGCGCTCGTGACCGAGAAGGTTCCGGGCACCACCCTTGCCGAGAAGATGACTGCCGAGCCCCAGCGCTTTGGTGAGTACCTCGAGATGTTCGTCGACCTTCAGATTGAAATCCACGGCTACACCTCCCCGCTGCTCAACCGTCAGCGCGACAAGTTCGCCCGTATGATCGACAGCCTTGATCAGCTCAATGCCACCACGCGCTACAACCTTCAGGAGCGTCTGGACGGCATGACCAAGGAGTTCAAGGTCTGCCACGGCGACTTCAACCCCTCCAACGTCATCGTCGGCGACGACGGCCAGCTCTATGTGTGCGACTGGGCACACGCCACCCAGGGCTCCCCTGCTGCCGACGTTGCCACCACCTACCTGCTCTTCGCCCTCAACAGCAAGGACCAGGCTGAGGCCTACCTGGAGCTCTACTGCGACCGCGCCGACATGCCCATGCAGGTCGTGCGTCAGTGGACGAGCATCGTCGCCGCTTCCGAGCTCGCTCGTAAGCGCAACGTGAACGATGAGTTCCTGAAGAACTGGATCGACGTCGTCGATTATCAGTAATATCTGAGCGATTTATTTCGCATCGGAGGCACAAGGAAAAACCCCGCAGCTCATATGGGCTGTGGGGTTTCCTTTTGGCGATTGAGCACGCCGACAAGATAAAAGGACGGCCCTGCATCTCCCCAATCTGGATAAATGCAAGGCCGTCCCACATATCGAACTACAAGCGAAATCGTCGATTAGCGGCGGGCTGCCTTCACGAGCTCGGCGACCTTGGCGACGACCTCGTCGATCGCCACGTCCTCGCGCTCGCCCGTGGCACGGTCCTTGAGCTCAACGGTGCCATTCTTAAGGCCGCGCTTGCCCAGAACCACCTGATACGGGAAGCCCATGAGGTCGTTATCGGCAAACTTAAAACCGGGACGCTCATCGCGGTCGTCGACGACGACCTCGATACCCTCGGCGCACAGGCCATCAACAATCTGCTCGCAGACGGAAGCGCACTCCTCCTTCTTGGGGTCGAGCGGAATCACCGCAACCTCGTACGGGGCAACGGAGACCGGCCAGACGATGCCGTGCTCGTCGTTGTGCTGCTCCACGACGGCAGCGAGCGAGCGAGAAACGCCCACGCCGTAGCAACCCATGATAAGCGGCTTTTCCTTGCCGTCCTCGTCCATAAAGGTGGCACCCATGGCCTCGGAGTACTTGGTGCCCAGCTGGAACACCTGAGAGACCTCGATGCCGCGGGCAGCAGAGAGCGGCTTGCCGCAGTGCGGGCAGGGATCGCCGGCAACGACGGTGACCAGATCTGCCCACTCATCGACGGTAAAGTCGCGCTCGGGGCAGGCACCGGTAAAGTGATAATCGACCTCGTTGGCACCGCAGGCCCACTGCTTGGACTCGCGCAGGCTCTCGTCGCACACCAGACGGATGCCCTCGGGCAAGTTAACCGGTCCGATAAAGCCCTTGTGCAGACCGTAGGTCTGGAGCTCCTCGTCGGTCATCATGCGATAGCCCTTGCCAAAGACGTGCTCGGCCTTGCAGTCATTGAGCTCGTGGTCGCCCGGGACAATGGCCACGACTGGCTTGCCCTCGGCATCGATCAACGCCAGCGACTTTCGCGTACCGTTCTCGGGGAAGCCAAAGAACTTGGCAACGGCCTCGATGGTACCCATGCCCGGAGTCTCGACCTTGGTGAGCGTACCGTCGCCGGGACCCTCGGTCACGACGACCTTGGTGCTTGCCGCCTCGTCATCGGCAGCAAAGCCGCAATCGTCGCAGTAGACCAGCGAAGCCTCGCCGGCGTCGGCCAAAGCCATGTACTCGACGGAGGTATCGCCACCGATCTCGCCGGAGTCGGCGACAACGGGCAGAGCCTTGATGTAGCAGCGCTCGCAAATGTTGGCATAGGCCTGCTTCATCTTGTCGTACTCCTCCTGCAGGCTCTCCTGCGTAGCAGAGAAGCTGTAGGCGTCCTTCATGATGAACTCGCGACCGCGCATCAGGCCAAAACGGGGACGGAACTCGTCGCGGAACTTATCCTGGATGTGATAGAGGTTCACTGGCAGCTGCTTGTAGGAACGCAACTCATTGCGCACCAGGGCAGTCACAGTCTCCTCGTGCGTGGGTCCGAGCACAAACTCGCGGCCGTGGCGGTCATCAAAGCGCACAAGCTCCTTGCCATAGGCATCGATACGGCCGGACTCACGCCACAGCTCGGCATCGACCATGATGGGCATCATAAGCTCCTGGGCGCCGGCAGCGTCCATCTCGTCGCGCACGATGTTCTCAATCTTGCGGATCGAGCGCCAAGCAAGCGGCAGATAGGAATACAGGCCGGCGGCCTCCTTGCGGATCATGCCGGCACGGAGCAACAGGCGGTGGCTGGCGAGCTCAGCGTCCGCCGGATCCTCTTTAAGCGTCGGCGCATAGAGCTTAGACATATACATTGCTCGAGTCATTTACTTCTCCTCAATAAGCTTGTCGACCTCGGCCATAAGCGCGTCGACAATTTGGTCCTCAGCTACTTTACCAATGATCTGGCCATGCGAAAAGAGCAAGGCCTGACCACGTCCGCAAGCAACGCCCAGGTCGGCATCAGAAGCCTCACCGGGGCCATTAACGGCACATCCCATGACGGCAATCGAAAGCGGCGCGGCATAGTTCTTAAGCCGCTCGGTTACTTCCTCGGCGATGGGAATCAGGTTAACCTGGCAGCGGGCGCACGTGGGGCAAGAGACAATCTCGGGACCACGGCGACGCAGGCCCAGTGACTGCAAAATTCCCCAGGCGACCGGCGGCTCCTCAACCGGATCGGCCGTGAGCGACACACGCATGGTGTCGCCGATGCCTTCGGAAAGCAAGATACCCAAGCCTACAGAGCTCTTGATGGTGCCCTGAAGCTTGGTCCCCGCCTCCGTCACGCCCAGGTGGAGCGGAACATGCGGTATCTCGCGCGACAGGGCGCGATAGGTATCAAGCGTCGTCTGTACGCTATGGGCCTTGGCGGATAGCACGATGTTGGTAAACCCACGGTCCTCAAAGTGCCGCACAAAGCGCTCGCTCGACATCACGAGCTTTTCGGGCTGCGTGAGGTCGTCGCGCTCGGCAATATCTTGCTCAAGCGAGCCCGCGTTCACGCCAATGCGAATCGCGCAGCCCGCGGCACCCGCGGCATCGATGACAGCGTCAACCTTGGCCCAATCGCCGATATTGCCGGGGTTGATGCGCAGCTTGGAGGCACCAGCCTCGACAGCGCCAATGGCGAGCTTATGGTTAAAGTGGATATCGGCGACAATCGGCACCGGAGACTCGGAACAAATCGTGCGAAAGCCCTCGAGCGCAGCCTCGGTAGGCACGCTCACGCGCACGATATCGCAGCCAGCCTGCGCCAACGCGCACACTTGCGCAAGCGTTGCCTGGGCATCAGCGGTATCGGTGCAGGTCATAGACTGAACCACGACCGGAGCGCCACCACCGATCTGCACGCCGCCCACATGCACGGGGCGCGTCAACTCGCGAGGCAAAGGATGGGATAAAGACAATCCAAACACTCCCCTACAGAATAAATCGAAGGATGTCGGAACGAAGCATATAGACAAACAGAAGCGCAAAGAGCGCGATGCCCACATAGCTCACAATCGTCTGGACCTTGAGTGGCAGCTCGCGGCCCGCAATCTTTTGAATGATCTCGATGACCAGCTTGCCGCCATCGAGTGGTGGGATGGGCAGCAGGTTCATAAAGCCAAGCGAGAACGAAATGAGGGCGGCAAACGAAAGGAACGCGGCAGGGCCGGCAGCAGCAGCCTGTGAGGACATAACGCTAATACCCACGACCGAAGAAGACTGATCGAGAATCTCCATCGTATGCTGCGGCTGGAGCAGGCGCATCACGCCCTCCGCTGTCTGCACGACGTAGGAGAACGACAGGCGAGCCGACGTGATGGGGTCTAAACGGACCACCTGCGTAGAGGCATACACACCTAGGCGCTCGTCCTCTTTGAGCGCAACCGTGGTCGAATGCTGCTTGCCGTCACGCTCGTACTCGATGGCGATATCGTCCTTACCGGCAGCCTTGCCGATGGCATCGTAAACGTCAATCCAGGTAGAGCACGATACTCCGTCAACCGAAAGAATCGCGTCACCGCCCTCGATACCCGCTTTGGCGGCAATAGACCCCTCGTCAACCTGACCGATCACGTTGGTATCCATCGGCACGGTGACACCCGCAATGGAATAGATGCTCATAAGGAGCAAAAAACCCGTCAAGATATTGACGATAATGCCCGCGAGCAGCATAAAGGCGCGCTTGAGAAAGCCTTGGCCAAGATAGGTGTGCGAGCGCTCTTGCGCAAGGAACTCGGCCTCGCCGCACGGCAGCTCCCACACATCGCCCTCGGCAGTCGCATGTTCGCGATCGAAACGGCGACCATCAAAGGTGGTATAGCCTGCCGTGTCTCGCGGCAACGTCTGATATTTGGTGGGATAGTAGCTCGGCGAGGGCTTCTCCCCTTCCTCATACCAGGGCGCGATGGAGCCCCAGCCCAGCAAAAGGGCGCATGCCTCGAGCACATCCTCCTCGGAAAGCTCGAGCTCGACAGCAAGGTCGGCCACGGTCACGCGACCATGACGATAGATAGCCGCGAGCACGCGATCGGCGCACGAGACATCGGTCGGATCCATACCGCAGATGGCAGCGTAGCCACCCAGCAGCAGCGGGGTCACGCCAAACTTGGTTCCAATGCGACGCGACGTGTAATGGATGTCAAAGCGGCACGGCAGACCCAAAAAGAACTCGGTCACACGGACGCCGCAGGCACGCGCCGCCAAAAAGTGGCCGCCCTCGTGCAAAAACACGAGGACGGAAAGCATCAGCAGGCCCCAAAAGACCGATGAGAGAACGCTCAGAACAGTATCCATAAAACGAAAAAGCAATCCTTATGGGTTAGGAACGGGTTGCGGCGAGCGCCTGCGCAGCCTTTTCACGCGCCCACGCATCGATGTCGCGAAGCTGCTCAAACGAATCGACCGCCTGCATATCGTGGGCGTCCATGCAGGATTCCACAATGCGATCGATATCGGTAAAGCTGCAGCCATCGTGCAGGAAGGCATCGACGGCAACCTCGTTGGCGGCATTGAGCACGCACGGCATGGTGCCACCCGTCTTGCCGGCACGCTCGGCCAATGCCAGACAGCGGAAGGTATCCATGTCGGCAGCATCAAACGTGAGCTGCCCCAGCTCGCGGAAATCGATACGAGGCGCCGGGGTATCCCAACGCTCGGGATACGAGAACGCGAACTGGATGGGAATACGCATGTCGGATGCACCGAGATGCGCCATCACGGAGCCGTCGGCGAACTCGACCATAGAGTGAATCTTGGACTGACGCTGCACGACCACGTTAATGAAATCGAGGTCGCAGTTAAACAGATGCATGGCCTCAATGCGCTCCAGGCCCTTGTTCATGAGGGTGGCGGAGTCAATGGTGATCTTGGCACCCATGGCCCACGTGGGATGCGCGAGGGCATCGGCACGCGTCACGCGATCGAGCTCGTCGCGCGTGCGGCCAAAGAACGGACCGCCCGAGCAGGTGAGCCAAATGCAGTGGGCCTCGCGCGGGTTCTCCCCCAGATAGCACTGGTAGATGGCGGAATGCTCAGAGTCGACCGGAATAAGCTGGCCCGGTTGTGCCAACGGCATAAGCAAGTCGCCACCGACGACGAGGGACTCCTTGTTGGCAAGGGCAAGGCGCTTATTCGAGGTCAAGGCCGCATGGCTCGCCTCGAGACCGGCGGCGCCCACAATAGCGACGAGCACGCAGTCGACATCGTCGCGACGCGCGAGCTCGCAAACCGCCTGCGCGCCAACGCCGAGCTTCGTTCCCTCGGGCAACTCCTGCAGCACGGCGTCATCGCCATGAGCGGCATCGGCCACGGCAACCGCCGGAACCGAGAACTCACGGGCAGCGGCAACGAGCTCGGAGGTACTGGAGTTAACGGACAGCGCCGTCACCTGCAGGCGATCGGCTTGCTGGCGGCACACATCGAGCGCCTGGGTGCCGATAGAGCCTGTACAGCCCAGGATGGCAACGCGGAGACGTCCATCGGAGCCATACGTCGTCTGGAAGGACATTACAGCACGCCTCCGATCATCAGCAACAGCTGCGCGGTGATGCAGCCGAAGATAAGCGAATCGCTACGATCGAGCATGCCGCCGTGGCCCGGGATAAGGTTGCCGGAATCCTTGACGCCCACACCGCGCTTGATGCGCGACTCGATAAGGTCGCCGATAACGCCCAGAATGGACACGACCACGCCGCACAGCAGCGCATAGGACAGGCTGAGCTTGTAGAAGTGCGTCGCCCACAGGATGAGCCAAATCAAAACCGAGCCCAGGATGCCGCCGACAAACCCCTCCCAGCTCTTTTTGGGAGAAATCTTAGGAACCATCTTGTGCTTGCCGATACGGCTGCCCACGATGTAGGCAAACGAATCGGAGACCCAAAGGGACGCGCAAACGCCCACTGAAAGCAGGGCACCGGCAAAACCGGGCACGGCATCGCGCAGCAGCACGATAGCCGACAGCATAAAGCCAGTGTAGATGGGACCCATGAGCGTCACTGCCACATCAGAGATGCGGGTACGCGGCGACCAGACATACCAAATGCCCACAGCGAGCATCAGGGCAAAAAGCAGGGCATTCAGCAACATCGAATCGCCCAACGCCGACAGCGGAAAGAGTACGGCGGCAGCGATACCCATGCGCTCGTTAGCCATCTTGCCATCGAGCCTTGTCATACGGAAAAACTCATAGCAGCACAGACCGCTCATGACAGAAACAAAGATGGCCGTGGGCACGATACCCAAAACCAGGCACAGGATAAAGACAACGGCGTAGACGATACCGGCGGCGGCACGGGTAATAAAGCCCGCCAGCCACGAACCGGTGCCGCTCTTCGCTGCAGGCGCTCCCGCAGTGGCAGCTTTGCGCGCAGGCGTCTTGGGAGCAGATGCCTTGGGACGATCGGACACGATTAAGCCTCCTCGGTCTTGCTCAGTCCACCAAACCTACGGTCACGGCCCTGATAGGCCAAAATGGCGTCGACAAGGCCCCAACGATCAAAGTCGGGCCAATAGGTATCGGTGACGTAGAATTCGGAATAAGCCACCTGCCACAGCAGATAGTTCGAAAGGCGCAGCTCACCAGAGGTGCGAATCACAAGCTCAGGATCGGGAAGGCCGGCAGTATAGAGGTGGGAAGCCACCATGTCGTCATCAATTGCGGCAGGATCGATCTTACCGGCGGCAGCGTCGAGTGCAATCTGACGGACAGCGCGGGTAATCTCGGCACGCGCGCCGTAGTTGACGGCAAGCGCCAGCGTCATACCGGTGTGATCGGCGCACTCGGCAAGACCGCGTTCAAAAACGTCGCGGGTCTTCTTGGGCAGTGCGGAAATGTCACCCAAAAAAACAACGCGCACGTTTTCGCGCTTCAGAAGAGGCAGCTCGTCGATAAACGTCTTGGCAAACAGATGCATCAAGACGTTGACCTCATGCTGCGGACGGTTCCAGTTTTCGGTAGAAAACGCATAGGCAGAAAGCACGTCGACGCCCAGGCGCACGCAGGCGGTAATGATCTCGCGAAGGGAGACGATACCCGCCTTGTGGCCCTCAGTGCGCGCAAGACCGCGCGACGTGGCCCAACGACCGTTGCCGTCCATGATGCACGAGATATGGTGCGGAATGTTATTGAGGTCAAGGTCGGAAAAACCGACGCCCGCAGGGGCGTCGGCAAAGTACTCGACCAGTTTATGCTCGTCGTATTGCACCTTAGATCTCCATGACCTCGGCTTCTTTTTCCTTCAGAAGCTCCTCGACCTTGGCGACATACTCATCGGTGTGCTTCTGGACCTTGGCCTGCTCGCGACGGACATCGTCCTCGGTGAGCTCCTCATCGCGCTCGAGCTTGTTGTTAAAGTCGCGACGGATGTTACGGATAGACACCTTGGCCTGCTCGGCGTACTCGCGGCACTCCTTGACGAGCTCGCGACGGCGCTCCTCAGTGGGAGCCGGGAACGGAAGACGAACGACGGTGCCATCGGAGTTGGGGGTAATACCCAGATCGGAAGCGCCGATGGCCTTGACGATAGCGTTGATGAGGGCCTTGTCCCACGGCTCGATGAGCAGCATGTGAGCCTCGGGGGTCTTGACGGCGGCAACCTGCGTGACCGGCGTGGGGACACCGTAATAATCGACGGTGATGTCGGACAGAATGTTGGCGTTGGCGCGACCGGTACGGACCTTGGAGAAGTTATGCTTGAGGGACTCGAGCGACTTGTCCATATGGGCGGTGATGTTCTCTGCCATGCTTAATCCTCCTGATAGACGAGCGTGCCGACGGGCTCACCCGCGAGCGCGCGTTTGACGGTGTCCTCGCCATCGATGTTGAGGACCAAAATAGGCATACGGTTATCCTGGCACAGGGCCGTAGCTGTGGAATCCATAACCTGCAGGCCGCGAACGAGAACCTCGTGATAGGTAATCTTGTCAAAACGGACGGCATCGGCGCACTTGACGGGATCCTTGTCGTAGATGCCGTCAACCTTGGTGGCTTTAATCAGAATCTCGGCGCCGATCTCGCACGCACGAAGAGCCGCGGCGGTGTCGGTCGTAAAGTACGGATTACCCGAACCGGCGGCAAAAATAACAACGTTGCCCTTGGAAAGGTGGTTGATAGCGCGACGGCGAATATAGGGCTCGCAGATCTCGTTCATCTGGATAGCGCTCATCACGCGGCAGGGAACATCGTTATGCTCGAAGGCATCCTGCAGGGCGAGCGCGTTCATAACGGTTGCCAGCATGCCCATGTAGTCGGCCTGAGCACGCTCCATGCCACCGGCAGCGCCTGCCATGCCGCGGAAAATATTGCCGCCGCCGACAACGACGCCGACCTCATGGCCAACGGCGAGCAGCTCCTTGACCTGCTTGGCAAGATGGTCGGTAACCTTGGGGTCAATGCCATATTGGCCGTCGCCCATCAGTGCTTCGCCGGAAAGCTTAAGAAGCACGCGTTTATATCGGATGTCGGACAAAGCGATCCTCCTTTAATTAGACTCTCAATATGATATCAAAGGCTCTGATAAGAGCCATGAAAAAGCAGGCTGTGAGTAAAACCCACAGCCTGCTCATTACCAGCTACAAGAGCTTATTTACTCGCCACGGACCAGACGGTCAAAGGCAACGACGGTAATGGTGTCGCCGAGCTCCTTGGAGACCTGCTCAGCGTACTTCTTGATGGTGAGGGAGCTGTCCTTGATGAACTCCTGCTCGGTGAGCACGGACTGCTTGTAGAACTTCTCCAGACGGCCGACAGCCATCTTCTCCTGGATAGCCTCGGGCTTGCCGGACTCGGCAGCCTGAGCCATGTAGATCTGCTTCTCGTGCTCGACGGTCTCGGCCGGAACCTGATCGCGGGTAGCGCAGATCGGGGCGACGGCGGCAACCTGAAGGGCAACGTCGTGAGCGAAGGTCTTGAAGGACTCAGCCTGAGCGGTCTCGGCCTTCTCGAAGGCGAACTCGACGAGGACGCCGATCTTACCACCCATGTGGATGTAAGAAGCGAGCGCGCCGTTCTCGGCCTTGCGGGCAGCGAAGCGGGAGATCTTCATGTTCTCGCCCATGATGTGAATCATCTCGGTGAGCTCGGAGGAAACGGTCTCCTCGCCCATCGGCTTCTCGAGCAGAGCGTCGACGTCAGCAGGCTCGGTGGTAGCGACAACCTCAGCGACCTTGGAAGCAAAGCCAGTGAACTTGGCGTTGGAGCCAACGAAGTCGGTCTCGCAGGAGAGCTCAAGCAGAGCGCCGGTCTTGCCATCCTCGGAGACGAACGCGGCTACAGCGCCCTCGTTGGTCTCGCGGCCAGCCTTCTTAGCAGCCTTGGCGAGGCCGTTCTTGCGCAGAACGTCGACAGCGGCGTCCATGTCGCCGTCAGCCTCGACGAGAGCCTTCTTGCACTCCATCATCGGGGAGTCGGTCATCTCGCGGAGCTGCTTGACCATAGCGGCGGTAATCTGGGCCATTGTGGTTCCTTTCAAAGAGATGAAAAAGAATTAACTAAGACTGATTTACTCGGCCTTGGGCTCAGCGGCCATCTCGGCCTCGGAGACCTGCTCCTTACCGGAGCCAGCGAGGCAGGCGTCAGCCATGAGCTCGCACATAAGGGTGACAGCGGAGATAGCGTCATCGTTGCAGGGGATGCCGTACTCGACCTCGTCGGGATCGGAGTTGGTGTCGATCAGAGCGACGACGGGGATGTTCAGGCGCTGAGCCTCCTTGATGGCGTTCTCCTCGCGCTTAGTGTCGATGACGAAGAGAGCCTGGGGCAGACCCTTCATGTCGCGGGCGCCACCGAGGTTGGTCTGGAGCTTGGTGAGCTCCTTACCGAGAACAGCCTGCTCCTTCTTGGGGAGCACTGCCATGCGGCCGTCCTCGACCATGGCCTCGAGCTCCTCCATGCGGTTGATGCGGGAGCGGATGGTAACGAAGTTGGTCAGCATACCGCCGAGCCAACGCTGGTTGATGTAAGGCATGTTGGCGCGCTCAGCAGCGTTCTTGACGGCCTCCTGAGCCTGCTTCTTGGTGCCGACGAACAGCACGTTGCCGCCCTTGGCGACGTTCTTGACGAAAGTATAGGCCTGGTCGGCGTCGAGGATGGTCTGCTTGAGGTCAAGGATGTAGATGCCGTTGCGCTCACCGAAGATGAACGGCTTCATCTTGGGGTTCCAGCGACGGGTCTGGTGACCGAAGTGGCAGCCGGCCTCGAGCAGGGTGCGGATATTAATCTTGGTAGCCATGTTAAACCTCCTGTGGTTTGCCTCCGCGCGGGGTCATCCTCCAAAACCAACCCGGACATGTGCTACCAAAGCCCGGGCACCACGGTATGAAGTAGCCGCGCGTGCGTGATAAAAACATGTTGCCGTGAAGCAACCCGATGAATGATAGCAGGAATGCTTCTTCATGCCAACCCGCAATCAAAACCACACACCTTAGTGCGGCGCGGGACGTCCCAGCCACTATTCGCCTCGGGGATGGGCTTGAGCCACGGCACGTTTGAGCCGATCGGGTGTGAGATGCGTGTAGATCTGCGTCGTGGACAGGCTCGCATGACCCAGCAGCTCTTGAACCGAGCGCAGGTCCGCGCCGCCCTCGAGCAAGTCGGTCGCAAAGGTATGGCGCATCGCATGCGGGGCGATGTCGGCCGGAATGCCGGCGAGCGTCGCCAACATATGAAACCGCCGCCTGAGTATGGCGGCACTCATGCGATTACCGCGCGCCGATATAAGCAGCGGATGCGGCCCGGTAGCGGGGTCACGACGCTTTGCCTGAGCGAGCAACTCCGGCCTCCCCTCCTCAATATAGAGACGCGTCGCCTCGAGCGCACGACGATACAGAGGGACGATACGTTCTTTGCTCCCCTTGCCCCACAGGCGCAGCGTGCGTTCGGACCTCGCAATGGACTCCACATTGAGTGCTGCGAGCTCAGAGATACGGGCGCCCGAGGCATAGAGCAGCTCGAGCATCGCCGCATCGCGCAGTCCCGCGGGTGTTGAGGTATCAGGCGTCTTGAGCAGCGCCTCCACCTGTTGGGTCGTCAGCACACCGGGTAGATCGCGCGGGAGCTTGGGCGAGGAAATTGCCGAGACCACATCGCCCTCCACGACCCCCTCGGCAGCCATCCATCGATAGAGCGATCGGATAGCCGACAGATGCGCCGCAAGCGTTCGGGGAGCCACCTGCTCACGCGAAAGCTCGGCAAGATAGCGGCGAATGGTGCGCACGTCGGCAGCGAAAGCATCGATATCCTCGCGCTCGCACCAGGCAGCAAAGCGCTCCAGCCTCGAGCCGTAGGCCGTCACCGTGTTGGGAGAAAGTCCCTCGACACGTGAGATATAGGCGATAAACGAGTCGACGGTGTCGTACAGGTCAAAGGCTATGACCGGTCGCCTCCAAACAGATCAGGACGAGTGGCCAGATAGGCATCAAGGGCCTCGAGCGCACGGTCCGCATAGGCCTGGTAGCGGTCGCGCTTGCTGCGGCGCTTACCATCCTCGAGTGGCGGCACCAGGCCAAAGTTGACATGCATAGGCTGATAGCCCACGGTGGCAGGATCGGTCGCATAGCCCACGAGCGCACCCAGGGCGCCCACGCGCGGCAACTCGACGCCCGCGACACCGATAGCCTCGGCATAGGTGTTGAGCGCCGCGAGCAGACCGGTCGCCACGGCTTCCATGTACCCCTCGGTGCCGGTGATCTGACCGGCCAGGCGCACGCCGGTACCGGGCACGGCAAAGGTGCCATCGAGCACGTGCGGGGCGTCGACAAAGGTATTGCGGTGCATGACACCGTAGCGGAAGAACTCAGCGTTCTCCAGGCCCGGCACCATATGGAAGACGCGCTTCTGCTCGCCAAAGGTCAGGTTGGTCTGGAAGCCCACCAGGTTATAGGCGGTCTTCTCCTTGTTCTCGGCACGCAGCTGAATCGCCGCCCAGGGGCGACGTCCGGTACGCGGGTCGGTGAGGCCGACGGGCTTCATGGCGCCAAAGCGAATGGCGTCCTTGCCGGTACGCGCAACTTCCTCGGCAGGTTGGCAGGCCTGGAACAGATCGCCGCCCTCAAAGTCTTTGAGCACCACGCGGTCGGCCGTGGTAAGTGCCTCGATAAAGGCCTCGTACTCCTCCTTGTTGAGCGGAGCGTTGAGATAGTCGCCGCTCCCCTGCTCCTCGTAGCGCGACTGCGAAAACAGCACGTCCATATCGAGCGTGGAGGCATCGACGATCGGCGCCGCGGCATCGAAGAACGCAAGGGCGTCGCCACCGACGAGCTTCATGACCTCTTCGCTCAGCGCCGGTGAACACAGCGGGCCCGCGGCAATGACCACGTGTCCCTCGGGAATCTGCGTGACCTCGCCGTGCGCGACCTCGATATTGGGACGGGCGGCAACCTCGGCCTCGACAAGCTCGGAAAACTTGACGCGGTCGACCGCCAGGGCACCGCCGGCGGGAACAGCCGCGCGATGGGCGCAATCGAGCAGGACTGAACCCATGCGCTTAAGCTCGGCCTTCAGCAAACCAGCCGCGGAATCCGGACGGGTCGACTTAAACGAATTGGAGCAGACGAGCTCTGCCAAGTGATCGGTATGGTGAGCCGGGGAGCTAACCTGGGGGCGCATCTCGCACAGCTTTACGGCAAAACCGCGGTCTGCCAGCTGGATCGCGCATTCCGAACCCGCCAGACCGCCACCGATAACCGTCACCTGATCGAACTGCATCTGCAAACACCTTTCTAATTGACACGTTTTCCATTGTGACCGAAGGGCGTCTGGGCGTGAAGGGCAAACTTGGAGGGCGCATACCTTCCATCCATCATGCGCTCGATAAGGCCCTCGAGTTCAAGCGAACCCAAGAGTTTGAGTACGCCGACAGCATCGAGCGAGACGAGCGCCGCGATGTCGTCGACCTTGAGCGGAGAGGCGATGAGCGCATGCATCACGGTCTGCTGTGTTGGATCCAGGTCGGCAATGCCGGGAGCATCGGGGCGCGAGTAGCGCAGGGTGCCGTAGATGCGTGAGATAGCCATCTCGATAGATTCCTCGTCGATGATGCAGCAGGCACCGTTCGCAATGAGGTAATTCGTGCCACGCGACTCGGGCGATAGGATCGACCCCGGCACGACAAGAAGTTCGCGCCCCAAATCCATAGCAGCCTCGGCTGTAGAAAACGTCCCGGAAGGCATACCCGCCTCGGAAACAAAGAGGGCTTGCGACAGGGCCGCGATCACGCGATTGCGGCGCGGAAAGGCAAACTTGCGCGGACCCATGCCCCACGGAGAGATCGACACGACCGCGCCACCCGTATCGAGCGTGCGCATAATAAGCCCCGCGCTCGAACGCGGGTAGACCACGTCGGCGCCCGTCCCCAGCACCACGACGTGTTTGCCGCCGGCGTTGACCGCAGCCCAACCCGAGGCCTGGTCACAACCGACCGCGCCGCCCGAAACTACCGTCACTCCCGCCTCGACCGCCACCTTTGCCGCAAGCTCTGCCACGGCAAGACCATACGGCGAGGCCTTGCGCGCGCCGATGATGGAGAGCGCGGGTGTCGAAAGCACCTCGGGATTGCCACGCACATAAAGCGTCTGGGGTACATCAGAAAGCTCCAATACGGTCTCGGGATACAACGTATCACCTGGATGCAGCTCAAAGGTCCCCTCGGCTATCATTGGTCCCTCCTTCCCTGGTACATCGCCGCCTCGAGCACATGGTCCTGCGTCACCTGCTCGCTCTCGGCGACGTCAGCGATTGTACGCGCGATACGCACCAGGCGCACGATGCCGCGGCCCGTGAGATGCGTGCGTTTGGACAGGCCGAGCACACACTTCTCCGCCGCACCATCGAGCTCAAAGGTCGAAACGACGCCGTCAATGGACCGTGTCTCGTCATCCTCGGCCTCGGCATCCGCATCGTCCATACGGGATTCGCGCCAAGCGCGAAAAGCGCGACCGCACACAACGTAGTCACGTAACTCAGCTGACGACATACCCTCCGCGCCCTCGATAATCACCTGAGGGTCGGGACGGGTCACATCGATCATCATGTCGATACGGTCGGCCAAAGGACCGCGCAGTTTAGACCGATAGCGCTCGACCATCGCCGCCGAGCAGCGGCACGGTACCTCACGATCGCCCAAAAAGCCGCAGGGGCAGGGATTGCTCGCAGCCAGCAGCTGAAAGCGCGACGGGAAGGTAAAGGCCCCGTCGACGCGCACGATCCTCACATAGCCGCGCTCGATGGGCTGACGCAGCGTCTGCAGCACACCCGTGGGAAACTCAGCAAGCTCGTCCAAAAAGAGCACGCCGCCATGAGCAAGGCTGATCTCACCCGGGTGCACCGGGCGCCCACCGCCGATAAGACCTGCGGTCGAAATACTGTGATGGGGACTGCGGAAGGGCCGGTGCCCCGCCAACAAGCCATCAATGTTCTCACCCAAAACCGAATGGATGCACAGCGCCTCCTGTTGATCCTCAACGGAAAGCTCGGGCAGGATGCCGGTCATACGACGCGCGAGCATCGTCTTGCCCGATCCCGGGGACCCGATCATAAGCAAACCGAGCTCACCCGCTGCCGCCAGTGCCATGCCGCGCTTGGCGACCTCCTGCCCCAGTACGTCGGCATAGTCGAGTTCGGGCTCAAAGGTCGCCTCGAGCACTTCAGAATCCAAGTAGTGCCGCGCGGCATCGCCCA
The DNA here is from genome assembly GCA_025992855.1 of Coriobacteriaceae bacterium. Taxonomy (NCBI): domain Bacteria; kingdom Bacillati; phylum Actinomycetota; class Coriobacteriia; order Coriobacteriales; family Coriobacteriaceae; species Coriobacteriaceae bacterium. The sequence goes on from DAJPGB010000001.1 coordinate 1,715,146, forward strand.
TGCCATGGGCAAGCTGAGACAAATGATCGATAAATCCGCAATCCACGCCCGCAAGCGGCACATGCTGATCGGACCTGCCGGCGATAAAGGACAGCCCCATATCACGCGCCAATAGCTGAAACGCCACCTCGCCCTTGACGGGAAGCACCGTACCGTCCAAGCCGAGCTCGCCGGCGATAAGGCAGCGATCGAGGTTGTCACGGGGAATCTGCCCATCGGCCGCCAGAACCGCGATGGCGATGGGCAGATCAAAGCCGCTACCGGTCTTGCGAATATCGCCAGGCGCCAGATTGACCGTAATGCCCGAGCGCGGGATTTCGAACCCGGCGGAGCGCATCGCGCAGCGAATACGACCGCGTGACTCCATCACCTCCATACTCGGAATGCCGAGCATTTGGATGCCCGGAACACCACCGGCAAGCGAGACCTCGACCGTGACGTGAATCGCCTCGACGCCACGGATGCAGGCCGCGTGAACGGCAAACGTCTCGAACGCCATCACGACACCTGCCAATCGAACGCGTTGTACTGATGCTCGATCTCGGCGATATGCCCGCCGCGAATGGTGACACCCACGGCATCGAAGCGAATCGCCTTGAGCGGATAATGCTCCATGAGATAGCAACTTGCGATGCGGCGGTAGCGGCGTTGCTTTTGGGCGTCCACGGCCTCCTCGGGAAAGACCCGCGTGCTGCAATCCAGTGCGACGCGTCTGGTCTTGACCTCGGCCATCACCACGACATCGTCGAGCTCATCGAGCAGCACCAGATCGGCCTCGCCCTCGGTGCAACGATAACCCTGCTCCAGCAAGGTGTAGCCGCGCTCGTTAAAGTAGTCGATGGTGATCAGCTCGCCCAGCATGCCCAGCTCGCGGGGACTGAGTCCCTTGATAAACTCGGGCGTCATCGCCCCGCAGTCGAGCTCGCCGTTTTCCCAACGCTCCTTGAGCTGCTGCGTCTTGCTCTTTTTGCTTGCGGCACTCATGGGGTCTCCTTTCCCGCACGCTGCATTGCCCCGATGATGAGGGCACCTTTCATGCGGGTAAGTACCGGAAGCAAACCAAAAGCTGACCAAATGCCGTCAAAAAACGGGCCGTACGCAGCAATGGTGTTGCATACGGCCCGCTACCAGCAGGTTTATAAAACCCCTGAGGTCCCTGTCTCCACAATTGACCTAGAAAAGGCGCTCAGTCTGCAGAAAGTTTCCGCAAAAGCTCACGCGGTGCAGTGGACAAAGTCCATGTTTGCGAATGGCCTCGATATGCTCGGGGCTTGCATAGCCCTTCGACTCGGCCAGATGGTACTCGGGATACTCGGCGTCGTACTCGACCATCATCTCGTCACGCGTGACCTTGGCCATGATGGACGCCGCGGCGATGCAGGCGATTTTGGCATCACCCTTCACCACGTCGCGCTCGTTGGGAACGGCGCCCAAGGGGTTACCGTCCATAAGCACGCAATCGGGCTCGAGCCCCGTATCGGCCACGGCGCCCGCGACAGCGGCTCGAATGGCGCGGGCCATGCCCATCTCATCGATATCCTTAGGCGCGATATGGCAAAAACCAATTGCCGTCGCCACCTCGGCAATCTTCACTGAGAGCAACTCGCGGCGCGCCGGCGTGAGCTTTTTGGAATCGTTGATGCCCCAGACGCGCGGCTCCATAGGAAGGCAGACAGCGCATACCGTCAAAGGACCGGCCACCGATCCGCGACCCACCTCGTCGACACCAACGACTACCCCATCGCCGCCAAGCTCATGCATAAGCTCGTACATGTCATTGACGCGCTCGCGCTCGGCAAGTTCCTTGGCATGGCGCTTAAGAGCACGCTCGCAAGCCTTGATCACCTGTTGGCGCGGGTCCTCGCGATAATGCTCCACGAGGGCGGGGATCTCCTCAAACGTAGCGCTCGCCAACTCACCGGCAACCTGCGATGCCGAAACCGAGCTCGTCATATTGGCCATACCAGGCCCTCCTTGCATGCAAATCAGATAAAAAGAAGGGCCACCCGAAGGTGACCCTTGTGTCCAAACGAGTGGACAGACGCTGCGATCTTCTTAGCGCTTCTCGGGGATGCGAGCAGCCTTGCCCACCTTGTCGCGGAGGTAGTACAGCTTGGCGCGACGGACGCGACCATGACGGACGACCTCGAGCTTGGCGATCTTGGGGCTGTGAAGCGGGAAGGTACGCTCAACACCGACACCGAAGGACATCTTGCGGACGGTGAAGGTCTCGCGGGCACCGGCGCCGGCCATGCGGATGACGTCGCCCTGGAAGACCTGAATGCGCTCGCGGTCGCCTTCCTTAATGCGGTAGTGAACCTTGACGTTGTCGGCGACGCGAACCTGAGGAATGTCCTCGCGGATCTGCTGACGCTCGATTGCGCGGATGTAATCCATGTGCAATTCCTTACTCTTCTAGAGGTGCCGTACCACCTTGGCCGGCACGTAGTTGAACAAACGTATTCGAGTATACACGCGCGGGTTTCTGCTGCAAGAACATTTTTTTACGCAGACAAAAAGACAAAACCCGCACATGATAACCGCCCGCCTCACGAATGAGACGGGCGGTATGAAGGGGCGCTACGCTAGGCGTCGATGCGCAGGGGGCTAGGCGGAACGCTTGGCCTCGAGCTTGGCCTGAGCGGCAGCCAGGCGCGCGAGGGGCACGCGATAGGGCGAGCAGGACACGTAGTCCACGTCGGCCACGTTAAACAGGCCCTTGATGGACTTGGGGTCGCCGCCGTGCTCGCCGCACACGCCAAAGTGCATGTCGGGATTGGTGGCGCGGCCCTTCTCGACGGCCAAGCGCACGAGCTCCAGCACCGCCGCGTCGATGGTCTCGAAGGGGTTGTCTTTCAGGATCTTTTTATGCATGTACAGCGGGATGAACTTGGCCTCGGCGTCATCGCGCGAGAAGCCAAAGGTCGTCTGGGTGAGGTCGTTGGTGCCAAAGCAGAAGAAGTCGGCATGATGGGCGATCTCGTCAGCGACCATGCAGGCACGCGGCAGCTCGAGCATCGTGCCCACGGGAATATTGAGCTCGACGCCTTCCTCGGCGGAAACCTCGGCGATCACGCGCTCGATAACCTCGCGGGTCTGGACATGCTCGGCCGTGATGGAAACGAGCGGAACCATGATCTCGGGGCGCGGGTCGACACCCTCCTTGATAAGGCGGGCAGCGGCCGTGGCGACGGCGCGAACCTGCATGAGCGGCAGATCGCCAAAGACGACGGACAGGCGCACGCCGCGCAAGCCCAGCATGGGGTTGGACTCGACCATGCCGTCAATGCGACGCAGGCGGGCGCGCAGGACGGCAAGCTCTTCCTCGCTGGCGCCAGCGGCTTCCTTCTTGGTGATGGCGACCTCGAGCTCGCGAGGATTATCCAGGAACTCATGAAGCGGCGGATCGAGCAGGCGGACGACCACATCGCGACCGGACATGGTCTTGAACATCGCCAGGAAGTCCTCGGTCTGAACCTTGAGCAAGTCGGCCAGGGCCTGCTGCTTCACGGCCTCATCGTCAGACAGGATAAAGCTCTGGATGATGTTCTTGCGATCGCCCAGGAACATGTGCTCGGTGCGGCACAGACCGATGGCCTCGGCGCCAAACTCGAGCGCGAGCTCGGCATCCTCGGGGTTGTCGGCGTTGACGCGCACGTGGTTGGCGTGACCGTCGGTCTCGTCCAAACGGATCTCATCGGCCCAAGACAGGATGGTGTCCAGGTCGCCGGTGAGCTCTGCAGAGACCAGGTCGACCGCGCCGTCGACGACGATACCCTGGGTGCCGTCGATGGAGATGACATCGCCCTCGCGCAGCACGCGGTCGCTGCCCTCGATGCGCACGACCTTCTCTGCCGCGTCAATGTGGAAGCGCTCAACGCCGCAAACGCAGGGCGTACCCATGCCGCGGGCGATAACAGCGGCATGGCTCGTCTTGCCACCGTGGCTGGTCAGGATGCCCTCGGCGGCGACCATGCCCTTCAGGTCGTCGGGGTTGGTCTCCCAGCGGACCAGAATGACCTTGTGGCCCTCGGCGGAACGCGCGACGGCGTCATCACTCGAGAACACGACCTCGCCCACGGCGGCACCAGGGCTGGCGTTAAGGCCGCTGGCCAGGGCCTCGTACTTCTTGGAGGCGTCGAACTGCGGGTGCAGGAGCTGGTCGAGCTGTGCGGGGTCGATGCGGCTCACGGCCTCCTCGCGGGTGATGAGGCCCTCCTCGACCATCTCGATGGCGATGCGCAGGGCGGCGGTGGCGGTGCGCTTGCCCACGCGGGTCTGGAGCATCCAGAGCTTACCCTGCTCGATGGTGAACTCGATATCGCACATATCGCGGTAATGATCCTCGAGCGTCAGGAACACGCGCTCGAGCTCCTCGCCTGCGGACTCGAGGCCCGAGGTGGTCTTGAGGTCGGCGATGGGCTCGGCGTTTCGGATGCCGGCGACGACGTCCTCGCCCTGGGCATTCACCAAAAAGTCGCCATAGAACTCCTTGGTGCCGTCGGCCGGGTTGCGCGTAAAGGCGACGCCGGTCGCAGAGGTCTCGCCCTTATTGCCAAAGGCCATGGCCTGGACGTTGACGGCGGTGCCGAGCTCGTCGGAAATGCCGTGCTGCTTGCGGTAGATGCAGGCGCGCTCGTTCATCCAGCTGCCAAAGACGGCCTGGATGGCAAGGCGCAGCTGGAGCTCCGGATCGTGCGGGAAAACGGGCTTACCGTCGGCGACCTCGAGCTCGGGATACAGGGTCGCCTCGACGTTCTCGAGGAAGATGCCCTTAAAGGTCTCGACGAGCTCCTGCAGGTCCTCGGCCGAAAGCTCGGAATCGACACGAACGCCGGCGACCAGGCGGGCCTGGGTCAGGGCGTTCTCGAATAGGTCGGCGTCGACGCCCATGACGACGTTGGAGAACATCTGGATAAAGCGACGGTAGCTGTCCCAGGCAAAGCGCGGGTTCTGCGTCTGCGCGATAAGGCCCTGGACGGAATCGTCGTTGAGGCCCAGGTTGAGGACCGTGTCCATCATGCCGGGCATGGAGAACGGAGCGCCCGAGCGAACCGACACGAGCAGCGGATCGGAGGCATCGCCGAGTTTCTTGCCGCAACGGGCCTCGAGGTCCGCCTCGGCGGCAACGATCTCATCGAGTGCGCCTTCGGGCCAGACGTTGCCGGCACCGGAGTACTCGACACAGGTCTGGCAGGTAATGGTAAAGCCACCGGGAACCGGCAGACCGATGCGGCTCATCTCGGCAAGGTTTGCGCCTTTGCCGCCAAGCACGAAGTTCATGGATTTGTCGCCCTCAGTGACACAGGTGCCCTGGGCGTCGGTTCCAAAACGGTAAACCCTCTTGCAATCGCTCACGATACTTCCCCTTCCATGCGCTTACGCGCACGACCGTGGTAACGAATCGACCCGCCGGATGCGGGCCGTGAGGGTACTATACGGCGGGCATTGAGCGGGCTTGCGCAGAGGGCGCGGGGGTTGGTAAACGTGATAAATATGGCGGTAAACGGTAGGTAAAGGTGGTTACCTTATGAAGATACCAATGCAAGATGCTTGCAGGTCAGATGCTAGTTTATTGCTAAATCGCTTTACCAATATCGTGCATTATTTTTAGGTAGTCTTTTAGAGACGGGCATTTTTAGCTACCCCAATAAGCTAGCTTTGCTGGGCTCGGCGGGCGGCGCGGCGGGCACGGGCTTCTTGGATTTCCTCCAAGTGACTAATGATCTCGGAGGCGCTCTCCTCGATCGCCTTACCGTCGGTACGCACAACAAAGCAGCCTAAGCGCTTCATGAGTGCACGGGCTTCCTCAAGCTCGCTGCGCACGCTCTCGGGCTCGGCATAGGAGCCGGCAACGGCACGGGCGTAGTCATCGCCCAAGCGGCTATCGCGAATCTCAGAAATAACGTCGACGGTCGAAATCAGGCCGAACAGGTGCATCGGGTCAACCTCGTAAATCGACTTGGGCGGCTCCATGCCATGGGCCAACGGAACATTGGCGACCTTGTAGCCCTGATAGGCTAAATACATCGACAGCGGCGTCTTGGATGTACGCGACACACCCAGCAGCACGATATCGGCACCCGACAGATCGTCGCAACCACGACCGTCATCGTGCTCAACGAAATACTCCATGGCCTCGATACGATGGAAATAGCGGTCATCGGTCTTGTGAATCACGCCCGCAACGCACTTGGGCGGCACACCGATGAGCGACGACAGCACGGCAAGCGTCGGGCCGATCAGGTCGACCGAACGGATATGCAGCATACCCAGGTAATCGAGCACGCGAGCGCGAAGCGCCGGATCGACAATGGTGTGGAACACGGCAATATCGCGATGGTCGGCATCGACGCGCGGCCCCACAAATGACTTGACCTGCTCCACGGAGGTCACCTTGGGCAGGCGCAAAACGCGAAAAGCCCCTTCATCAAATTGCCCGGACGCCGCAAGCACCACCTCACAAGCGGTATCGCCGAGCGAGTCGGAGATAACGATAACGGTGGGACGAGCGGTGACCGGGCAATCCATGCGGGGCTCCTTTTGCGCTTATGCGCAGGCTGGCTTACTTTTTGCGGGCAAGCTCACCGATGTTGGCGATGCCGGAGAAAACGGCCTCGAAGCGGTTGAGCAGCTTAAGGCGATTATCGCGAAGCTGCTCGTCCTTGTCCATGACCATAACCTCGTCGAAGAAGCGGTCGATGGGCGCGCGCAGGGCGGCGAGGGCGGCAAATGCGGCCGGGTAGTCCTCGGCAGCAAGGGCGGCATCGACGGCGGTCTGAGCAGCCTCGGAGGCGTCGGCGAGCGCAAGCTCGACCTCGCCCATCAGGCTGCGGTCATACTCCGCACCCAGCTCGGGCTTGGAGATATGCGCGGCGCGGGCATAGGCGGTCGCCAGGTTGTCGAACGTCTCAGCGTCGTTCTTGCGGGCCTCGTCGAGGGCGGCGCAGCGGGCGAAGAAGACGGACGGGGCGATAATGTGCACCGCGGAGACGGCGGCGACGGTATCGGCCGGAATCTTTTCGTCACGGGCCATGCTCACCAGGCGGCCATGGAAGAAGTCACGAACCTGATGGGCGACCTCGGCGGCGTCGAACTCAATGCCCTGCTCACTGTAGAGTTCGAGGGCAAAGTCGATGAACGACGTGGGGTCGATCGGCAGACGGTCGCGCAGGATGTTGATAATGCCGATAGCGGCACGACGCAGCGCGTAGGGGTCGGAGGAGCCGGTCGGGGGCTCGCCGATGGCAAAGATACCGGCGATGGTATCGAGCTTGTCGGCGCAGGCCACGATGCAGCCAGCGGTGCCCTCGGGCAGCTCGTCACCGGCAAAACGGGGACGATAGTGATCGCGAATAGCATGGGCGACCTCGTCGTTCTCCCCCATCGCGGTCGCGTAATAACCGCCCATCACGCCCTGCTGGCTCGTGAACTCGACGACGGCGTTGGACACCAGGTCTGCCTTGCACAGGTGCGCGGCGCGAGCGGCGTCGGCGGCAAGATGGGCGCCCAGATGAGCCTCGCGGGCAATAGCGAGCGCGAGCTGCTCGATGCGCTCGGACTTGGCGAGCACGCTGCCGAGCTTCTCCTGGAAGGCGACCTTGGACAGACGCTCACGGAACTCGTCGAGGGAGATCTTCAGGTCCTCCTCGTAGAAGAACTTAGCGTCGTCCAGACGGGCGCGCACGACGCGCTCGTTGCCGTCGATCACGCGCTCGGCGTTCTCGGGCTTGCTGTTGGAGACGACCACGAACTCACGCGTCAGCTTGCCCTCGCCGTCATAGATCGGGAAGTAGCGCTGGTTGGTGAGCATGGACTCGCAGATAATCTCGTGCGGGACCTTGAGGAACTCCTCGTCGAAAGTACCGACGAGCACCGTCGGCCACTCGCAGAGGTTAATGACCTCCTCAAAGACCTTCTTGGGCGTATCGACATGGCAGCCGGGGCGAGCGGCCTCGACCTCGGCGATACCGGCGAGAATCGCCTCGCGACGGCGCTCGGCAGAAAGCACGCCGGCATCCTCGAGCACCTGCTCGTAAACAGCGGGGCTGGCGACCACATGGTCACCGGGGCCAAGCACGCGATGGCCACGCGTGGTGTTGCCACTCGTCACGTCGGCAAACGACACGGGCACAACATCCTCGCCCAGAAGGCAGCAGATCCAACGGACCGGACGAACAAAGGTCGCGTGCTCGTGGCCCCAGCGCTGGGAGCGGTAGTTGGGCCACTGCAGGCCGGCGATGGTCTTCTCGCACAGAGCGGTCAGAATCGGCGTAGCCGGTGCGGAAGGGATGTTCTTCTCGGCAAAGACGTACTCACGGCCGTCGGTGTCCTCGCGACGGACCAGATCCTCGGCAGCCACACCGCACTTGCGGGCGAAGCCCTGGGCGGCCTTGGTGGCGTTACCGTCAGCGTCGAAGGCGATGTTTGCCGCGGGGCCACGCTTGACCTCGTGAACCTCATCGGTCGCGGTGGCAACGTCGGCAACGAGCGCAGCCAGGCGACGCGGGCTCGAGATCACGCGGACCTCGCCGTGGGCCAGACCGGCCTCGTCGAGACCCTTGGCGATCATGGTACCAAGCTGCTTGACGGCATTGTTCAGCGGTGCAGAGGGCATTTCCTCCGTACCGATCTCAAACAGGAAATCCTTAGCGTCTGCCATGGCTTACGCCACCTCGCCTTCCTGGTCGGCATTCTCGTTGACTCCGGCGACCTCGGCCATGTAGGCCTCGCAGCACGCCTTGGCGACGGCGCGGACGCGCAGGATGTAGTTGGCACGCTCGACCGCGGACAGGGCGCCGCGGGCATCGAGCAGGTTGAAGGCGTGGCTGCACTTCATGACACAGTCGTACGCCGGCAACGGCAGCTTGCGCTCCAGGCAGGAATGGCACTCGGCCTCGTAGTCGTCAAACTTCTGACGCATCATCTCGACGTTGGCGACCTCAAAGTTGTAGGCGCTGAACTCGCGCTCGTTCTCGAGGAACACGTCGCCATAGGTCATGGGCGTGCCGTCGGGCAGGTAGCTCCACACCAAGTCGTAGACGGAATTGACGCCCTGCGCATACATGGCGATGCGCTCCAGGCCATAGGTGATCTCGACGGGCACGGGGTCGACCTCGATACCGCCCACCTGCTGGAAGTACGTAAACTGCGTGACCTCCATGCCATTGAGCCAGACCTCCCAGCCAAGGCCCCAGGCGCCGAGCGTCGGGCTCTCCCAGTCGTCCTCGACAAAGCGGACGTCATGGTCGTTGGGGTCCAGACCGATAGCGGCAAGAGACCCCAGGTAAAGCTCCTGGGCGTTGACCGGAGAGGGCTTGATGAGCACCTGGAACTGATAGTAGTGCTGCATGCGGTTGGGGTTCTCGCCGTAGCGGCCGTCGGCGGGACGGCGGCAAGGCTGCGCATAGCAGGTGCGCCACTCGGCGGGACCGAGCGAGCGCAGCGTGGTCGCGGTATGGAAGGTACCGGCACCGACCTCGGAGTCATAGGGCTGCATAATGACGCAGCCCTGCTCGCCCCAGTACTGCTGGAGACGCAAGATGATGTCTTGGAAGGAAAGCGATGAAGCGTTCATGCCTCTAATATCCCCTCGTCGAAACGATTACACGGTTAGGTACTGTACTATAGCGGTTTTTAGTCGATAGCGCCGATGCGGTTGAGCGGCCAGTAGCGCACAAGCGCCACAGCGATCAAATCAGAGCGATCGACGGGACCAAAGTAGCGTGAGTCGGCAGAGTTTTCGCGGTTGTCGCCCATCACCCACACGCACCCGTCGGGAACGGTGTAGGGATAGCTTACCTGAGCACCGGGCGCTTGGACCGAAAGTGGCCAGCTCATGCCCGTCGTATAGTCCTCGTCGAGCGCTTGGCCGTCAACGACCACCTTGCCATCCTGCAGGTCGACCGTCTGGCCGGCCGTGGCAATAACACGCTTGACAAGAACATCATGCTCGGAGGTGCCATCGGGGTTGTGAAACACCACGATATCGCCCTGCTTGACGGGCTGACCGAGCTCGAGGCTCACCTTTTGTGCCAGGATCTGGTCGCCAATCTCGATCGTGGACTCCATGGAGCCGGTGGGCACCACAAAGGGCTCGACCACAAACGAGCGAATCAAGAAGGTGGCGACCAGTGCAATCGCGATGACCGCGACCCACTCAAAAGCGCCCCTCAACGCGGAATGCTGCGATGGAACCATTCTCACTCCTCGCTCTGCGAATACGAAGCGTCCAAAATCTCCTGCGCGTACGCACGCTCCTGGGGCGTAAGGCGCGCCGTCTCGATCAAGTCGGGACGCCAGCGACAGGTGCGCTCGATGGCGTTCTTGCGGCGCCAAGCGTCAACCTTGGCGTGATCGCCACTCACGAGCACCGGCGGCACGCCCTCGCCGTTGAACTCGGCGGGGCGGGTGTACTGCGCGTACTCGAGCAGGCCTCCGTCCTCGGCGGTCGAGAACGACTCGTCGACGTTGCTCATCTCGTCACCAAGGGCGCCGGGAATGAGGCGCACGACGGCGTCGGCAACGACCATAGCGGGAAGTTCGCCGCCCGTAAGCACGTAGTCGCCGATCGACAGACGCTCATCGGCATACGCATACGCGCGCTCGTCGACGCCCTCGTAGCGACTGCACACAAACAGCAGGCGCTCACTTTTGAGCAGGCACTCGGCCACATGCTGCGTAAAAGGCTCGCCACAGGGGGTAAAGAACACCACAGTGGGCTTGGGACCCTCTGCGCTAATGGCCTCGATGGCCTCTGCGATAGGCTCGACCTTCATGAGCATGCCCTGCCCGCCGCCGTACGGCTCGTCATCAACGGTACGATGACGGTCGTGCGTCCAGTCACGCAGGTTATAGGCCTTAAAATCAAAAAGGCCGGCCTTGCGGGCGCGGCCCAAAATCGATGTGGACATGACGGGCTCAAACATCTCGGGAAAGACCGAAAGGGTCTCAATCAGCATGTTGTCCTCCCTACTTGTCCATATCGATCAGGCCGTCCATAACATGGACGGAAATTGTTCCTGTGTCGGGAAGATCGAGCACAACCTGCTCGATCACGGGAATCAGTACCTCGCCGTACCGATCACCCTCGACAACCCAAACATCGTTAGCGGGCGTCGACATGATCTCGACAATCGTGCCGAGCGAACCGAAGCGCTCGTCGACCACCTCGCGACCCATCAGGTCGGTATAGGCAGCGTCGAGCGAATCGAGCTCAAAATCGTCACGATTTGCCAGCACGTAGCATCCCGTGATACCCTCGGCGGCCGTCAAGTCGTCAATGCCCTCAAACGAGACCAGATCGCCATCGCCCGTATCGGTGACGGACACGACCGTGCAAAAGCGGTCGCGCTTGAGCGCCGGCGGCGTCAGGGCGACGCGCATACCCGGCTCTAATACAGAAGGAAGCCCCCGCAGCGGCTGCGCGAGGACCTCCCCCTTCCTTCCGTGCGGCTTGACCACACGGGCGATGTTTTTGTACTGGGACCTCAAGGTCCTAGCCCAGAACCTCTACCTCGACAGCAGTGTCGAGGCGAGCGGCCAGTGCACGGGCGAGCGTGCGAATGGCCTTGATGGTACGGCCACGACGGCCGATGACCTTAGCGACGTCATCCTCGGCGACCGAAACCTCAATCGTAGAGGCGTCGTCACCATCGATGACCTCAAGGCTCACGGAATCCGGGTCGTCGACGATCTGAACAACGAGATATTCGACGAGATCGGCGATGCGATCTGAGAGCATTGCCTCACCCTCGAGCTGTGCAGCGTCAACCTCAGGCACGATTTACTCCTCGGCGCCCTCAGCGGCCTCAGCGGCAGCCTTAGCGGCCTCGGCCTCTTTGGCGAGCTGCTTCTTGGACTTCTTGACGACGGTCTCGGTCTTCTCGCCCTCGTTGGCGGCCTTGACCAGAGCGGCGACGGCGTCGGTGAGCTGAGCGCCCTTGGACTGCCAGTCGGCGATCTTCTCGAGGTCGAGGTTGATGGTCTTGGGGGCGGTCATCGGGTTGTAGCGGCCAACCTCCTCGATGATACGACCGTCACGCGGGGCGCGGGAATCGGCGACGACGACACGGTAGTACGGACGCTTCTTAGCGCCGTGACGAGCAAGGCGAATCTTGACTGCCAAAGGAAACTCCTCCAACCAAGCAGCTTTAGGCTGCAACTACAAACAAACAGTTGAACATAATACGCCATCGACGCGGGCAGGTGAAGTCCGTGAGACCAACTTCTTCGGTGTAGTCGAGGGCAAATCCATATCTTAGACAAGAATTCGGGATTTGCAAGCACATACACGCACCCCACATGAGCTGCGCGGTATACTCATGACATGGAAAGACGCGAACATACATACGGTTATGAGGATGCCACAGACGTCACGCCGCCTCCCTGGACGGGTCCGGCGGTGGGCCTGATGGACCTCGATGCGTTTTTTGCGAGCGTGGAGATGCTCGATCATCCCGAATGGCGCGGCAAGCCGCTCATCGTGGGCGGAGACGCCGATTCGCGTGGCGTCGTGTCCACGTGTTCGTATGAGGCACGTCGCTTTGGCGTGCACTCTGCCATGGCCTCGGCCGAAGCGCGGCGCTTGTGCCCGCAAGCCATTTGGACGCACGGGCACTTTGATCGCTACCGCGAGGTGAGCGCGCAGGTCATGGCGATTCTCGCCGACGAGACCCCGCGCGTCGAGCGCGTATCCATCGACGAAGCCTTTATCGATATCACACCGGGTCGCTTTGCGCCCGAAGACCCGCTGCTGGTTGCGCGGCGTATAAGCGACCGCGTGACAGGGCTGGGAGTGACCTGCTCCATTGGCGTTGGCTGCAACAAGACGGTCGCAAAAATCGCAAGCGAGCGGGATAAGCCGTTTGGGCTGACCATCGTGCGCCCCGGAACCGAGCAGCGCTTTTTGGCCGCGCTGCCGGTATCTGCCATGAGTGGCATCGGGCGCTCGGCCGAGGAGCGACTGCGCCGCATGCGCATCTACACCCTCGGCGAGCTATCACGTGCACCGGAATCCACCTTGGCCTCTATTTTTGGCGTCAACGGCGAGCACATGCGCCAGCGTGCGCTGGGACTCGAAATCTCTGAAGTCACGAGCCTCGATGAAGAGCGCGAGGTCAAGTCGGTCAGCAATGAACGCACCTTTGCTAAAGATTTGACTGAGCGTGGGGATATTGAGGCGGCGATTGCGCTGTTGGGAGAGTCAGTGGGACGCCGTCTGCGCCGTCAGGGGCTGACGGGTGCCACGGTAACGCTCAAGCTTAAGTATTCGTATGGCAGCGGGCGTACGGCACAGCGCCGGCTGCCTCATCCGACCGACGATGAGAACATCTTCGTGGCGGTTGCACTCGATCTGCTCGACAACATCTGGCAGGAAGGAATGCACGTTCGCTTAGCAGGCATCGGCATGAGCGACTTTGACCATCGGGGCGGCATCCAGACCGACCTGTTCTGCGAAGTCGACGACCGTGGAGCCCAATCCAGCGACCGCCGCGGCCTCTCCGTCGCCATCGACGCCGTCCGAGACAAATTCGGCGACACCGCCCTATCCTTCGGCCGCCAATCCCGCTTCAACGATTAGTCCCTGAGGCAAAATGAAAGCCGGGTAGCTGCGAATGATTATTCTAGGACGGGGATTTTTTAATCATTTGGAGCGTCATTTCGCCCTTTGAATGATATTGGTCCCAATTCCCGTCAGACGCGAAATCTGGTCAATCGTAAACCCCCGATGCCTCAACACTGCCAGAAGACGATTTCGCTCTGATTTCGGCAAAGTTTTAAGCTGATAAGGCTCATGCGGAGCCAAAAGAGCCCGGGCAACTTCCAGCGCATCCATATCGGAGATATGCTTACCTTCGGGCATAAAATAGGGATTAGGCTTGCCGTCGGTACTCGAAAGATAAAACGCTTCCGTACCCCCAAACAGATTGAGAATACCTTCACAATCACAAATTTCGGGATGAGAGAAATACTCATGGAAGCTGCTCCAGCGATACAGAGGAGCAGAAGAAATACCTGCTTTTGCAGGATTGTCGTGTATGTATCGGACGCAACGGAGCAGCTGTTTGTCGTCAGAAATGATCACACTCTTGAATCGTTCCTGGAACACCGGTCCGCGGCGGCCGGTTTTTTGATTGAAGTGTTTCGCATATGCCGTATCAATCGCATGCATAGCAACGCTCATCTGATTATCGAGATCATCAAATAGCAGGTGAACATGATTGTCCATGAGGCACCAGGCAAGAAGACGAATATGAGCGGACGTAAATCGTCTGTTCAATAGATTGAGAAAATAAAGGCGATCGTCATCGTCTTCGAAGATCAGCTGGCCAGCACAGCCCTTGAGCATGACGTGATAATGGCCGAGTTCGGACAACGCACGGGCAACACGAGTCATCGAAACCCTCCCTTCCAAGGATGCAGTAGTCACAGCATACAAAAGGAAAGGAAGAAAAAGGCCGAACCGCCCAACAAAGGTGAGCGGTTCGGCAAACGGTAGCAATGATTATTTTATCCCCGTCCCAGAAAAATCATTTAGAGGAGGTTGAGGGGGAGCTGGGGGGCGTCTCCCCAGAGTTTATCGAGGCGGTAGAAGTCGCGGGCTTCGGGAGTGAAGACGTGGACGACAACCGAACCGTAGTCCATGAGCATCCAAGTCTTCTGCTCGCGGCCCTCGATGGAGAACGGATGCTCGCCGCAAGCCTCGGCGACCTTCTCCTCAATTTCATCGACGATCGAATCAACCTGGCGGTTGTTGGTGCCGGTAGCAAGGACAAAGTAGTCGCACACGTCGGAGAGCTCGGTCAGGTCGAGCACCTGAACGTCCTCGCCCTTCTTGTCGTAGGCGGCTTGTGCGGCAGCGCGGGCGACATCCTCGGCGGCGACACCGCTCGCGGACAGCGAGGCGGCAGTACGGTCGGACGTGGCAACGAAACTCTTGTGCTCCACAGCCTTAAGAATCTGCTCGTCGGTCATGGTCTCATCGGCCATGGAATACCTCTTTCTAGACAGCCCAAGCTAGCGCAGCTGGGCGTAATGGTTGTAAATCGTAATAGCCGTGGGATAAAGATAACGCCCGGACTGGATCACATAGACCAGACCCTGCGCAAAACAGGAGAAGAACAACTCGTCGAGCGAGGACTTCCCCACCATCTTGCGCAGCGCATGGGCATAGTCACCGTGGCGGTTGGGTTCGATGGCATCGGCAACAAAGACCACCATATCGAGCGGCGTCATGTCGCAAGCGCCCACGGTGTGACGGTCGACAGCCTGAAAGACTGCCGGAGACAGATCGGGAAAAAGCTGCGGAAGCTCATAGGCGGCAACCGGGCCATGCAAAAGCGGCGTCGCGGCAGACGGAGAGCCGGCAATCTTAATGCCGTAATGCAGAGCGCGCGTGACCAGCTCGTCGTCGGAGAGCACCTTGTCCCAGTCATGGATCAGGCCGGCGGCAGCGGCATCAAAGCGGTCAACGCCGTAGACCTCGGCCAGATGAAGTGCGGTCTCGGCAACACCCAGCGAATGCACATAGCGCTTGCGCTTATCCTTCATGCGAACATCGAGCAGCTCTTGAATGCGCTTGAGCAGCGCGCGCTCATCGCCCTCAAACTGATCCTCTACCGACAACGTAGACCCCCATCACTCAAAATCTTCTTGGCCCAAATCGGCATATAGCCTTCGTTTGCGAATGTAGCCGAGCACGGACTCGCTCGTAAGATAGCGCACGCTCATACCGCGGGCAACTCGCTTACGAATGTTCGTCGAGCTGATCGCCAACGCTGGAATCTGAATATAGCGCACGTCGAACGGCAGCCCCGACTCTTTGATTCGGGCACGCGCCGTATCGATATCAAAGCCCGGTCGTGTCGCCGCAATAAAGGTAGCAAGCTCAGCGATTCGTTCGGCATCATGCCAGGTCACGATATCGATGATCGCGTCGGCGCCCGTAATAAAGTAGAGCTTTACCTGCGGCGGGTAAAAGTCGCGAAGGGCATGAAGCGTATCGGCCGTATAGGTTACGCCCGGGCGGTCGATCTCGAACCGGCTCGCCAAAAAAGCCGGGTTCGCGGCGGTGGCGAGGACCGTCATGGCATAACGGTCCTCGGCAGGCGTCACCGGCTTGTCAAGCTTAAAGGCAGGAGAACCCGCCGGCATAAAGAGCACAGCGTCCAAGTCGAGCGACTCGCGCGCCTGCTCGGCGGTCACCAGGTGCCCGTAATGGATGGGATCAAAGGTGCCACCCATAATGCCGAGCCTAAACTCCTGCCCGTCCTCTAGAGGAAGCTCGGGCAGACCGATTCCACCGCGCAGCGACATGGCTTACTCGCCCTCCGGTGTCTCGGTATCGCCCGCGGCATCCGCTGCATCCGTCGCATCGACAACCTCGACGCCCTCATCCGCAGCATCGGCCACGTCAATGGCTTCAACGGCAACGTCCTCGCCAGCATCCTCGAGCTCCTCGTACTCCGAGAAGTCCTCGGCGCCCTCAAAGTCAAAGGCGCGCTGGCAAATGCGGACCTCGTCGCCCGCACGGCAACCGGCCTTCTCGAGCGCATCGTCAACACCCATACGCGCAAACTTATGCTGCAGGTAAATGACGGCTTCCTCATTTTCCCAGTCGGTCTGAATGACCATGCGCTCGATGGCACGACCGACCACGCGGAAGGCACCGGGCTCTTCCTGGACAATGCGGAAACGCTTCTCTCGCTGCAGGCGACGGCGCTCCCATTCATCGTCGCGCAGGTCGACCGGCTCATCGGAGACCGCCAGCTCGGCGCGGAGCTTGGCCACCTGCTCACCCACGGCAAGCATCAGCGTGTTGAGGCCGGCGCCCGTCACGGCAGACACGGCAAAGAACATATGGCCATCGTCGAGCGCTGCACGCTTGAGGTCGGCAATCTTATCGGCCGTGCCCGGCGCGTCGCACTTGTTGGCAACGACAATCTGCGGACGCTCCGAAAGCTCGGCGCCATACTGCTCGAGCTCGCGGTTGATGATGCGATAGTCCTCGACCGGATCGCGATCCTCAAAACCACCCGTCATGTCGATGACATGCATGATTAGGGCCGTACGCTCAATGTGGCGCAGGAACTGGTGACCCAGGCCCTTGCCCTCGCTCGCGCCCTCGATGAGACCGGGGACGTCGGCAACGACGTAAGAATATTCGCCGGCACGCACCATGCCGAGATTCGGCACGAGCGTGGTAAACGGGTAGTCAGCAATCTTGGGGCGGGCGGCACTCATGCGCGCGATGAGCGATGACTTACCGACCGAGGGGAAGCCCACGAGCGCGGCATCGGCCATGAGCTTCATCTCGAGCTCAATCCAGTGCTCCTCGGCCGGCTCGCCCAGCTGGGCGAACGCGGGCGCGCGGCGCACCGACGTCACAAAGTGAGTATTGCCCAGACCTCCGGCACCACCGGGCGCCACGACAACGTGCTCGCCATCATGCACCAGATCGGCAATCTCGAACATCGGGGTCTGCGTCTCGGGGTCGAGCTCGCGCACCACGGTACCCATAGGGACCTTGAGAATCAGGTCCTCGCCGCTCTTACCGTTACGACGGGCACCCTGCCCGTGCGTGCCGCGCTCGGCGCGGAAGTGATGCTTAAAGCGGTAATCGATCAGCGAAGACAGCTGAGCATCGGCCTGGATGACGACATTGCCGCCACGACCGCCGTCGCCGCCATCGGGGCCGCCCTTGGGGACAAATGCCTCGCGCCTAAACGACATGCATCCGGCTCCGCCGTCGCCGCCGCACACGTTAATGCGGCTGATATCGGTGAACTGTGACAACAGAATCGCCTCCTACAAAAAAGAGGGAGACCCTTGAATCCTAAAACTCAAGTGCCTCCCACATATGTGCTCTATGAAGGGTGAATTACGCGTTCGCGAGCGGGCGTACGCTGACCCTGTGCTTGATACCCTTGTGGAACTCAACGGTACCGTCGACCAGCGCGAACAGCGTGTCGTCCTTACCACGGCCAACGTTCTCACCCGGGTGGATGTGCGTGCCGTGCTGACGGACGAGAATCGTGCCCGTGGTTACCGTCTGGCCGGCATAGCGCTTCGTGCCAAGGCGCTGACCGCGGGAGTCACGGCCATTACGGGAGGAACCGAGTCCTTTTTTGTGTGCCATTGTGTATACCTACTCTTTCGTTACGAGTGTAATCTACTCGGCGACGGGAGCCTCGGCAACAGCCTCGGCCTCTGCCTTGACAGCCTTCTTGGCGCGGGAGGTAGCCTGAACCTTCACGATCTTCAGCTTGGTGAGCTGCTGACGGTGACCCTTCAGACGACGATAGCGCTTGCGCTTGTGGAACTTGAAGACCAGCTGCTTCTCGCCCTTGAACTGCTCAACGATCTGAGCGGTAACCTTGGCCTTGGCCAGCTTGTCGGGATCGGTGACGATCTTCTTACCATCGTTGAGGAAGATAACCGGCAGGGTGACCTTGTCGCCCTCATTGCCCTCGATCTTCTCGACGGTGATGACATCGTCGGTGGCGACCTTGTACTGCTTGCCGCCCGTGTTAACGATTGCGTACATGTTTACTTGCCCTTCATGCATCAGTTAGTGCAACAGCCGAATATAGTAGCAGGCGAAAATACCCCCGTCAACGAGTATGTGGAGCAAATCCACAAGTTCGCACAGGTATGGGGCTGACGAGTCGGCCCTCGTCGTCCTCGCATGCTTGATTCTGACGCTCGACATCGTAGGAGCAGATGGTCACGAGGTCTTGCATACCGGTGGAAACAATAGGTGCATCCACGCCCGGGGTCAAGCCCTGCAACAAAACATCAGCAGCGGAAAGCAAAATTTCCGGACGCATGGAGCCCTCGTTGTCGGCATGGGTGTCGAGCATGAGCACCAAATGGTCCGGGCGCTCCCCCGCCGTGAGCTCATAGCCCACGAGCGTGTGATCCAAATCCAAGCGCTTGCTCTTTTTGCCGCGCGCGTAGTCGATGCCGTGGCCCGCGCGCAGCGTGTCGATCGCACGACGCACCTCGTCGGCGCTTACGGGCGCCTCGGGATCCAAGTGCAGGTCGATGCGATACGACAGGCGCGTGAGCTGCGCCGTCAACGCCGGCGTGCGCACGTCGATGTACGCCGCCTCGATGGGCGCCAGATCGGCCGGAGACGCCGCAGCCAGGCGCCCAAACGCCTCGTCGAGCGCCACGAACTCGGTCATAAACAGGTCATACCACTCGCAGGTCGACGACGTACCCACCGGCAGCGCCGAAGAGAAGCCCACGCGCATGTGCGGAGAGAAGCCCTGCGTGACGGCATAGGGAAGTCCCGCACGGCGCACGATGCGCTCAATGGTATGGATTACTTCGAGATGGCCCAGGTACTTAAGGCGATCGCGCTTGCCATAACGAACACGAAGCCTAAAGAGCGAGGGGTTGTCGGTCAGGCGTTCACTCATGCGCGATCACCCATCAATACATTCTTGGCGTGGAGCGTGGGGCAGATCCCGCAGCCGGTGCACGACGTGCGGGTACAGTCGGGAGTCGTGACGCCCTCGAGCGAGCGACGGTACTCGCGCTCGAGGAAGCCGTGCGTGCAGCCGGGGCTCACGTGCTCCCACGGCAGGCGCCAGTCCAACTCGTAGGGCAGGTGCACGAGCTCATTGAGGTCGATGCCGTTTTTGGCAGCAGCTTCCTTCCAGTTATCGAGCGAGAAATGCTCCACCCAGGCGTCAAAGCGAGAGCCCGAGCGCCAAGCATCGATGATGACGGGCGTCATGTCACGACCGGCGCGGGAAAGCGCGGCCTCGATGAGCGAGGTCTCGGCATCGTGGTAATGCACGCGGACGGCACGGTTGCGAACGCTCGTGATAAGCAACTTCTGGCGACGCTTGACGTCGTCGTAGTCGAGCTGCGGGCACCACTGGAACGGCGTGGCAGCCTTGGGGATAAAGACCGAAACCGAGATGGACACCGAGATCGAGCCGCGACGAGCCTTGGGCACCACGGAACGACCGAGCTCCAGCACGTGATCGGCCAGATTGGCGATGGCCACGATGTCCTCATCGCGCTCGCCGGGAAGGCCCATCATAAAGTAGAGCTTCATGCGGTTCCAGCCGGCCTCGAAGGCCGCCTTGGCCGCACGGTCCAGGTCCTCCTCGGTCACGTTCTTGTTAATGATGTCGCGCATGCGCTGGCTGCCGGCCTCGGGCGCGAACGTCAGGCCGCCCTTCTTTTCGCCGGCGACCGACTCGGCCATATCCACGCCAAACGAATCCAGGCGCTGCGACGGAATAGACACGCGTATACCCGTATCCTCCAGGCGACGGTTGAGCCTGCCGAGCACGTCGCGAATGCAGGAGTGGTCGGTCGTGGAAAGCGAGGTCAGCGACACCTCGTCATAGCCGGTCTTTTCCAGACCCTGAATCACCGACGAGACGATCTGGTCGGCCGAGCGCTCGCGCACCGGGCGATACGTCATGCCGGCCTGGCAAAAACGACAGCCGCGGGCGCAGCCGCGCAGAATCTCGATAGACAGGCGGTCGTGGACCAGCTGCGCATAGGGTACGCACGACTGCGACAGCGGATTCGTGGCGCCGAAATCCTCGACGACGCGCTTGTAGACCACGGTCGGCGCATCCTTGCCCTCACGCGGCACGGTGTAGCCATGCGGCGAGCAGGGCTCGTCATGGCGCACCTCATAGAGCGACGGCACGTAGTTGCCGGCAATGGATGCAAGCTGCTCAACAATCTGCGCGCGCGGGACTCCTTCGTCGCGCAGGCGGCGATGCAGCTGGCAGGTCTCGAGCAGCGATTCCTCACCCTCGCCGATGAGGACGGCATCGAAGAAGGCCGCGTACGGCTCGGGGTTGTACACCGAGGGACCGCCGGCGATGATGATGGGGTCGTCTTCGCCTCGGTCGGCCGCCAACAGCGGAATGCCAGCGAGGTCGAGAGCCTCGAGGAAGTTCGTCACCGCCATCTCGTGCGGCACATGCAGACCGACGATATCAAACGAAGCGACGGGGGCAGCGCCTTCGAGCGACAGCAGGGGAATACCCGCCTCGCGCATGGCGTCACCCATATCGGGCCACGGCACATAGCCACGCTCGCAGGAGATGCCCTCGGCCTGGTTAAGGATGTTGTAGAGGATGGCGATGCCCTGGTTGGGCAAACCAACCTCGTACACATCCGGATAGATCAGGCAGCAACGATAGTCGGCATCGGCCTTTGAAAGCGTGCCCCACTCGTGATCGATATAGCGACTCGGCTTTTCGACCTTGGCGAGCAGCGGCTCAATTAAATGAAAACAGTCTTGATACGGAACGCGCAACAGAAAACCCCTAAGCAGCGAGATCGGATGCGTCCTCATAGGACGCCATAGGACGGGTAGCGCCCGCGACCGTGGTCACCAGATCGCGAACGCGGGAGAACGTGGCAGTGACCACCTCGTTGGCACGGCTGTAGTCGACATCGCGCTCGTAGAGCGAAACGAGCGCACGGCCCATGCCATAGGTGCCCGCGGCAGCAGTGAGCGCCTTGACGGCAAACCCAATATGCGGCGTCTGCTTGACGAGCGCACGGGTGACCGCGCGGATCACAAGACCGCCGGCAAGCACGCCCGCGACCTCGTAGCCGCGCTCAGGCTTAATGCCGCGTCCAAAGACGGCAGCGAGCTCAAAGAGCATGCCCACCTGAGCCAGCGCCATAACGGGATAATCGGCGCCCGGCAAAAACACCAGCGCACCGGTCGCCATATTGGTGAGCGCGCACGAGGTAATGATACGATTGGCCGCCGCGATGCGCATGAAGGCAAAGTTCGCCGCAAAAGCCGTTTCCTTTTCGGTGCGATCGAGAATCCAGCGGGCAAGCGTCTCGAGCAGATACGTCTTATCGGTTGCCGCCACCACGCCGAGCATGGGCGTGGACTCCTCGATAAACGGCACCTCCACAGCAGACTCGGCAAGCACGCACACGGGCGCGCCGGCGATCACGAGCTCCTGCACGGCACTCTCCAAGCGGTCGGAACCGCACGAGAGCACCAGTACCACATCGGTATCGGTCTTTGGAGCAATTCGCTCCTCCCCCAGACGCTCGACGCGCACAATGCCCGAGGTCGTCTGCGGCACAAAGGCGTCACGCACCGTCTCGGCCAGAAAGCGCGAGGCGGACGAATCCAAATAGACCGAGACGCGCACCGGCGTATCGGAATCCTTCTTAACGGACGCGCCCATCTTAAAAGCGCGGGTCAGCTTATCTACGGGAATTTTCATAGCAAACCCCTCCAGCGGTTACGCGGCGCCCGAACGATGCCGCCATATGGATTGTACGATACCCACCGTCAGCAGCTGAATCATCATCGAAGACGAACCGAAGCTAATAAACGGTAGCGGAATACCGGTAATCGGCATCATGCCAATGCACATGCCGATGTTTTCGAAGGTCTGGAACGCCCACATGCCAACGATGCCCACACACGATAGGCGCAAGAACAGCGACTCACACTTAAAGGCGACGCGAATCGTCGAAAAGATCAGCAGCACGTAGAGGCACAGGAGCAAAAAGGAACCGCAAAAGCCAAAGGTCTCGGATAGGAAGGCGAAGACGAAGTCGGTGTGGAACTCAGGAAGAAAGCCGCCGGCCGACTGCGTCGCATGGCCCAAACCCTTACCAAAGAAGCCGCCCGAGCCAACGGCGATAAGCGACTGCTGCAGGTTGTAGGCATCGTCCGAATCGGCATTATCGGGGTCGATAAAGACCGTCAGGCGGTTCATCTGATACTGCTTGATGAGCACATCGTGGCCGAGCAACGAATCAAAGACCGAATCGAGCGCCAGGACGAGGGCCACCAGGCCCACAAGCAGGGCCAGGGTCGACAGCACCCATTCGCGGCGCGCACCGCTCATGCAGATGACGATGGCGCCCGAGACCAGCACGACCAGGCCCGAGCCCAGGTCGCCCATGGCAACGACGGCCAAAAACGGGATGGACAGCATGCCGCAGAGCTTAACGTAGTCGCGAACGGTATCGATGCGGCCGTTATACTGCGAGCCAAGCGTGGCGATAAAGAAGATGGTGATGAGCTTGGCAAGCTCGACCGGCTGGAATGTCAAGCCGATACCGGGAATCTTGATCCAGCCTGTCATGCCCAGACCGCCCGTATAGGACAGACCCGGAATCTTGGGCGAGAAGATCACGATCAGGTCGATGACGAGCAACGCCGTCGAAAAATTGGAAATACCGCGCAGATCGGTACGCCAGACGAGCACCGCAAGCACCGCGCCAATGCCAATGCCCAGCAGGTGGCGCGAGAATGAGGCGTCGGCCTTAAACTGTGACGCCGACCAAATAATGATGGCGCCATAGGCAACGAGCGCGACGGTAGCCAGCAGCACACCGATATGCACCTTTTGGCGAAACGTACCGCGCGAGGCCGAAAGTTGCTTGTTGACGCGGTCCAGGCTGCTGCGAGAGCCGGTCTTGGTTGAACGGAACAGATCCGCCGGAGAAAAATCCATCGCAACCTCCTATCGAACCGAAGAATCGCCCGAGGCCGAAGAGGTATCGGGCTCGTCATAAATCACGCCGAGCACGTCGCGCACGACATGCATCGCGGTATCCGAACCACCGCCGCCCTGCTCCAGGACAGTAGCGATGACATACTTGGGATCATCGGCCGGTGCATAGGCGCAAAACCACGCGTATTCGTCCTCGCCGCTTTTCTCGCCCGTGCCCGACTTGCCGTACACCTGCGGCGTCAGGGTGCCAAAGTGAGCCGCCAGGGACGTCGATGCCGTGTAAATCACGTCGTGCATGCCGTTGCGAACAAGAGTCAAATCCGAATCGCTGTTGATCTTGGCCTCCAGGCGCTTCTTCTTGCCCTTGCCGTTGTACTTATAGGCATCGCCGTCGCCATCGCGCGACACGGCAGACAAAAACACGTGAGGCACGTACTGTTTGCCGCCGTTGGCAAGACCCATATAGGCGCACGCCATCTGCAGGGGCGTCACCAGGATGTCGCCTTGGCCGATGGCAATGTTGGTCATATCGCCGGCATTCCACTTGCGGTCCTCGGCAGAGGCGTCGGTAAAGTACGACTCTTTCCACTCGGCATCGGGAATACGGCCCGCGCCCTCACTCGGCAGATCGATACCGCAGGTCTTGCCTAGGCCCCAGCGACGAAAGACCTCCTGCAGGCCCTCGGAATGTTGCTCGTCATAAAAGAAGGCCTTGCCCATGTCGTAGAAGACGGGGTCGCACGAGTTGGCGATACCCGACTGCAGCGTCATGGTGCCGTGGCCAGACGTCAGCCAGCAGCGCTTGCCCCAAGCCTTGCCCAGGCCCGTCCAATAGCCCGTGCAGTTGGTTGTCTGCGTTGAAGTGTAGGTTCCAAACTCAAGACCGGCCAGTGCCGAGAGCGGCTTGATGGTCGAGGCCGACATGTACTGTCCGCTAATGGCGCGGTTGAGCAGCGGGTGCGAACCCTTGTCATCATTGAGCTCGGTCCACACGTCATTTGAGACGCCGCCGATAAAGACGGACGGATCGAACTTGGGCTCGCTCGCCATGCCCAGGATCTCGCCATTGTTGGGATCGAGACACACCACAGCGCCGTTGCCGGCATTGCTGTAGCCAGTGGTCTTGGCAAGCTCGATGGCGCTCGCCAGCGCCGTCTCACAGGCCTGTTGGATCTTAAGATCGAGCGTGAGCTTAATGTCGGAGCCGGCCTTGGCGGGCACGGCGCCGGCCTGACCGGTCACATTGCCCGAGGCATCGACCTTGACGGTCTGCTCGCCACGAATACCCTGCAGCAGGTTTTCGTAGTAGCTCTCAACACCCGCCTGGCCCACGATATCGCCCGACTGGTACGTAATCCGGCCAGCAGAAGCATCATCATCACCAGAGGTTTTCTTATTCTGGGCCTCGAGCTGCTCGGAGGTAATGGTGCCGGTATAGCCCAAGATATGGCATGCCGTCTCGCCATATGGATACTGGCGCTCGGTACGCTCGGCAATCTTGACGCCCGGGAACTCGCCGGCGTGCTCCTGAATATAGGCAACCGTGGAGCGACGGACGTCCGTCGCGATGGTATGCAGGCTCTGAGCGCCCTCGGAATTGTCCTGAATATTGCGCAGCACCGCCACGTAGGGCATACCGAGCACGTTGGCAAGATGGCGAACCAGAACCTCATCCTCGGCAAGGTCGCGGTAGGCCACGACAGCAAGTGAGGGACGGTTCTGGACAAGCGCCACGCCATTGCGGTCGAGGATGCGGCCGCGCACAGCGGGTGTGGTAACGGTGCGCGTCTGATTGCTATTAGCCTGCTTTTCGTAATAGTCCGACGAGACCATCTGCATGCCCCACAGCTTGACGGCAAGCGCCGCGAACATCGCGCCCACACCCGTGGTGAGGATGGAGAAGCGGCCCTTAAAGGCGGTCGCCGCGGTATTGCCCTCGCCCTCGGTGGCGCGCGGGGCCGTCCCATGCTGCGTATCGTAGGTAAAACGAGAATCGCCGCGACGCATGATGACCAGTGCGACCACGATGGCCACAACCAGCACGATACCGGCGATAATAACCGTCATCTGGGAAGACATCTGCGAGCCTCCCCTATTTGAGCTTACGGGTCTTGGGCTTAAAGCGCATGCCCGTCTGGCGTCCGCCACGTGCGGAGAATCCATAACCGGACTGCGGCACGACGCCGGACATCAAAAACGGAATGGCAACCAGACCCGTCAGGATCGAAGACGGCAGCGCATGGCCGAAGATCGCCACGACAAAGCTCGTCTCCAAACCCATAAACAGCAAGATGATGCTGTAGATCACATTAATGACGAACGCGAAGGCGCCCACCGTGATGCCGCGCGCACTCGGGGCACCGCCCGTCTGACCGGCAGCGCTATGCACCAGGGCAAAAGAACCCACGGTCAGCAGGAGCGACATAACGCCCACCGGCACGGCAGCGGAAAGGTCATAGAACAAGCCACTGCAAAAACCGCACACGACGGCACGGGTCGGGTCGCCCGAGAACACGCTTAGGCACACCAGGATAATCATAAAGTTGACGCGACCGCCCGCAATGGAGATCTGCGGTGCCAGGCCTGCCTGCAGCAGCACGCACACGATGGCGGCGATTACAAACGTGCGGGAGCTCATCCCCTGCTCGTGTAGATCCATGGACATGCCCCCTATTCGCTCGAGCCGGAATCGGTCGTCTCGGACGTGTCGGAACTGTCATCCGGGCTCTCGTCCTTCGTCTTGGTCGCAGCATCGCGCGACGTTCCCTGCGGCGTGCTGTTGGCCGTGTTCACGTCCTCATCCGAGGCCGACTGTTCGTCGGTCATCGAGGTGATGACCAGCACTTCCTCGTTGTTCTCGGCCGTCGTCTGGGCGCGCACCACAATGGTGTAGTACACGTCATTTGCCGATTTCTCAACCGACGAGACGGTGCCGAGCGGAAGACCCTTGGGGAACACACCGCCAATGCCCGAGGTCACGATGATGTCGCCAACCTTAACGTCGGAATCGACGCTCACGTACTCAAGACGCAGCGTGCCGTCAGCCTGACCCTGCAGCATGCCCTGGGCGCGCGTGTCCTGTACCATGGCGGACACACCCGAGTTCTCGTCGCCAATAAGGCGCACGGTAGAGGTCTTGGCCGATACCTCGATAATCTGACCGATAACACCGGCAGAACTCGTCACGGGCATGTTGATGGTAAGGCCGTCGGCAGAGCCCTTGTCGATGGTTACGGTCGAGGTCCAGGCATCGCCCGAGGCACCAACGATACGAGCAGCGGTCGATTTGAGGTTGTAGGTCGACTGCAGGCCGACCAGCCCCTCCAGACGCTCGGCGGTCTTTTGAGCCTCGGAGAGCTCAGCAACCTTAGAGGTCAGCTCCTCGTTTTGCTTCTTAAGCTCGTCAAGCGTGTCCTGCGACGCCGTAAGGTTAGAGAACACGTTGCCGATGGCATTGAAAGGAGCCGCCACAGCCGAACCCACAAAGCGCACCGGCGAGGTAATCGTCGTTACGCCCGAACGCACGGCATGAATCGGTCCTGCCTCGCCCTCGCGGATGTAAAACGTGAGCAGCAACACCGAAATCAGGCTGAAAACAATCAACGGGCGCATACCCGTTGATTGTCGCTTGGTATTCAGATTTGTGGAGAAACCCGAAGATCGTGCCAAATGGAATCCACCTTTTGGAAATTAAGCATTGGTCTGGACGAAGCCGCCATCAAACGCATTGGCCTCGAGCACGCGGGCACAGCCGTTAACAACGTTATCGAGCGCCGTGGGGCTGACGTTGACCGAAACGCCGGTCTCATCGCGCAGGCGCACATCGAGACCGCGCAGCAGCGCGCCGCCACCGGTCAGCAAAATGCCATAGTACATAAGGTCCGAGGCAAGATCGGGAGGCGTAGCGTCGAGTGCGTCCTTGACGGCCTTGGCCATCTCGTCGAGCGGCTTGTTGAGTGCGCGACGAATCTCCTCGCTCTCGATGCGCACGGTCTTGGGCAGACCGGTGATCACGTCGCGGCCGTTGACCTCGACGTCGAGCTCATCCTTGAGCGGCACGGCGGAGCCGACCTTGATCTTGATGTCCTCTGCCGTACGCTCGCCGATGGCCAGGTTGTAGGCATCACGAACGTGCGTGAGGATGGCCTGATCGAACTCGTCGCCGGCAATACGGATGGACTGCGAGACGACGATGCCGCCCATAGCGATAACGGCAACCTCGGTGGTACCGCCACCGATGTCGATGACCATGGAGCCGGTGGGTTCCTCGACGGGCAGGTCGGCGCCGATGGCAGCCGCCATGGGCTCTTCGATCAGATAGGCCTGGCGGGCACCGGCCTGGATCGTGGCCTCAAAGACAGCGCGCTTCTCGACCGACGTGACACCGGAGGGAACGCAGACGACAACACGCGGACGCGGAGTCCACGGATAGCGCTTCTCGGACGCCTTGTCGATAAAGTAGCGAAGCATGGCCTCGGTAACATCGAAGTCGGCGATGACGCCGTCCTTCAGGGGACGAACGGCCACGATGTTGCCGGGCGTACGGCCGAGCATGCGCTTCGCCTCGATACCGACCGCCAAGATGCGCTCGTCGTTCTTGTCGATGGCGACAACAGAGGGCTCGCGAATGACGATGCCCTTGCCGCGCACGGAGACAAGCGTATTGGCGGTGCCGAGGTCGATGGCAAGATCGCCCGCATAGCTACCGAAGAACATATCCATCAAAGAAAACAACGCAACTCCTGATGTGTTGGATGATTGCTGGAAAACTACTAGCTCATCATACTAGCGCAAGCCCGGCGCCTCACTTGCGGTGAAGCGCCGGGCAAAGCTAAATCCCATAAGGTCACTACTGGTTGTCAGCAGCCGAGAAATCCATATCAAGCGAAGAAACGGCCCAGCCGATATGGTTGTCGGAGCGCACGAATTTGACGGTGTACTCCTGCTCGCCGCCCTTGGACAGCGATGCCTTCACCTTGGCGGTCGTCTCGGTCATGGACTGATCCATGCCCTCGACGGACGCGGTGGCACCCTGCGGAATCGAGGAGATGATCATCGACTTAGCGTCCTCGGACAGGCTCGAGGCCAGGCAAGACTCGGCCTTTGCGGCGTCACCGTCGCCGGCAGCCTGGAACAGATCGGTAACGACAGACTCCTGAGACGGGAAGCCAAAGCCGCGCGTGTAGGCAAAGCCCAGACCGCCCGCGGCGATCAAAATGAGCAGAAGCAGCACGATGAAGACTTTGAGACCCGTGTGGCGATGGCGACGACGGACCTTGGCCTGCTTACGATCCTGACGGTCCTGCTGGACCATCTCGGACTCGGACAGCGTAAAGAAGCCGGTGTCCGAGGGATCGGGCATAAACTGACCGGTCGCGCCGGTAGGATCGAGCGGATCGACGGCAGAAGCGTCCATCGCGGGCGCCGGAGCCGTGGCCATGGCCGTCTGGGCAGACAGCGCGGCAAGCGAATCGTGCACGCGGGCAAGCTCGTCGGCCTGCTCGGAGGTGAGCTGGTAGATGCCATCGGCAGTAGCGGCGTTAAAGGCATCGAGTGCGTCGGAGGGACGGCCGGCGGCAGAAAGCGCCTGACCCATGCCGGCGTTGAGCGCACGCGTGTCGTCGCGGGGGCCGGCAAAGTCGATAGCCGTGCGGTAGGTCTCCACGGCATCCGCCGGACGGCCGAGCTTAATGAAGCAACGACCGAGCTCGCCGAGTGCGGCGGCAGGAGCCGGATTGGCGCCGTCGATGGCAGCCTGACGGAAGGCGGTTCCCGCGTTGGCATAGTCGCCCGACTGGAACAGCGCATTGCCTAGACCCAGATAGGCCTTGAACGGCGTGGCATAGGAAGCATCCTGCGTAGCGGCAGAGAAAGCCTGAGCGGCCGTTGTGTAGTCGCCCACGGCAGCGAGTGCCTTGCCGCGATTGGTGAGCAGCGCGCCGCGCTTGCCGTAGGTACCGTCGTTGAGGGCGGCGGCATAGGCCTCGGCGGCCTCGGCATACATGCCCAGGTGCATCAAGGCGTTGCCACGAAGGTGATCTGCCTCGCCCATAATCTCATCGGGAGTCTTTGCCGCCCCAAGCATCTGGGCTGCAGCGGAAAAATCACCCGCGCGGTAAGCGGCGCGGCCCTGTTGGATCAGCTGGCTATTCAAGGAAGCCCCCTTTACTCGTGAACGATCTCGACATGAACGATCTCGTCGCCGGCACGCAGCTGCGAAATCACATCGAGACCCTCGACCGTGGTACCAAAGACGGTGTAACCGGAATCGAGGTTATGCTGGGCACCCAGGCAGAAGTAGAACTGCGAACCCGCGGAATCGGGGTCCATGGAGCGTGCCATGGCAAGGGCGCCATCGACATGGCTGTTGCGCGGATTGGTGGCAAACTCGCCCTTGATGCAGTAGCCGGGGCCACCGGTACCGGGCATGCCGTCGGGGCCCTCAAGACCGGCAGCGACGTCGGCGCCGGACATGTCGCGGGTATTGGGGTCCCCGCCCTGGATAACAAAACCGGGCACATAGCGATGGAACTTAAGGCCATCATAGAAGCCCATCGTGGAAAGCTCGCAGAAGTTCGCGACATGAATGGGAGCGCCCTCGCCGTCAAACTTGACCTTGATGGTACCCTTCGACGTCTCGATAACGGCGCACTCGTCGCCGACAAGCTGATACTCGGGCGTATAGAGCTCTTTCTTAAACCCAAACATGTGGTTCCTTCCTCGTGCGTTTAAAGCATATTTGTACGAATTGTAGCAATAAGCACGGGCTTACATCAATTGCGCACGTAGGTTATGCCGACTATGGCGAACTAATTTTAGGAACGCTGCTGCGGCTTCCAGGAACCCACATTGGCGTCGTACTGGTTCAGCGCGCTGTTGCCACCCTGCGCGATGGGCGCCAGGATCTCGCTTTGGTGGGAACTCATCGACTCGCCATCGGGAATGGCCAGCGAGATATCCCAGCTCTGGCAGATCACGTCAACGCGCTCATACATCCACTCGGCAAGCTGCTTTAAGTGGGCGATGTCGTCCGCATAGACCGTATCGTCCTGATACTTAAGATTGTTGAGCTCATCTTGCGTCTTTTTAATCTGGTCGCGCAGGGCGTAGGCACTCTGTGACAGCTCCTGACGGGTGGACAGCGGCGTTCGGAGATAGCCGTTGTTAAAAGAATCGATGACCTCGCCAATCTGGTCCTCGTCAGCATAGGACACGATGGTCTGATACAGACCGTCCAGCCTGGTATAGAGCTGATCATCGGTGAGCACGGTTTCTTCCTGGACCACCTCCGCAGAATCGTCCTGCTTGGCATCGTCCTCAGTGGCCTCGCCCTTTTGGCGCGTGGGGAAGGTGGTCTGTGCAGCTTGGCCAAACTGGTCGTAGAAGCCGGGCATAACACCCATGGGATCGGTCGTCACGAACCAATAGGCACCGCCGCAAACGACGGCAAGGACCGCGGTTACGATAAGCGGCTTGGGAATATGACGCTTGTGCTTGTGATAGGCGTCCTCGTCGGGGTGCACCTTGCGCTTGGGTTTTTGAGCATCGTCATGCAGGGAAACGGGCATGGGAATATCGACCTTGGGAATACCGAAATCCTTATCGAAAGCCGGCAGCACGCAGGTCTCATTGGGGTCGGCGGCGTCCGAAAGCACCGCAGCGGCAGAGGCCGGCGCATGCGGCACCTCGGTGTCGATCTGCTCTTGCGTTAGGCGCGGAAAGCCCGCCGTGCGGCCCGCTGCCAGGTCGGATGCGGCCGCGTCCTCGGAGAGGATACCCGGAGCAGGGCGTCCGCATTTGGGGCACGTACGATCATGCGGGGAAAGACGGGCACCGCAGCCCTCACAGAACACGAACTCGGTGTGCTCGGGACCATCGCCCGGACCCACATAGGCGTTGCAGTAGGGGCAGAACGAGGCGCCGTCCTCGAAAGTCTTAAGGCAATGCGGGCAGATCACGGCATCCTCTTTTCGAAGCAATTCAAACAATCGAGGTTAGAGCATAACATCGCCACGGCCCCACAGGAGCAAGGCACCAATTCAACATCGCCAGGGCGCGTAGTTACTTCTTCTTTTTGCTTGGCATCGAAACTTTGATGCCTTGGGCGGACTTGGTTACGCGGGAGCGCTTGGCGCCCGTGGGCTTCTTTTTCTTGGGCTGGACCTGGGCCACGCCCTCGAGTGCGCGGGCCTCGGCCTCGCGAGCGGTGCGATCTTCGCGGCGCTGCGCCATGTCGGCGGCGACGCGCTTGGCAAAACGCTCCGCCGTCGAACCCGTCGAGCTCACCTTGCCGCCACCGCGACCCAGGTGGACGCGCACACCGCGTCCAAAACCAGTTGCGGCATGACGACGACGCGGCTTGAGCGAATCCATCATCGTGGCGAGCTTAAAGAACACCGAGCAGGTAAAGACCACGATGACAGCCAAGATAACCATCTGGCCCATCGACAGGTTGGCAATAGACAGCAGCTCCGGGAATCCGATAACGCCCACCAAGATGCCAGCGACTACAAACACAAAGAGCACCACGCGCAAGGGCGTGAGAGGCTGCGAGATGCGCCAGATCAGGCTGACGCTCGCCGCGCACGACGTAAGCAGGCACATCGTAGACAGCGTGAGCTGGCTAAAGCCAAACACGCGCGCCACAAAGATATCGAGCGCCGCAGCCAAAATGACCGCAATCGACGCCGGCAGTGCACGCTTGAGCACGTTGGTCAAAAACGCACCCTTCACGCGAGCATTGTTGGGCTCCAGGCCCAACACAAAGCCCGGCGCGCCGATGCAGAAGAAGTTGATGAGCGTCATCTGAATCGGCTCGAAAGGGTACGGCGGCAGCGCGATGCACAGCGCCGCCAGGCCCATCGAGAACAGCGTCTTGGTCAAGAACAGCGAAGCCGAACGCTGCAGGTTGTTGATGGAGCGACGGCCTTCGGCCACCACGGCGGGCATCGAGGCAAAGTCGTTGTCGACGAGCACGATCTCGGCCACGTTGCGCGCGGCATCGGAACCGGCCGCCATGGCGACGGA
This sequence comes from Coriobacteriaceae bacterium, assembly GCA_025992855.1. Classification (NCBI taxonomy): domain Bacteria; kingdom Bacillati; phylum Actinomycetota; class Coriobacteriia; order Coriobacteriales; family Coriobacteriaceae; species Coriobacteriaceae bacterium. The sequence continues at coordinate 1,747,659 of DAJPGB010000001.1, forward strand.
GCAGTCGGCCTCCTTGAGCGCCAACACGTCGTTGACGCCGTCGCCCGTCATGGCCACGGTGTGCTCGCGGCGCTTGAGCGCCTGCACGAGCTCGCGCTTCTGCTGCGGGGTCACACGACCAAAGACATGGTAGCGGTCCACTGCGGCATCGAGCTTGGCCGGCGTATCGAGCGTCGTGGCGTCCACATAAGCGTCCGCCCCCGGCACGCCCACCACGCGTGCGATCGACGACACCGTACGCGGGTCGTCGCCACTGATCACGTTGAGGGTCACGCCCTGCTCGTTAAAGTAGCCGATGGTCTCGGCCGCCGAGGTACGGATCTCGTCGCGTATGGTCACAAAGCCCACGGGCTCGGCCTCGCCCACCATATCGCCATCGGGCGTAAAGCCGTCAACGCGCGCCACCACGAGCACGCGGCAGGTATCGGCAAGCTCGGCGACACGGTTCTCGACCTGGGCAAACGCACGATCAGAGAGCACAAACTGCGCCGCACCCATCACATATGAGCCCTGTGCAAACGACGCGCCGCTCCACTTTTTGGAAGACGAGAACGGAATGACCGACAGCGGCTCGGACACCTCGACCGGACGGTCGGCGTAATAGTTGAGCAGCGCCTGACAGGTCTCGTTGGCATCGGCCGAGGTCGCACGTGCGACGTTAGCCAGCGCAAAATCGAGCACCGTGGTATCGACGGGAACGGCGGCGTCGCCCTCCCCCGCACCCATACCCTCGACCGGCAGCGGATAGGTACCCTCGACCTCCATGCGACCCGACGTGATGGTGCCCGTCTTGTCCAGGCACAGCACGTCGACGCGAGCGAGCGTCTCGATGCAGTAAAGCTGCTGCGCCAGCACCTTGCGGCGGGCCAGGCGCACCGTGGCGATGGCGAGCACCGACGAGGTCAGCAGCACCAGGCCTTGCGGGATCATGCCCAGCAGGGCGCCCACCGTGGACAGCAGCGCCGACGAAGGCACATGACCAGCCAACAGCTCGGAGAAGCACCACGAAAGCGCGCTATCGCCCGGGGTTCCCGCGGCATCCCACAGCTCGCTCACACTCGAGGCAAACAACGCCAAACCGAGCGGGATCATGATGATGCTCGCAAAGCGCACGATGGCGTTAAGCGCGTTCATGATCTCGGAATTGACCTTTTTGACGTACTTCGCCTCGTTATTAATTTTGGCCACGTAGTTGTCGGCGCCGACATGGATCACGCGGGCGCGCAGCAAGCCCGAGTCGATAAAGCTGCCGCTCATGAGCTCGGAACCGGGCTGTTTCTTAATGAGGTCGCTCTCACCCGTCAGCAGGCTCTCGTTCACGAGCGCCTCGCCCGAAACCACCACGGCGTCAGCGGGAATCTGGTCGCCGCGCCCCAGGCGGATGATATCGTCGAGCACGATCTGGTCCAGGTCGAGCTCCACCTCGGCGCCGTCGCGCACCGCAATGGCCTTCTTGGAGGTCAGCAGCGTGAGCTTATCGACCATCTTCTTGGAACGCATGGACTGGATGACGCCAATAGCAGTATTGAGGAACACTACGAACAGGAACGTCAGATTCTTAAACGAACCGGTCAAAATGACTAGGAACGCCAAAATCACGTTGATCAAATTGAACAGCGTGCAGAGGTTCTCGATGATGAGCTCTTTGACCGACTTGGTCTTGAGCTCCATGTTACGGTTGATCTTACCGGCGGCGATGCGCTCCTCGACCTCGGCGGTCGAGAGTCCACGCTCGATATCCGTTGCTGCCATACCACGTCCCATCACGTCGCGTCGGTATAAGAAAAACCGCCCGGACCATGCGAGGTTCGGACGGTCTTACGTTCGATGGTGCCCCATGTTGGATTCGAACCAACGGCCTTCTGCTCCGGAGGCAGACGCTCTAATCCCCTGAGCTAATAGGGCGAACAAAAGGCATTATACCCAAGTGCACCACGGGCTATCAAAATAAAAGAAAAAGCTTTGCAATTCCGAGGAAGACCTTGATTATCAACTTCATCCGAACACCTCCCACATTCATCCGTACATGTGCGGATGAATGTGGGAACCCGATACCCTGAGGGCCGGACCGGCCGGCCCCGGGAGATCGGAGGACGGCATGTCCGGAAAGAGGAAGAAGGGTCCCGAGAAGGCGGCCCCGAGGGCCTACGGCAGGCTCACCAGGCACGAGCGGGACACGGTCCAGAGGATGCTGGAACGCGGGGCCTCGTGCAGGGAGATCGCGAGGGAGCTGGGCAGGTCGCCCTCGACGGTGAGCGCCGAGGTGTCGTCGCACAGGTTCGTGACGGCGCCGAAGGCCAGGCGCGGCGAGCGCGTCGACGCCGGCACCGACCTGTCGGCGGCCTGCCCGCGCCTGGCGGCGTGGCCGCGCTGCTGCAACGGCTGCGGCCGCTACCGCGCGGTGGGCTGCAAGCGCCGCCCGCACGTCTTCTACGAGGCCCGCGCCGCGCAGCTGTGCGCGGACTCGGTGCTCGTCTCGTCCAGGCGCGGGATCGATGCCGACGAGCCGGCCGCGGCGGCCAGGCTGGAGGCCATAAGGGGCTGCCTGCGCCGGGGGCTGTCCCCCGAGCAGATGGCGGCGTGCAACGGCGGGCCGGTGGACCTGTCGCCGTCGACCATCTACCGCTGGGTCGCGGCGGGCTACGACGGCATGACCAACATGGAGCTCAGGCGCAAGGTCGGCTACAGGCCGCGCAAGCGCGCCGCCGGCCGGGCGGCCACGCGCCACTCCGCCCGCAGGTCGCACGCCGCGTTCCTCGCCCTCGGGGAGGACGCGTGCGCCGCGGCCTGGGAGATGGACACCGTCGAGGGCGCCAGGGAGGACTCGGCCTGCCTGCTCACGCTGCTCCACCGCCCCAGCAGGCTCCAGCTGGCGCTCCTGCTCGAGGCGAAGGACTCGGCGAGCGTGGAGGCGGCGCTGGAGGGCGTGCGCTCGGTGCTGGGCGCCGACGGCATGGGGAGGGTCTTCCGCGCCGTGCTCACCGACAACGGCGCGGAGTTCTCCGACGAGGGCGCGATCGCGGCGCTCCTCGGCGAGGGGCCGGGCGAGACGAGGCTGTTCTACTGCGACCCCAGGCGCAGCGACCAGAAGGGCGCCTGCGAGCGAAACCACGTCGAGATAAGGAAGCTGCTTCCCAAGGGCGCGTGCCTCAGGTTCGACCGGCTCGCCCCGGCGGACCTGGCGCTGGCCATGTCGCACGTGAACTCCGAGCCCCGCGGCGCGCTCGGCTTCTCGACGCCCGCCCGCGCCTTCAGGGCGATGCTCGGCGGCGACGCGGCGGCGCTGCTGGACGCCTACGGCGTGGAGGAGGTGCCCATCGGCGAACTCGACCTGACGCCGGGCCTCATCGAGAGGGCGCGCGCCGAGAGGGGCGATGCCCCGCTGGCCTAGTCTGAAGGCAAAACGGAATAGACGGACCGACCGTCCGGCTGAGTCTGGGAAGAGGTGCCGGGCGGAGGGCGGAGCATGGCCACCGGACCCATCGAAACACATCTCCACCGTTCCTTCAACTGGGAAAACGGCGCCCCCGGGGCCCGTGAGGGGCCTCGGGGGCGTTCGGCTAGCTGCGGGAACGGCCTATCCGCTCAATGTGTTCGGCTGAGATCGGAAATCAACCATTCCGAGGAAGACGCGGCGCAGAGGCTCACTTTAGAACGCAAAAGTGAAACAATTAGTATAAACTCACATGCACCATATATACACGGCTCGCGATGCGGGCCGTTTTTGCAAGGGTTATCCACCGAGATGAGAGGCGCACCATGATTGCAATTTTAAAGCAGAGCGCCAGCGACGAGGCCGTCAGCCATATCGTCAGCTGGATTGAGAAAAAGGGCCTGAAGACCGACGTCTCGCGCGGCGAGAACGAGACGATCATCGGCCTGGTGGGCGATACGACCAAGATCGACCCGTTCCTGCTCGAGTCCATGGACGTCGTCGAGCGCGTGCAGCGCGTCTCCGAGCCGTTCAAGCGCGCCAATCGCAAGTTCCACCCCGAGGACTCCGTCATCGACTGCGGCCACGGCGTCAAGATCGGCGGCGATCAGTTCCAGGTCATCGCCGGCCCGTGCTCCGTCGAGGGCGAGAACCTCATCCGCATCGCCCGCCGCGTGAAGGCCGCCGGTGCCACGATGCTGCGCGGCGGTGCCTACAAGCCCCGCACTTCCCCGTACGCCTACCAGGGCATGGGCCCCGCCGGCCTGGACCTGCTGTGCGAGGCGTCCGCCGAGCTCGACATGCCGATCGTCACCGAGATCATGGATCCGCGCGACGTGCAGGTCTTCTTGGACAAGAAGATCGACGTCATGCAGATCGGCGCGCGCAACGCCCAGAACTTCCCCCTGCTCAAAGAGGTGGGCAAGACCAAGACTCCGATCTTGCTTAAGCGCGGCATGTCCGGCACGATCGATGAGCTGCTCATGGCCGCCGAGTACATCATGAGCGAGGGCAACGACAACGTCATCCTGTGCGAGCGCGGCATCCGCACCTTCGAGACCCGCACCCGCAACACCTTCGACCTCAATGCCGTGCCGGTGCTGCACCACCTGTCGCACCTGCCCGTCGTCGCCGACCCCAGCCACGCCACCGGCTACACCCGCTACGTTGAACCCATGGCGCTCGCCGCGACCGCCTGCGGTGCCAACGGCCTGGAGATCGAGGTCCACGACGAGCCCAGCCGCGCATGGTCCGACGGCGCTCAGGCCCTCACCCCCGATCAGTTCGACGACACCATGCGCCGCATCCGAGCCATCCGCGAGGTTGTCTGCCAAGAGACCATGGAGTAGCCCATGGGTACAGTGAGAAACGCGCGCGTTAACCAGGGCGGCCCCAAGTGCGCCGGCATCGTCGGCCTTGGCCTCATCGGCGGCAGCTTTGCCCGCGGCTATGCGCAGGCGGGCGTCCGCGTGCTGGCCTGGGATCCCGATGACGATGTCATGACGGCCGCCAGCATGGGCACCGTCGCCGGCGAGCTCAACGACGAGACGCTCGGCGAATGCGACATCATCGTCTTGGCTTGCTACCCCGAGGCTTGCATCGAGTGGCTCGAGGCGCACGCCCAGGCGCTCGCCGACGCCACCGATACCGAGGCCATCATGGGCCCCGTGGTGATCGACACGGTGGGCGTCAAGGGCATCGTGTGCGAGCGCGCTTTTGAGCTTGCCCGCGAGCACGGCTTTTACTTTGTGGGCGCGCACCCCATGGCGGGCACCCAGTTCTCGGGCTACGCTCACTCCCGCGCCGACCTGTTCCAGGGCGCTCCCCTGGTGCTCGTTCCACCCGCGGTAGACGATGCCCTTAAGCTCGAGCTCTTGGGCCAGGTGCGCGAGATGGTGCGCCCCTTGGGCTTTGGCAAGTTCAGCGTGACCAGCGCCGCCGAGCACGACCGCGTCATCGCCTTTACGAGCCAGCTCGCGCATGTCGTCTCAAACGCCTATGTTAAGAGCCCGACCGCTCAGGTTCACCACGGTTTTTCTGCCGGCAGCTACCGCGACCTCACCCGCGTGGCACACCTCAACCCCCAGATGTGGTCCGAGCTCATGATCGACGACGCCGACGCGCTCGCCTTCGAGATCGACCATCTGATCGAATCGCTCGGCGCCTACAGCCGCGCCCTTAAAGACCGCGACCAGCGCTATCTGGAGAATCTCCTTGCCGAGGGCGACCGAATTAAGCGCGCACTCGACGACGAGGCCTCCCACTAGACCACCCATCACGCCAGGTCGAAAGGACCGAAGCTTATGGCGATTACCATCGATATCGACACCGCACGCCCCTACCAGGTGCATGTTGGCACGTTTTTGCTGGAGCAGGCGGGACCGCTCGTGCGCGCCACTGCCGGCGGCACCAAGGCCGTCATCGTTACGGACACCAACGTGGGCCCCCTCTACCAGATGCCCGTTAAGCAGAGCCTGGAAGCGTCAGGCTACGAGGTGAGCATCTGCACCTTCGAAGCCGGCGAGGCCCATAAGCGCGCCGAAACCTATGTTGCCATTTTGGAGTTTGTGGCCGAGCACGAGCTTTCGCGCTCCGACGTGATCGTGGCACTCGGCGGCGGTGTCGTGGGCGACGTGACGGGCTTTGTGGCCGCCACCTACATGCGCGGCTGCAAGTTTGTGCAGATCCCCACGAGCCTGCTCGCCATGGTGGATTCGTCGGTGGGAGGCAAGACCGCCATCGACCTGGCTGCCGGCAAGAACTTGGCCGGCGCCTTTTGGCAGCCGAGCGTGGTTATCGCCGACGTGGGGTGCCTGGCCACCCTCACTCCCGAGCAGTTCGCCGACGGCTGCGGCGAGGTCGTCAAGCACGCCGTGATCGCCGACCCGGAGCTCTTCGCCGAGCTGGAGAAGACCCCGCTCACGCTGGAGCTGCTCAACCGCGATGTGGCCCGCGTAGCGCTCATCATCGCCCGCAATATCGACATCAAGCGCGCCGTGGTCGTCGCCGACGAGTGCGAAACCAACCAGCGCAAGCTCCTCAACTTTGGACACAGCGCCGGACACGCCGTCGAGGCCTGCGAGCACTTTGAGCTGGGACACGGCAACTGCGTGTCGATCGGCATGGGTATCATCACGCGCGCCGCGGCCCTGCACGGCGTCTGCGATGCTGCGCTGCCCGGTCGTATTGAGGAACTCTGTGCCCGCCATGGCCTCAAGACCCGCTGCGACCTAGATGCCGATGCCGTCTTTGCCGAGGCGCTCCACGACAAGAAGCGCGCGGGCGACACCATCGACCTGGTGATTCCGCACGGCATTGGCCGCTGCAGCATCGACCGTACGCCGCTTTCCACTTTCCACGAACTCATTGCCGAGGGCCTCGGCCAGAAGGGAGACGCATCCGCATGCTAGCCCGCATCACCCCGTCCCCGCTCAAGGGCACCGTTCCCGCCATCGCGTCCAAGTCGATGGCGCATCGCCTGATCATCTGCGCTGCGCTTGCCAACGGCGAGACACACGTCACCTGCAACACCACCTGCGCCGACATAGAGGCCACGGTGCGCTGCCTTACGGCACTGGGTGCTCGCATCGAGACCGTCGAGGACGGCTTCCAGGTCCACCCCACCATGAAGAGTGTTGAGTTTGGCCTGCTCAAGGCCCTTGCCGGCAGCACGCTTGACTGCGGTGAGAGCGGCTCCACGCTGCGCTTTATGCTGCCCGTCGCCTGCGCGCTGGGTGCGGAGGCCACCTTCGTGGGCCAGGGCCGTCTGGGCGCCCGCCCGCTCTCCCCGCTCTCGGACGAGATCATCGCCGCCGGCTGCGACCTGCAGGGTCTGGGCGGCTTTCCGCTCAAGACGAGCGGCCGCATGCGCCCTGGCACCTTTGTGCTGCCGGGCAATGTGAGCTCGCAGTACATCTCGGGCCTGCTGCTGGCAGCCCCGCTGCTGGCCCAGCCCTCCTGCGTGCAGGTAACCGGCCTCATCGAGAGCCGCCCCTACATCAACCTGACGATACAGGCCATGAAGGCCTTTGGCGTCGAGGTCAACGTCGAGCGCATTCCGGCCAAGGACGGCCAGCCCGAGGTCACAAACTTCCGCGTGAGCAGTGGCTCGTACCGCACGCCCGGCAGCGTAGCCGTCGAGGGCGACTGGTCCAACGCCGCCTTTTGGCTGTGCGCCGGCGCCATCGGCACCGACCCAATCACCGTCGAGGGCGTGTCGCTAAGCTCCGCACAGGGCGACCGTAACGTGCTTGCCGCGCTTTCGCGCTTTGGCGCCCGCATCGTGCGCTCCACCAACGCCGCCACCGTGCAGTCCGACAAACTCGCCGGCTTTGAGATGAGTGCCCACGACATTCCGGACCTGGTGCCCGTCATCTCAGCCGTGGCCTCGCTGGCACAGGGCCGCACCTTTATCCGCGATTGCGCCCGTCTGCGCATCAAGGAATCCGACCGTCTGGTCACCACCACCCGCGAGCTCACCGCGCTGGGCGCGCAGGTGCGCATTGCCGGCGATGACCTCATCATCAAGGGTGTCGATGCCTTCACCGGCGGCGAGGTCGATTCGCACAACGACCACCGCATCGCCATGATGGCCGCTATCGCCGCGAGCCGCGCCACCGGCGAGGTCGTGATCCACGGCGCCGAGGCCGTCAACAAGTCCTATCCCGATTTCTTCGACCACTACCGCCTGCTGGGCGGCAAGGTCACGCTCGAGGAGGAATAGCATGTCCTCGACCTTTGGCAACGTCTTGCACTTAAGCATCTTCGGCCAGTCGCACTCCCCCGCCATCGGCTGCTCACTCGATGGCATCCCGGCGGGCATCGCCGTGGACCAGGAGCAGCTGCAGGCCTTCCTTGACCGTCGCGCCCCCGGTCGCGACGAGACCGCAACCAAGCGCCGCGAGGCCGACGCCGCGCACATCATCGCCGGTGTTGTCGATGGACATACCACCGGCGCGCCCATCGCCGCGATTATCGAGAACACCAACACGCGCTCCAAGGATTACTCCGAGCTGCGCCGCAAGCCCCGTCCGGGACATGCGGACTTCCCTGCGCGCGTGAAGTATCACAACATGCACGATGTCGCCGGTGGCGGGCACTTCTCCGGCCGCCTAACGGCACCCCTGTGCATCGCCGGCGGCATTGCGCTGCAGGCACTCGAGGCCCGCGGCATTAAAGTAATGGCGCACGTCGCGCAGATCGGCGGCATCTCCGACCTGCCGATGGACGATATGGTCTATCGCGAGGCCGACCGCAAAGCGATCCTAACGAACGATCTTCCTTGCATTGACGCCGCCGCAGCCGGCCGCATGCGCGAGGAGATCCTAGCCGCACGCGACGAACTCGACAGCATCGGCGGCATCGTGGAGTGCGGCATTTATGGGCTTCCCGCGGGCATCGGCGACCCCATGTTCGACGGCATCGAGAACCGCATCGCGCAAATCGCGTTTGGCATTCCCGCCGTAAAGGGCGTGGAGTTTGGCATGGGCTTTGCCGTGGCCGCCATGCGCGGCAGCGAGAACAATGATCCGTATCGCATCGATGCCGAGACCGGCGAGATCGAGGTCGAGTCCAACAACGCCGGCGGCATCCTGGGCGGTATTTCGACCGGCGCGCCCGTCATGTGGCGCATGGCCGTAAAGCCGACGCCCTCCATTGGCCGCGAGCAGCAGACGGTGGACATGGACGCTATGGAAAATGCCGGGCTCTCGGTCCACGGCCGTCACGATCCCTGCATCGTCCCCCGAGCCGTCCCCGTAGCCGAAGCAGCCGCCGCCCTCGCCATCTGGGACGCTCTCCTCGAGGACGCAGGCCAGCTCTAACCCGACTCACCTGAGTTGCCTGTCAACTCAGCCGTTACGCGAAAGGGACTTCCATGGACCTTGCCGATATTCGCCAGACCATCGATGGCATCGACACCGCGCTCCTCAACAGCTTTGTCGAGCGCATGGACATTGCCACCGAGGTCGCCAAGTCAAAAATCGAGATGGGCAAGGCCGTCTTCGACCCCGCCCGTGAGCGCTCCAAGCTCAACAACCTCGCCAGCCGCGCGCCCGAGCGCTACGAGGCGCAGACCATCACCCTGTTCCGTCTCCTCATGAGCATGAGCAAGGCCGAGCAGCAGCGCTACATCAACGAGCTCAAGGGCATCACCGTCTCGCAAAAGGCCCACGCCACGGCTGCAGCCTCCGACACGCCCTTCCCTCAAACGGCCACCGTCGCCTGCCAGGGCGTCGAGGGCGCTTACAGCCAAATCGCCGCGTGCAAGCTCTTCGACGTGCCCGACATCGCGTTTTTCGAGACCTTCGAGGGCGTCATGCGCGCCGTGCGCGACGGCTTCTGCGAGTTTGGCGTGCTGCCCATCGAGAACTCCACCGCCGGTTCGGTCAACGCCGTCTACGACCTGCTCGCCCAGTTCGACTTCCATATCGTGCGCTCGCTTCGCCTCAAAATCGACCACAACCTGCTCGTCAAGCCCGGCACCAAGCTTGCGGACGTGCACGAGGTCTACAGCCACGGCCAGGCCATTGCCCAATGCGCCGGCTTTATCGAGGCGCACGACCTGCACGCCAACAAGTACCCCAACACGGCCATGTCGGCCGAGATGGTCGCCAGCTCCGAGCGCACCGATGTTGCCGCCATCGCATCGCGCAGCTGCGCGGCACTCTATGGCCTGGAGGTGCTGGAGCCCAACATCCAGGACTCGGACAACAACTACACGCGCTTTGTCGTCATCAGCCGCGAGCCACGCGTCTACCCCGGCGCCAACCGCACCTCGCTCATGATTACCACGGCCAACGAGCCGGGCGCACTCTATCGCGTACTCGAGCGCTTCTACGCACTCAGCATCAACCTCATCAAGCTCGAGAGCCGCCCCATCCCCGGTCGCGACTTTGAGTTTATGTTCTACTTTGACCTGGACTGCCCCTTTGGCAGCAAGGCCCTCGATGATCTGCTCGATTCCATCGACGACGTGTGCGAGAGCTTCACCTACTTTGGCAGTTACACGGAGGTGCTCTAGATGACCGATGTCGCCGCAACCCGCCCCTACGGCGTGCTGGGCCGCGTGCTGGGCCACAGCTACACCCCGACCATCTACAAGGAGCTGGCGGGGCTTGAGTACGTGCGTTTTGAGCGCGAGCCCGAGGAGCTCGCGGCCTTTATGACGGGCGACGAGTGGGAGGGCACCAATGTTACCATCCCCTACAAGCGCACCGTCATGGAATACCTGGACGAGCTGAGTCCACTCGCCGAACGCATGGGCAACGTCAACACCATCACGCGCCTGCCCGACGGCCGCCTGCGCGGCGACAACACTGACTACTTTGGTTTTCAGTGTCTAGTCGAGGAGCTGGGCGTTGAAGTTGCCGACAAGAAGGTCCTTGTGCTCGGCGCCACCGGTGGCGCAGGTACCACTGCCAGCATGGTGCTCGGCGACCTGGGCGCCACCGTCGTGCCTGCCGGACGCACGAGCGAGGTCAACTATGGCAACATCGCGCAGCAATCCGATGCCGCGCTGCTCGTCAACTGCACGCCTGCCGGCATGTTCCCCCACTGCCCCGACGCTCCCTGCACGCTCGAAGGCCTCGATGCGCTCGAGGGCGTCATCGACATTGTCTACAACCCCGCCCGCACGGGCCTGATGCTCGAGGCCGAGCGCCGCGGCATCCCCTGCATCGGCGGTCTGCTTATGCTTGTGGCACAAGCAGCACGGGCTGTTGAGCGCTACACCGGCAAAGCCACCCCGCGCGAGCGCATCCTGGACGTAACGGAGCGCCTGTCTCACCGCGAGCAGAACATCGCCCTGATTGGCATGCCAGGTTCGGGCAAGACCCGCGTGGGCGAGCGGATCGCCCTGCTCACGGATCGCGAGCACATCGACTTGGATCGCGCGCTCGAGGAGCGTCTGGGCATGCCCTGCGCCGACTTTATCGTCAAGCACGGCGAGGCGGCCTTCCGCGAGCAGGAGACGGCGGTGCTGGCCGACATCTCCAAGCGCAGCGGCCTGGTGCTTTCCACGGGTGGCGGCGTGGTCACGCGCGACGAAAACTATCCGCTGCTGCACCAGAACAGCCAGATCGTGATGCTCAACCGCAAGCTCGACGAGCTCGCCCACAAGGGGCGCCCCATCACCGCCCGCGACGGCATCGACAAGCTCGCCGAGCAGCGTATGCCGCGCTACCGCGCCTGGGCCGACCACATCATCGACTCACGCGACTGCGCCGCCAACACCGCCCGTGCCGTCCTCGACACCCTCCCACCCGCTCTCTAACAAAAACCACCACAAAGGGGACAGGCAACTTTGTGGTGGTTTTTCATTCCGCCTCACCGCCCGCCCAACCGCAAAGGAAGCAACCATGAAAGCACTCGTCATCAACGGGCCCAACCTCAACATGCTCGGCATTCGCGAGCCGGGCATCTACGGCAGCGACAACTACGACCGCTTAGTGCAGATCTGCCAGGAAGCGGGCGCCGCACAGGGCTTCGAAGAAGTCGAGGTCTTCCAGTCTAACCACGAGGGCACCATCGTCGACAAGATCCAGGAGGCCTACGGCAAGGCCGACGGCATCGTCATCAACCCGGCGGCTTACACGCACACGAGCGTCGCGATCCTCGATGCCCTCAAGGCCGTCGCCATCCCTGCCGTCGAGGTACACATCAGCGCCGTAGAGACACGCGAGGACTTCCGCCAGGTGAGCTACGCCCGCCTGGCCTGCTTCGCCACCATCACCGGCGAGGGCCTGCAGGGCTACGCACACGCGCTGGAGCTGTTGAAAGGGCATCTGCTACACTAATCCCTGGGACAAAGACACCAGATATGTTTGTCCCTAAACTAAAGTAACTGTCCAATCGACATACAAAGGAGCTTATCCATGTCCCAGTACGATTACCTCGTCGTCGGTGCCGGCCTCTCGGGCGCCGTCTTTGCCAATGCCGCCAGGCGCGCCGGCAAGTCGGTCCTGGTCATCGACCGCCGCGACCATATCGCCGGCAACATCTACACCGAGGACGTCGAGGGCATCCAGGTGCACCGCTACGGCGCGCATATCTTCCACACTTCCATGAAGGATGTCTGGGACTACGTCAACCGCTTCGCCGAGTTCAACAACTACGTCAACTCGCCGGTAGCCAACTTCCACGGCAACATGTACAACATGCCCTTCAACATGAACACCTTCGCCAAGATGTGGCCGGGCGTCGTCACGCCGGCGGACGCCCGCGCCAAGATCGCCGAGCAGGTGGCCGCCGAGAACATCGGCGAGCCGCAGAACCTCGAGGAGCAGGCACTGTCGCTCGTCGGCCGCGACATCTTCGAGACGCTCGTGAAGGGCTACACCGAGAAGCAGTGGGGCCGCGACTGCCGCGACCTGCCCGCGAGCATCATCAAGCGCCTCCCCTGCCGCTTCACCTACGACAACAACTATTTCAACGACCGCTACCAGGGCATCCCCATGGGCGGCTACACCAAGATGGTCGCCAACATGCTCGAGGGCGTCGAGGTGCGCTGCGGCGTGGAATACAAGGAGCTGGTCGCCGCCGAGCCCGATATCGCCGCCAGGACGATCTACTGCGGCCCCATCGACGCTTTCTACGACTTCAAGCTGGGCACGCTCGAGTACCGCAGCCTGCGCTTCGAGACCGAGACCCTCGACGAGGCCGACCACCAGGGCGTGGCCGTGGTCAACTACACCGAGCGCGAGGTCCCCTACACACGCATCATCGAGCACAAGCACTTCGAGTTCGGCACGCAGGACAAGACCGTCATCACGCGCGAGTACCCAGCCGACTGGAAGCCCGGCGACGAGCCCTACTACCCCATCAACGACACCAAGAACGAGGCCCTGTACAGGCAGTACGAGGAGCTGGCGGCGCAGGAGGGCGACGTGATCTTCGCCGGTCGCCTGGGCGGCTACAAGTACTACGACATGGACAAGGCCATCGTCGCCGCCTTCGAGCTCGTCCGCAACGAGCTGGGCGTGGAGCCGACTGAGGCGTAGGGAGCTCAACGACAAAGGTAGACAGCCATTCAGGGATGTAGAAAGTCCGGTGCAGCATCGCTGCATCGGACTTTTTGTTGAGGGAGCACTGCACGCCCACGTGCCAAAAAGCAAAGACCCGGCATTAAACCGGGTCTTCAAAAACTCTATTGGTGCTCCATGGCGGATTCGAACCGTCGACCTTGGGATTAGAAGTCCCCTGCTCTATCCAACTGAGCTAATGGAGCATAAAAGCCGCACGTCCAAGCGGATACAAGTTCGCGCGACTAAAAGATTATAACCTACTTGAACTGGTCGTGGTACGCCTTGCAGACCTCGTCCACGGGGCCATCCATACGCAGGTCACCCTTCTCGATCCATACGGCACGCTGGCAAATGCGCTCAACCTGCTCCATGGAGTGAGAAACGAACAAGACCGTGACGTCGCCGCTCTCGATAAAGTGCTGAATGCGGCGCTCGCACTTCTGCTGGAAAAAGACATCGCCAACAGAAAGCGTCTCATCAACGATGAGGATATCGGGCTCGGTAATCGTAGCGATAGCAAAGGCAATGCGTGCAACCATACCCGAAGAGAAGTTCTTCAGCGGCATGTCGACAAAGTCTTTGAGCTCGGCGAACTCAATGATCTCATCAAAACTAGCATCGATAAACTCCTTGGTATAGCCAAGCAGCGCACCGTTAAGGTAGATATTTTCACGCGCGGTAAGCTCCGGGTCAAAGCCGGCACCAAGCTCAATCAGCGGTGCAATATTGCCGTGAACCTTAACCTCACCTTCGCTGGGCTCCAAAACGCCAGCGATAATCTTGAGCATCGTAGACTTGCCGGAACCGTTAGTACCAACAAGGCCAACGACCTCGCCGCGATGCACATCAAACGAAATGTGCTTAAGCGCACGGAACTCCTCAAAGAACAGCTCGTGCTTGGCGAGCTTAATAAAGTACTCCTTGAGGTTCGTAAGCGACTCGGACGCCATATTAAAGATCATGGTGACGTCTTTGACCTCAACAGCAAGGGGCTGCTTGCTGTAATCAATAGCAGATTCAGTCATAAACAGCACTCCTTAGATGTAGAGAATAAACTTGTGCTCAGTCTTATGAAACACGGTGTAGCCAATAGCAAGAGCAAGAACAGCCCAAACAACACACAGCCCAAAGGTAAGCGCAGAAGGCACGGTATTAAACAGGAAGATATCACGCATAAACTGGAGGTAGTTGTACATGGGGTTCACAACCACAAGGACCTGGATCCAATGTGACATTTGGCTGATAAAGTCTGTCGTCCAGAAAATCGGCGTCAAATACATCCAAGCAGTAATAACAACGCTCCACAGATGCATAACGTCACGGAAGAAGACTGCCAATGCTGACAGCATCATGCCCAAACCCATACAGAAGCACATGAGCAACAGCAGGCAAACCGGCAGAAGAATTAAATGCCAAGTAGGAGCCACGCGGAAAAAGAGCATAACAAGGGCGACGGCAACCAAAGAGAAGGAAAAGTTGACGAGTGAGAACAACACCTTCTGCACCGGGAACACCCAACGATGCACTTTGACCTTCTTCAGCAACGAGGACGCCCAAATGATGGACATAAGCGCTTGGTTCGTCGACTCGGACATGACAGAGAACGTCACGTTACCGACGATCAAGTAAAGCGGATACATTTCGGGCGTAATAGAACCATTGCGACCTTGCGCGAAGATTGTCGAAAACACGATCGACATAACAATCATCATCAGCAGCGGGTTAAGCACGGACCATGCCACACCCAGAACACTGCGACGATATTTAATCTTAAAATCTTTGGTGACAAGCTGCTTAAGAATGAACTTGTCCTTTTCAAAATCATTTTTAGCGTGAGAGGCCGGTTTAGCCACCGCTTTCTGACTCTCTACGTTGTCAGCCACGGACCATCTCCTTGTCTCGTAAAACATAACAGTGGAAAGTATAGCCCTCCCACGTTGACGATAACTCACCGCAACAAATCTGGAGAACTAACCCATATCTAATCAAAGGGGCAGACGATAGGTATACTTTCGACCCGTTGATTCATTAAAGGAGGTCCTACATGGACTATTCGAATACCGCCGTCATAATCCCCTGCTACAACGAAGCGCTGACGATTGGCAAAGTTGTCGACGATTTTCATCGAGAGTTACCCGGTGCAACCGTCTTTGTATATGACAACAACTCGTCTGATGGCACTTCGCAAATCGCCAAGCAGCACGGTGCCACGGTGCGCCACGAGCCCAGACAGGGCAAAGGCAACGTGTGCCGCCAAATGTTCCGTGATGTCGACGCCGAATGCTATCTAATGGTTGATGGAGACGACACTTACCCCGCCGAGGCGGCAAAGGCGCTTTGCGAGCCCATCCTTAACGGCGAAGCCGATATGACCGTTGGCGATCGCCTGTCAAACGGCACCTATGCCGAAGAGAACAAGAGGGCCTTCCACGGCTTTGGCAACAATCTTGTTCGCGCCATGATCAAGTGGATTTACGGCTACAGCTTTGACGACGTGATGACCGGCTACCGAGCCATGAGCAGACCCTTCGTCAAGACCTTCCCCGTTTTGAGCGAGGGCTTCCAGATTGAGACCGAGCTCTCCATCCATGCTGTCGATCACCGCTGGCGAATTAAAGACGTGCCGGTGGAGTATCGCGATCGGCCCGCAGGCTCCGAGTCCAAGCTCAACACCGTTAGCGACGGCATCAAGGTCATCGCAATGATTGGAACGCTCTTTAAAGACTATCGTCCGCTCAAGTTCTTTACCCTTATAGCGCTCATCTTCGCCATCATAGGCCTTGCCCTCGGAATTCCAATTGTTGTGGAGTACTTCCAAACCGGCTTAGTCCCCCGCTTCCCCACGGCCATACTTGCGGCCTCATTCATGTTCCTGTTTGGGTTGAGCCTAGCAACGGGACTAATCCTCGACTCAGTTGCAAAAGTCGAAAGAAAACAATGGGAGTTACAAGCCTATAAAACCTATTCAAAATAAGAAGAGGTCCGGGCTTAATCCGGACCTCTTCTTATTTCAGACCTAAATACTGTTCCCAAAACTCTCGCGAAGTCATGTACGGCATGGCATCTTTCCATGCCCCCCTGGCACTCTTGCCCTCTTTACGATAGCGCGCCATCAGTTCGTGCTCTCGGCGGCGAATACTCTTGAACCGCGCCCGATCCATCGTGCGGACCGACCCCTTCTCGCGGGTCGGATCAAGAAATACCAGCGTCTTGCAACGCGTCGAATTGCCTTCAAGCGTACAGCTGCCATTCTTAACTGCATAGCCGGGCTTTCCGCGCAACAGCGCATCGGGAAGATAGTGTTTGTCGTAAGGAATAGATCTCCAATACTTCATAAATTTCGAAGGATGGAATTCCAGATTAACATTAGCGAGCACTTGCTCCGTAACCCCAGCCTTGCGAAGAAGCTCTGGATCCATTTCGGAAACAGGAATCAGCTTTTCGTTTAACTTACCCTTACCAATCATCGTCGCGGCGCCATCAAGCTTCTGGAGATACTCAGGGCCGCGCAGATAGTCCTCAAAGCCATCAAGGATAAACTCAGCAGCCTGATAATCCATATCGCGCAAGTTCTGACGTACCCCTCGCTGAATACGAAGGACAAACATTTTCTCATCAGCACAATCATCGAGTGAAATCATGGCAAAGAAGTTGCGGAAGTACTGGTAGCAGTCAACCGAAGCGCGGAAACGCCCCTCAAAGCTTGCATGCCACACGCAAATGCAATTCATGGTCATGTAGACAGGCTTATTGCGCATGCCAAACTCAACATCGTCACAGCGGATGAAGAAAGGCATGGGAAGACCGTTCTTTTCGATAGCCTTCACCGGAATGCAGCTATACCACCAAGCTCCATAGGCCTGGTCAACCTCAACACTCGTACGCTCGTTTTCGAGAATGTCAGCCAGCTTGCCAACATTCAGATCTTCTTTTACTCGACGATAGGCACCAGTAGTCGTCACATACGAGACATCCTCAAACTGACGAGTGGGATCCTCCATCGAAAGCATGGCGCCGTTAATAAAGGCATCCTTATATTTGCCCCTAGCAAGAGAGAGCAGGTTGAACGTACGAATCAAACTCTCGGGCATGATAGAGACATCGTCATCCATCAAGATGATATGGGTGAACCGATCAGGAGTTTCAGTAGCCGCCATCATTCCACGCGCGAATCCCCCCGAACCGCCCGTATTGGGATTCGGGAGCACGGTGACTAGCCCATCGGAAAGTGATGCAGAATCGAGCGTCTGCCCATTGTCGACGACAAACATGTGGAAGTGGTCGCGAATCGGACCGTCCTCTTTGGAGATGCCTGCTTTAACGAGTTCAATATTCGGAAGAATGTACTGCTCATTCTTAAATGTAGTAGTAGAAAGAGCAAGATTGATCTGGTTAATTGAGTCCTCAGGAACATCAGTCAGATAAGAGGCGTTCAAGAGGTCTACGGAATAGCTCTCATCACTCTCAATCCTAAAACCGATCAAGTCGTAGCCGGTTGTATCGATATCGATATCGAGAACGCAAGGATCAACTTTATCGCCATCAAAAGGATAAGATTTAAGCTCGACGGGATTCAGTTCGCAAGATCTCACTCCATGAACGACAACCCGGCCCCTGCCAAATAAAGCCATATGCAAGACGACGCCGCCAACAGACGCATATTGTTGCCATTTGCCAGCAGATAAGCCATTCACATACGTCAAAAAGTCAACGTTTCCATTGATATGAAGTGAATGAATGTCGTCATCATACGAAGCATCACCAGAGAGCACGCGATAGTAGAGTTCGGGAAAATCCTTTGCATGCTTTTCAACTTTAAGTACAACATTCGCAAGTTTAAACTGCATTTCAAATACCTTAATCAAAGCTGTTGTAACTACTAATTACATTCGACGACAAACTTTGCCATCGCGGAGCGAACATCAGGATCAGACAAAACATCCTTTGCAAAATGATCATGCCCGCAGATGTCCATAGGCATGTAAGGCCATCCAGGATAACAGGCGTCAGCGACCTTTTCCGCTTTCGCAGGAACCGAAAAAGAGAAACCGCCAAACGGATGCTTTCTTACGGGAAGAATATCGTTGCGATCCCAAATTATTTTTCGCTTAGGGGCATCAAAAACGTTATCGATCGCGTATGCAAAATCGCCATGAGGCTCATCGGTCAACAAACCAAGTGCATGAGCCTTTTCGTTAAACGAATCGAATACGCTCTGGACAAGATCAATCTCCGCAGAAGAAACAACTGTTCTCTGAGCTTCCAAGTCAACATCCCCGCACTGCACGCTAAGACCACTGTCGGGATGAAACATCCAAGGATTATCTTTCCAAAAACTAAACTCATGTTCATTTTTGTCAAAGAAATCCATAAGCTCAATTCTGAGTTGCCTAAGTCGATCGTTCGCGCGCTTGGAATTCTCGGCCGCACGGTCGTAAATCGAAATGTCCACAAAACAAGGTATAAGCGAATTAGTTGAACAAAAGCGAACTTGACGGCACTTTACAAACCAGTCATATACAAGAGTGATTTGATATTCAGGGTCGTCTTTTAAAGCGGCAGTGAGCTTATCCACATCGGACCTAAGCATGCAGATATCAATATCGTCGTCCCAAGGAATAAAACCCGATCGAGACAAGGTGCCAACAAGAGAACCATAAGAAAGCCAGTATTGAATATTATCGGCAGCACAAATCGCGTCTAGCTTACTCATCAACGCCGCGTTTGCCTGCTGCATCAATCGAATATCACCCTCGGCGTCGGGCAATGCATCAAAGATTTTGCAACGGAGCTCAAAAGGGGTGAGATCGGGGTACGCACGTCGCGCTAACAATTCAAAGCGAAGCCTCATTTGTTCTGACAGACTTTGTTGGCGTTGCTTGAGCAATTCAATTTCTGGAAATAGCCGAGTATCGAATTTGTAATTGATATTCATATTGATACCGTTATCGGCCTGCTCAATACGGGCGAAAACCTCGTCAAAACGACGGTCCATATCCTCATGCATAGCATGCAACGATCGGGATGAGCCAGGGAGGATCTTTTTAATAGTAGAAAGCAAGGACATGGCTTAACCTTCGCAACAACAAACAATGAACGAAGCACAATTACTCATATGATACAAAAGAATGAGTGGGTCCCACCTTGAAACCCACTCACATGAAGACTACTCCGACGCCTCTTTCAAATACTGTTTCCAGAAATCGATCGAAGTAAAGACATCTCTATACGAAGCGTATTCGGTATAAATCTTATCTTTGTTTCGCTTGAATTCCTTCTCGGCTTTACGAAAACGACTCCAAACCTCTTTGAATCGCTTCTTATCCATACGTCTAATGGCACCCTTTTTATTAGGCATATCTACCACAATAAGCGTGTCAACATCCCTGATTTTACCTGCGGGATAAACCCATCCCGCAGCATCAATAACAGCAACCCTACCGTTACGTTTAGCGGAGTCGTTAACAAAACGGTGGCCATTAATGGTCAGATAATCCTTAAATGCCTGCAGCCTAGACCTGTCGCCCCCAAGGCTCAAATTGCCAAAAGTCAGTTGCGTCAAGTCGACACCCAATTCTTGTGCCTGAGGGATGAGCTGCTCGATGGGAATCAATTGTTCCCTTTCACGATTTGCCGCCATAAAACGGGATTCAGCGACAGGATGAGAAATCCACTCCGGACCTCTCAAAAAATCTTCAAGACCTTTTACGGCAAGAGCAGCTTCATCGTAATTAAATTTCTTCAAGTCGAGCTCAACTTCACGACGAATCTCATAAAGAAAATCAGAGAGAGGCGCAGCGCCAGTTGTCGCCTGACTGATTAGCGTATTTCGGCTTACCTGATAACGCTCCACGGCAGCACTATACTTAAACTTAAAGGAATTATGCCAAACGCAAATACCATTCATGGACATGAACTTGGGTTTGCAACGAAGCGCATACTCAGCATCATCAGAACGAACAAATAAGGGCAAGGGCAACCCCTCACGTTCAATCGTTGCGGTAGGTATAACGCAATACCACCAGCCAGCATACTGTTGGGCAGTGTCCTCATAAAGGCCAGTTGGGGCCTTATATATCTCGGTCTCAACGACATCATGAAGTGAGGTCATATAGCCTGCAGGCTTAAGGGGAGAAAAAGTTCCCTTAGCAGTAAAGAACCCTAAATCCTCGGTACGCAAATTGGGCTCTTCCAAGCTCATCATGGCACCCGATAAAAAGGCCTCAGCATATTCTTCTTTGAGAAGAGAGAGCAGGTTGAAAGTGCGGATAAAACTCTCGGGAAGAACCTCGACATCATCGTCCATCAGGAGAACATGAGTCGCTTTAGGATTCTGCTCAAGTGACTCAATCATCCCCCGAGCAAAACCACCAGACCCGCCGACATTAGGATTTGGATGAACAGTAACACGCGATGAATCCAGGTTTGCACTATTCAGCGAACGGCCATTATCAATAATGTGTACGTGGAAATGATCAGCAATCTCTTCATCAGAATCAATAATGTTCTTTTGTAAAAGAGATACGTTACGGACAATATAGTCTTCTTTTTTAAACGTAGTAGTTGCAAGCGCTAGCTCAACTGGATGAATATCCAGTTCTTCACAATCGCAATAATAATACGCATTCCGAATATTAACAGGGCCTTCAGTACTGATATTAAAAGCGTGCAGAATCTCTCCCTCACAAAGGGAGAGTTCGATTTCAGCCGTACTCCATTCATCGGATCGTTGCAAACTAACCGCAGAGCCATCAATTGTAGAAGGAATCCAAGAATAATTATTTGCATACGTCTGCTGAAGCGTTAAGGCGGAGCCGCAATACTCGATATGAAGATAAAACGCCTTTGCAGTAGTGTATTTTCGCCACTTATAAATGGATAGCGCATTAAAATATGTTGTGAAATCAACATTGGTCGATTTCATGATTTCAATAGCGCCATTCGAAGTTGGAATAACAAGACCCTCCGTTGCCCTATAGCAAAGCAATGGATACTGCAACATCGCATCAGATCCGTTAAAAATCAAATTTGCAAGTTTAAAATGCATTGAAAACCATCCAAAAAATTCCTGGTGCAACTTGGCAAAATGGCATAAATGCCCATGGCATTGTTTGCATTCTCACTGATTTTAAGAATGCAAACAATGTACTAAAGGCATCTAATCAAAATGAAGTTTTAGCTCTTCCTCCCAGTCGGGCATGTGGAAGCCGACCGACTCGAGCCTGGACAGGTCGAGAGCGGAGTGGACCGGGCGCGGGGCGATGGGGCCCGCGGCGTTCGCGTAGTAGTCGGCGGTCGAAACCGGCAAGACCTTCTCGCCGTTGCCGTTGGCCGCCTCGAAGACGGCGCGGGCGATGTCGGCCCAGGACTTGACGGCGCCGGAGCCCGTGCAGTCGTAGGTGCCGTAGGGGGCGTGCGTCCCCAGCACGTGGAAGATGGCCTCGGCCATGTCGCGCGTGAAGGTCAGGCGTCCCAGCTGGTCGTCCACGACGGTGACCTGCGTGAGCCCGTCCTCGGGGTCGGCCACGCGGTCGGAGAGCCCCTTCATGGTCTTCACGAAGTTGTGGCCCTCGCCGATGACCCAGCTGGAGCGCATGATGTAGTGGCGGGGGCACCCGGCCACGGCGATGTCGCCCGCGGCCTTGGTCTGGCCGTAGACGGAAAGCGGGCTGAGGGGCTCGACCTCGGTGTGGACCTCGGCGGTGCCGTCAAAGACGTAGTCGGAGGAGACGTGCACGAGCGTGATGCCGTGCTCGGCGCAGGTGCGGGCGAGGAGCGCCGGGCCGGTCGCGTTGGCCTTCCAGGCGATGACACGGCCCTCGGGGGTCTCCGCTTTATCCACGGCCGTGTAGGCGCCGCAGTTGATCACGGTGCCGTAGAGCGACCAGTCGTACTGTGTGTAGGCGTCCGGGTCGGACATGTCGAAGGTGTCGATGTCGCAGAAGTCGAAGTCCTTGGCGACGCCGCGCTCCTCCGCCAGCGCGCGGACCGCGTGGCCCAGCTGGCCGTTGCAGCCGGTGACGAGGGTGCGCCTGGGAGCCATGGGGACGACGTCCTTCAGCATCGGGTGGTTGAGGTCGGCCTCGGAGACGGTGGCCTCGGCCAGCGGGATCGGCCACTCGATGGCGAGCTCGGGGTCGGCGAGGTTCACGAAGGTGTAGGTCCTCTTGAGCTCCAGCGACCAGTGGGCGTCCACCAGGTAGGTGTAGGCGGTGCCGTCTTCGAGCGCCTGGAAGGAGTTACCCACGCCGCGCGGGACGTAGATGGCCTTGGACGGGTCGAGCGTGCAGGTGTAGACCTTGCCGAAGGTCTCGCTGCCCTCGCGCAGGTCCACCCAGGCGCCGAAGACCGAGCCGCGGGCCACGGAGATGAACTTGTCCCAGGGCTCCGCGTGGATGCCGCGGGTGACGCCGCGGCTGTCGTTATAGGAGATGTTGTTCTGGACGACCCTGAGATCGGGGATGCCCAGGGCGGTCATCTTGGCGCGCTGCCAGTTCTCCTTGAACCAGCCGCGCGAGTCGCCGTGGACGGCGAGGTCGACTACCTTGAGGCCCTCGATGCCGGTCTCGGCGACGGAGAGGTCCTTCTCGAATGCGATGTCAGCCATGTGGGAAAAGCTCCTATCGAAGAGGTTGGGAAACCGGGGCGCCCGCGCGGGGACGCAGGATCATCCCCATGCCCTGCGGCCCCGCGCGGGCGCCCCGCGGTGCGGTTCGCCGGGGTGCGGCCTACTGGCCCTGCGCCTTATACCTGGCCTCGGTGGCCTCCTTGGCCGGGCGCCACCAGGACTCGTTGGCGACGTACCAGTCGATGGTGGCCTTGAGGCCCCCGGCGAAGTCGGTGTGCGCCGGCCTCCAGCCCAGCTCGCGCTGGAGCTTCGTGCTGTCGATGGCGTAGCGGCGGTCGTGGCCGGGGCGGTCGGCGACCCAGTCGAAGTCCTCGGGGTCGCGTCCCATCGCCTCCAGGATCATGCGCAGGACCGTGATGTTGTTCTTCTCGCCGTCGGCGCCGATGAGGTAGGTCTCCCCCATGCGGCCCTTCGTGAGGATGTCCCAGACGGCAGAGGAGTGGTCCTCGGTGTGGATCCAGTCGCGGACGTTCTCGCCCTTCCCGTAGAGCTTGGGGCGGACGCCGTCGATGATGTTCGTTATCTGCCTGGGGATGAACTTCTCCACGTGCTGGTAGGGGCCGTAGTTGTTGGAGCAGTTGGAGATCGTGGTGCGCAGGCCGTAGGTGCGGGTCCAGGCGCGGACCAGCATGTCAGAGGACGCCTTGGTGCTCGAGTACGGGCTGCTCGGGTGATACGGCGTCTCCTCGGTGAACTTCGCCGGGTCGTCGAGCGCCAGGTCGCCGTAGACCTCGTCGGTGGAGACGTGGTGGTAGCGGATGCCGTACTTGCGGACGGCCTCCAGCAGGCGGAAGGTGCCCTCCACGTTGGTGCGCAGGAACGGCTCCGGGTCGGCGATGGAGTTGTCGTTGTGGCTCTCTGCGGCGTAGTGCACGATCGCGTCGTGGCCCGGGACGATGCGGTCCAGCAGCCCGGCGTCGCAGATGTCGCCCACGACGAGCTCCACGCGGTCCGAGGGCAGCCCGGCGATGTTCTCGGGGTTGCCGGCGTAGGTCAGCTTGTCCAGGACGGTCACGTGGACGCCCGGGTGGTTGTTGACCACGTAGTGCACGAAGTTGCTGCCGATGAAGCCGCAGCCGCCCGTGACGATGATGTTCTTGGGGGAGAAGGTCTCCTCTGCCATGTTCGAATCTCCTTGTTCCTAGTACTCGCGCGGGCTGTTGACGATCTCGCCGGCGGCGACCTTCTTCAGGTGCTGGCCGTAGACCGACTTGCCGTAGGCCTCGGCGGCCTGCTTGAGCCCCTCGGTGGTGATCCAGCCGTTCTCCCAGGCGATCTCCTCGGGGACGGACACGGGCAGGTCCTGGGAGTGCTCCACGGCGCGGACGAACTCGGCGGCCTCGTGCAGGCTCTCCATGGTGCCGGTGTCCAGCCAGGCGTAGCCGCGGCCGAGGGTCACGACGGACAGCGTCCCCTCCTCCAGGTACATCCGGTTGAGGTCGGTGATCTCCAGCTCGCCGCGGGCCGAGGGCCTCACCTCGTGCGCCTTGGCGGCCACGTCGCCCGGGTAGAAGTACAGGCCGGTGACGGCGTAGGAGCTCTTGGGCTCGGCGGGCTTCTCCTCGATGGAGACGGCCCTCCCCTCGCGGTCGAACTCCACGACGCCGAAGCGCTCGGGGTCGTCCACGTGGTAGCCGAAGACCGTGGCGCGGCCCGACTCGGCGTTCTGCACGGCTCGCGTCAGGTGGCGCGACAGGCCGTTGCCGTAGAAGATGTTGTCGCCGAGCACCAGGGCGCACGGCTCCCCGGCGATGAAGTCCTCGCCGATGGTGAACGCCTGCGCGAGGCCGTCGGGGCTCGGCTGCTCGGCGTAGGAGAGGTTCACGCCGTAGCGCGAGCCGTCCCCGAGCAGGCGCTCGAAGTTGGGCAGGTCCGTCGGCGTGGAGATGACCAGGATGTCCCGGATTCCCGCCAGCATGAGGGTGGACAGCGGGTAGTAGATCATGGGCTTGTCGTAGACCGGCAGCAGCTGCTTGGAGGTCACGAGCGTGAGCGGGTACAGGCGCGTGCCGGACCCGCCTGCGAGGATGATGCCTTTCATTCAATCACTTCCAAAGTCAGTGAACGGAAAAATAAATCCGTTTAGCAATGTTCCTGATTGAGAGCGACAATTTACGAGCGGTTAAATCAACCGACGATATATTGATACCATCGAGTGAACAAATTGCGCGCACAAAATCAAACTCATCGCGTTTCAATTGCTCTTTTTTATCCTTAAAAAGTGAGTTCGTAGTAGATTCGTTGCACACTCTAAAATAGGAATAAATTGAGTCTAGATAGCAGACATCACCATTCAGTGATAGACGAATCCAATACTCCCAATCAGGGGAGTAACACAAAGAATCATTAAAGGGTCCAACCTTTTGCCAGCAATCTCTACGAAACATAACATTAGAAGGCTCTCCATAGATATTATGAGTTCGAAATGTCTTGCGGGCAAAATTAGAGCCGTCTAAAACCATATCCCGCTTAAAAGGTCTCCTCTTCATTGTAATGACACCATTCGAGTCAATAACACATGAAGCGCTGAAGCAGAGGGAGCACTTTGGATTAGCATCCAGTGCTGCAACCTCAGACTCAAGAGCCCCGGGTAACAAAATATCATCCTGGAAGAGGAAATGAATATACTCGCCAGAAGATTTCTCAATGGCATTATTCCAGTTTCCAACAAGACCGAGATTACTGGCGTTTCTAAATACCTTAATTCGAGAATCCATTAGCTTGGAAACAATCTCAAATGTTCCATCAGTTGACTGATCATCGAAAATTAATAATTCGAAATCGCTGAAAGACTGGCTTAATACCGAATCAATTGCCTTCAAAATGTACTTAGCACCATTAAAACATGGCATCAACACACTAACTTTAGGCATCCTTGTCCTCCTTATCGGACAAAAATTCCTCAATAAAATAGCGAGGACGATGCTTCGTCTCCATATAAGTCTTTCCAACGTACTCGCCGATGACACCCAAAGCCAAAAGTTGAAGTCCGCCAAGACACCAAATTGACATAATAATGCTTGTCCAGCCAACTTGTACATCGCCAATAAAATGACCAATTAAAAGATATACAAGTGCAAATAAACTAAAAATAGAAATGATTAAACCGGTGAGAGTAATTATCCTAATCGGTTTAGTACTAAAAGACGTTATACCCTCAAAAGCAAATGACAACATTTTACCGAGCGTGTATTTAGATTCGCCGGCAAACCGTTTCCCTCGCGAATAATACACGCAGCAAGATTTGAAGCCAACTAAAGGAACCAAACCACGAAGGAATAGATTAACCTCACGGAATTGAGACAATGCAAGAACAGCACGCTTGGACATCAATCTATAGTCAGCATGGTTATAAACAGCATCGACGCCCAACGAAGACTGTAAGCGATAAAAAGATTGTGCGGTAAAACGTTTTAGAAAGGAATCGCTAGAACGATCATTTCGTACACCATATACAACTTCATAGCCTTCGCGAGCTCTTGAAACCATTTCATCAAGCGCATTGATATCATCTTGTAAATCCGCATCCATCGATGCTATTAAATCAGCAAACTCAGCTGCCTTATGCAACCCAGAAAGTAAAGCCTTCTGATGGCCACAATTCCTAGAGAGCTTAAGTCCACAGAATAAGGAATTAGATTGATGAAGACATTCGATGATCTCCCAAGTCTTATCGGATGACCCATCGTCAACAAACAAAACCTTACTGTTCGCATTAATTTGAGACAATTTTACTAAAGTGGAAAACTTCTCCAAAAGCCTTTTAGAGGTTTCCCGCAAAACACTCTCCTCGTTGTAACAAGGAACCACGAGATAGAGAATCGGCAATATGTCCATCTTTGTCATGCAAGCACCTATCACTTAAATGCCCAATACTTACTTAAAATATAATTAAGAGGATAAGTTACAAACAAGTTAAGCAGTGGACCAAGAATAGAAGAAATTCCAAGCACACTAACCCAAAAGTACAAAAGGATGTTGTTGATAATCAATCCAGTAAAAGCACTCGAAGCAAGCAGCTTGGAAAAACTTGAAATAAGTGAACTCAAATCTGATCTCTCATTATCAAAAACAAATTTATTGTTCCAATAGAAGGAATTGATGACACCAGCAAAATATGAAACTATATTGGCGACAATATAGTTCACTCCAATAAAAAGGAGTGCCGCGTAGACTAAGTAAGAAACGATTGTATTTGAAAGTCCAACAATCGAAAACTTCAGAAATTGAATCACCGAATCTCGTTTCACTAAAGACCCTTTTCCCACTGTTATCTATAAAGGACATATACAAAACAAGACGTTCCATCATCGATTTGAGTATATCCGGGCAGTTTTTTAAAACCACTATATCCTAGTTCATCTTTCAGTTGAGAAAGAACCTCTTCTTCGCAGTCGTGATTATTCATGTAAACAACCAGATCATCAGAATCAATATTATTTCTATCGCAAAAACTGCTAATTGCTTTCTGATCAGGAATCAGTGCATGAATGCGAGACAATTTGGCAACTTCTAATAGCTTCGCAGTAAGCTGATAATAATCATAAGAGACAAAGAGCCCCGTTGAACCCGCGTACTTCTCTACTGCGGCTTCATTGTCAGCAGATTTCGGATATAAATACAAAGCATTGGAAGAAAAGAAAACAGAATCTGCAACAATAATTGCGAAAACAAATACTACAGAAACTAAAATACTGCCCTGAAAATTAAAATCAGTATTTTTTCTATAGCGAATTTGCAAATATCTAAATAGATACAAGATCATTCCAAATCCGAATAACAGTAATCCTGGATATGCCAGGCATATGTATCTTGACGAAGTAAAAGGAGATACATAGCAAGCTGTGACGTAAAAAACAAGGGATGAATTAAATAATAAAACTATATAAATCGACTCAGGATGCTCACGATTAATTTTTTTATTCCATAGCAAGTAGAAACAAAGGGCAATTGACAAACAGAAGCAGGCAATCAAAAGAAGCCTTGATCCGAAGAACAAATCAACGGACGACGACCCTAGAAATTGCCAAATTCGTCTAAGTAATACCATTACCCCTGATTGTGATGAGGCCGATTCGACATAGTGATTCCCAAACATGTTGCTTAATGCTGGAGGAAATATGATAAATGACAGACAAACCGATAAGACAATCGTGGCTCCATATTTAAAGGAGAACATCCACCCTTTTCTTGCCCAAAAATAAATAGTAAAAAAACAGGAAACAAAAAAGAGATAAATATAGAAATAGAAGTGAGTTAAAAACCCCAATAAAGAAATAACAAATAGGCGGAAATAAACCGATCGATTGGCGAAGGAAGCATTAAACAAATCGAATAACGCATCAAGAAATGCTAGGGCAAGTGTCACCAATAACAGATACATTCGAATGTAGGTCACTAGATTTAACGCTATGGGACAGAAAGCCCATAGTGCCATTAAAATTAGAGCGACTGGCTTACTCTGAAACACTTTGTAAGAAAGCTTAAATAAAAATACCAAACTGAGTGAATAGAAACATAGATTAGGAACCAAGCCAAACCATTTGCTAAATTCATTCGGAAACAGTGAGCAAACGGTATGAATAATGAAAAAATAGAGAGGAGGATGTGCGTCATTACTCAGATTATATAAAACCGAATCAAACCGAAACACATGCCCTGTATCAACTGTCAAATAAGACTGAATGAACGTAGGATCCATCCAGTTGGCATTCATATTGTTTTCCCAAAAAATACATGGAAAATAAAAACTATTCGAGAGGCCGAAAGTCCACAGCTCGTCAACATGAAACCCTGTTTTCAAATTGCAATAATAAATTGCGACTAATAACGCAGCCACAAACATTACAGCAAATAAAACGCCATAAGACTTGCATCGTTTTGCACATGAATTCATAAACGAGTCCCTATAATTAATTGGTAGCTAAACTAAAGGAGTTTACGAAAAATCATAAACTCCTTCAAGATTAAACTCATACAGTAGGACTAAACCACTGAATTACTGCAATAGCGAATAGATGATAGACTTGCATCACTTACTATTTATCAACCAACTTAACCTCAATCGCTTCCATATGTAGGGCCTCTCCAGTTGTACCGGCGCACTCGCCCGACTTAACCCAATCGAGCCAACCCTTGTTTTGCACATGAGCTCTATAGACGACGTCATAATACTTGACGAGATCTCCCGTCAGTTTTATTTCAACGGCCTCAACAGCAAGAGACTTTCCCGTAGTGCCAGCAACTTTGCCGTTCTTGACCCACTTTTGCCAGCCGATATTCTGAACGTGAGCTCGATATTCGATGTTGCCTGAATACCCAAGATCGGGTCTGCTGATCTTCAACGCCTCAACAGCTAAATTACGACCAGTTGTACCAGCGGTCGTGCCTTCGTAAACCGGCTGCTGCCAGCCAAGGTTTGAGACATGCGCCTTGATTGAAAACGACCTCTGAATAGAAGGTTGACTTGTATCCCCAGGAGCGGGCGAGCCCTTTTCAACTAAAACGACCTGATATGCCTCGAGCCTCAAACCAAAACCGGTCGTTCCGGCAACTTGGTCATTGCAGGCCCAGCCGAGCCATCCCTTATCCTGAACATGGGCTCGGTAGTAAACGTCATAGCGATTTGCCATCTCGCCAGTCAGGCGAATCTGAATAGCCTGGACGGACTTGCTCTGCCCCGTAGTACCGGAGACTTCCCCCTCTTTCGCATAATCTTGCCAACCGTAATCGGAAACATGCGTCCTGTACTCCAAGCCACCATCGTAGGGAGCATTCTGCAGGTTAAGAGTAATGGCCTCGACAGCTTTTGACTGACCAACGGTACCGGAAGCATTTCCACCCTTGGAGGCCGATTGCCAGCCGTCATTCGAAACATGCGAAGTTGCCAAGACGTCAAGAGACCCTCGTGACACCTTAACAACATCGTAGCCCGACTCGCCCTTCTTGAAATAAGTCAAAGCACCGCTATTGTGCGAATAGATAGCAAAGTCGTAATTTGCCGAAGCAAGTATGGAATCCGAAAACTCTACGAGATAACAAGAGTCACCCTGTTTGCAAAGGGACCTGATTGCAGCATCCGTGTCTTCGGTAACCGGAGAAGCAAACCAATCCATAATCGAATAATCGATGACGGCACCAGGCTTCAAGGCCTCGGCCTTCGTGGAATTCCAAAGTCCACCAGCAGCATCGGCACTGGCCGAGTTATACGTACTAGACCCATAACCAGACAGGCCGATCTCCGGATTAAAGAAGAGGATCAGCTCTGCAGCAACGGAAGAATCGACATCGGTAATGCCAAGACGGTCAAGCTGTTCCTGCTTTTGGGGGTACATACCCGTCGGCGTGTTTGGATGCCCCTTGTAATAATACAAATAGTCATCGCCATAGATAACTTCGGTCAAATTGGCATAGTCGTCAAAATTCTGCTCGTAAGAAACGTACGTTCCAAGCAGCATCATCACCTTTTTGCCCTGTTGAGTCGCTGCATCAAAATAACCATCGTTAAAGTTGTACAGGGCCTTAAACGCTTGGACTGTATCCTCTCCCCTATTCTGCAAGCTCGTAAGCATGCTCGAAACATTCACCTTCTTAACATTAGGATCGGATGCGATCTTGTTAGCAAAGGCATTATCGTCACCACTCGTAAACAGATTCGTTCGAGTCATCCACCACTGAGTGCCAGGCTCAATACTCAGCACGGCATACATAGAATCCCAGTGATCGTGATAATCGCTATACGACTTTGAAACCTCACCGGTTTCGTATTCCTTATTCTTGGCAGCGTTCCATAAAGCAATCAGCTCCGCTTGCTTAGAATCCGGATCCTTAACGTCGAAGGCCTCGTTGGTAAAGACATATGTGGCAGATCCATCGGACAACAGCCGAATGGAGTATTGACCAGCGGGAATCTTATTGGCGTAAATCATCCTATGGATCAACGAGCAAGTGATGTCATTGATATACAGATTGAACTTTGCCTTTGGGTTGATCTTGTAGAGAGCAGCGACATAATCCGCGAACGCCTGATAGCTCGAACTAGAAGCATTCTCCTCATGAGTCAGGTACGGAAGACCATACATCCCGGATGGAAGCGAGTTCCAGTTATAGGCACTTGGACGATCGAGCATCACAATTGACGGAATGGTCGTTCCAGCAGAAGAGGTGCTGATATCCCAGAAAGATAGCGAATAGAGAACAACGGGGAAAGAAGCACTCAAAGGGGCAAGGTTGTACTCGCTCGCAGAAATACCAATTGACTGATGATCCTCATGAACAATATTTCCGTTCTTCAAATACTGCAACGTAACGTCAAACGGACCATAATCGCTAAATTCAATTTCACTGGAGCTAGAGCCCAGATCTCCGAGTGCAATCGTGCTGGAAACAGAACGGGTAACCTTCCCTCCATACGACATGGAGCCAGACAACTTTATTGAATCGGCGATACCGAGTCGTTTTATATCCTCGATCTGCGGAATATTTAGGGTTACTTTAGTCGTCTCCCCAACCTGAGAAAGAGAGCAATTAAAGACATACGGGACATAGGCGCCAGCGGTATCGCCGGGCGCCGCATCACCCTTCTTTACAATGACGATCTGTATTGCTTCAACGGCATAAGACCAACCGGAGGTTCCCGCAGTCGACCCATTTGAGGTCCATCCAAGCCAGCCGAAATTAGAAGCATGAACGCGATAATACAGGTCATAAGAAGCTGCCCTGTCACCCGTCAGCTTGAGCTCGACGGCTTCAATCTGAAGGCCCTTTCCCGTCGTGCCGGAGACAGCTCCATTAGAAACCCAATCCTGCCAGCCTTCATTTTGAACATGAGAGCGGTATTCGATACCAAGGTCCTCTGAATTAGGGAGGGAAACCCTGAGCGCCTCAAGCCTACGAGACTGGCCTGTTGTGCCAGAGATCGAGCCATTCGATGTAAACGTCGGCTCCCAGCCAATGCCTGAAATGTGAGATTTATAGTTGACATCCGGGACCGCCTCTTTGGGCTCCATGGCAACATCAATCGAAGGCGCCGTTTCATCGGCTACAGCAGCAGTTTGATCCGAGGGGTCGGATTGGGTCTCTGGGACGGATTCATATTCGTTGGATCCAACATTTTGATCTGCCCAACAAGCCAAAGGGCTCAAAAGCAGCATCGACATGAAGCAGGAAATCAGAACAATAAATGCTCTAAATTGCCTTTTCAAAAGAATCGCCTCCTAGATAGACAGTCTTCAATAACCATACTATCGGGAGTTAGCTTCATTAATGCCACCAATTAGGTGAACGAAGAAAAAGGAGCCTTGTCCAACGGCAAGGGCCCTTTTTTGTTGCCAAGACTACGGCAACAAGAAAAGGCCCTATAACAAGCACTCGCCGCTTACGGGAATAGCTAGTAGATTACCACCTTGGTAGCAAGGGGCACGTTATCCCAAATCCATTTAGCGCGATCGATGGGCAAACGCACGCAGCCTTGTGAAATATGCATTCCCATTCGGCTGTCCATGGGTTTAAAAGTTCCCTGGTAGTACGGTATTGAATGGAACAGGTAGTCCCCATAAAACTGCGTGTAGTAGTAGCAGGTATACCCATGTCCAAACGAGTAGCCCTTGCCGGTGACGGTATACTCACCCGTAGGCGTTGGAGTACTAGGGGCGCCGGTAGAGCAAGTCCAGTATTGAGCGTAACTCCACGACCCGCGCTGGCCACGAAAAACTCCAAGGCGGCATGCTTGCCTGTCAACCATAATGAGCCAGCTTGTATTGCTCGAATATCTATTAGCCCGATTAAGCATAGTCATCATATCTGCCGGCAACAAAGGCTGGTCAGTAAACGGACGCGCAGTAGAGCCGGGAGCACCAGCGCCCTTGGGAACAATTTTCACTTGAACAGACTCGACTCTGCAGCCTATCCTAGACGTACCCGCAGGCTGCCCATTTGAGGTCCAGTCGAGCCACCCAAAGTCTTGGCAATATGCTCGATACCAAACATCAAAGTAGTTCGATAAATCACCGGTTAACCTAATCTTTAGAGCCTCGATACGCTTTGCACAGCCAACTGTGCCAGCGACATTCCCATTAGAAGTCCAGCCTTGCCAGCCCACATCCTGCACATGGGCGGAGTACTCAATACCGCCCGATACACTACTTGAGACATTCGACTTCAGTGCCTCAATAGCAAGCGATCTACCAGTTGTGCCAGCAACACCACCGTTGCCAACGGGATTCATCCAACCGAGCGTGGCGACATGCGCCTGGAGCGTTAGAGCTGGAGCCGAGATAAATGCGGGCGCAGACGATGCACCAGGATTTCCGCCCTTCACTACAAGCTTTATTTGGACAGCCTCTATCTGGATATTTAACCCGGTAGTTCCAGCGGAATCGCCGTTTTTGGCCCAACCCAACCAACCATAACCAGCCGAATGAACTCGATAGAAAATGTCATACTGATTCGCCAGGGGACCATTTATGCGCAGTTCAAGAGCCTGAATGGCCAACCCTTGTCCAACGGTCCCAACATAACCGGCAGACCGCCATTCCTGCCAACCAATATTGGCAACATGGGCTCGTGCCTCAATAAGAGAGCCATCATCCACACCGGCCAGCGACACATTCAGAGCTTGAAGCGAAAGCGATTTTCCCGTTGTGCCGGCATCCTGCCCATCTAAAACAGATGGAGACCACCCACGATTAGCGGAATGGGCCTGATAAACAACATGAGTGCAATCGGCGGAAGTATCGGAAACAAACGCTCCGTCCGTTACTCCGGGCGCGCCACTGCCTTTACCGATAATCTTTACTTCGACAGCCTTAAGAAATGAACCCGGTATCGTTGCTCCCGCATCCGCGCCATTACACGCCCAACCAAGCCATCCTTTTTTGGAGTCAAAACACCGATACCAAACGTCATAGGCATTAGACAAATCACCAGTAAGAGTCAATCTCACAGCCTTTAAAACACGCCCATCGTTTTTAGAGGTAAGCGCAGCACCGTCAGAAACAACGCCGCTCCATCCATTAAATTCATAGCAGCCTGAATAACCGATTGAACCTGAAGTCTCTTGATTATCAAACGAGATAGAAAGCGAGGTCAAAGGTTCAGAGCCACTCTCAGAACCCATTAAAATCGTTTTACCCTGCACAGTGCCCAAGCTATTGCCATTAAGGCTATACGAACTGCCACTCAGAACATCCGTAGCTCCAATGAAATGGTTCAACGTATCGCCGGGAGCAGAGCCGCCCTTTTCAACCAACAAAACCTGAATACCCTGAATGGCAGCACCTTTCCCCACCGAGCCCGCAGGAGACCCATTGGACGTCCAGCCCAGCCATCCGCCCAATTTGGGAGCATACACACGGTACCAAATGTCGTAAGTTGCAGATATCTCGTCATTCAGCTTAAACTGAACGGCCTCAATGGACCGAGACTGCCCGGTCGTGCCAACAGTACCTGAAGACCAGCTTTGCCAACCAATGCCAGAGACGTGCGCGCGAGAGGAAATAGAGCCTCCGTGGCCATACCAATTAACACTAAGCGACAGTCCCTCAATTGCATTTGTTGAGTCAATGACCCCCGATGTCTTTCCGTTCGCGACAACACCCATCCATCCAACATTGGAGACATGAGATCGATAGGAAACGGTAGGCGGTTCCTGGGAATGGTCCCTAAAGGCATCGCCTCGCGCTGGCGCATCTTGAGCATTTTTTGGAAGCACCTTTATCTGAATAGCTTCGACCTGATAAGCATAGCCCTGTGTTCCAGCAGGCTCACCATTCGAGGCCCAGCCAAGCCAACCAACATTTGCAGAATGAACGCGATACCAAATGTCATACGATTCAGAAAGACCGCCCGACAAAGATAGCTTGATCGCCTCGATGGCTCGCGACTGTCCAACTGTTCCAGATGTCTGCCCGTTACCCACCGGCTGAGACTCCCAGCCGATCCCGGAAATATGAGATTGGACCGAAATGCTGTCACTCCCCAAAGGGGTGCCATCTTGTGAAAGCAGATTGATCTTTAGGGCTTCGACGCGCTTAGCACGACCTGTTGTACCAGCCGTCATTCCATTTGAAACGGGAGTTTGCCAGCCAATATCCTGTACATGAGTCTGGTATGAAACAGAGCCAAAGACAGCGGATACATCATTTTCGGGTTTCGGCGAATCAGTCGCATTGGAAGCAGACTCGCTAGAAACGGATGAGGGTGAATCATTGTCTGGCACAGTCGACTGCTCGACTTCAGCCCCCTGTTGTTCGTCATTTAAGACGAAGTCCTCGTCTTCTGAGCTGCCGGCGGCATTAACGGAATAATCAGTAGATTTCGGCTGTACCGGTAAAGAATCAGCCCAGACAGAAAGGGGCGTCAGAAGACACTGAAGAATCAGTAATGGCGTCATTGCCGTTGCTAGCAGTCGTTGCGTCTTTTTCATTCGACTCCCCCATCAATCGACCATCTTTAGCATCATTATTTATCGTTTCGGCAATTGCTTAAATAACGAAAACGTGAATGGCACTTAAATAGAAACGAACGGACCGTTGCAAAACGGCCCGTTCGTTTTAACCAGAGTAACTGCTAAAACCCGTGCGAAAACATGACTTTCGATCAGCTATGCAAGCGGCACGTTGTCATACCAACCCCACTTTGGCTTATATGAGGTGGAATAATAATCCAACCAGTACGCCATATCGAGCGTCCTGATCTGACCGACATTATCCATAACCTGGTTATTGCCAATATAGAGACAAACGTGACCGTAAATGCTGCCCATGCGGGTATGCGTATGCGAAGGAACGGCAATGACCATTCCGACTTTCAGCTGAGAATAGTCGGTGAATTTACAATAATCCCAGTAGTAATCGCAGGCATCTGTATGGACGTTCCTAAATCCGGCACGCTCGTAGATATCTGCAATCCACTCGGAGCACAATCCCGGGCCAGGAGACGGTACCTGTCGGGCAAAATCTACAATCTTCTTCTGCATGGGATTTGCAAATGCAGAAGGCTGCCCAAGCAAACACGGCGAAACGGTGCTCCCGGGGGCATTGGCGCCCTTCCTTGTAAGTCGAACTTGGACAGCTTGGACATGCATCCCATAGCCAGTGCTACCGGCAACGGCACCATTTTTAGTCCAACCAAGCCAACCGACATTATCAACATGGACCCTATACCAAACATCAAAATAGGTTGCCAAGTCACCAGAAAGAGAAATTTTAATAGCCTCAACCGAATTAGTTTCAGCAGTAGACGAAAGCTGCTCCCCGTTTGTCTTGCCAGAAGTCCAGCCAACATTCGAAAGATGCAGTTGATATTTAATCCCGCCGGCAACAGATGAAGTAGTTTTAGCCGAAAACCCGGTGATGGAAATTCCCTGACCAGTTGTACCGGACACCTCTCCGGCCGAGACAGAATTCTGCCAAGCGCCTTTCACCTGAGAGGAATATGTCACCGAAGGTATTTCAAGATGGGAATATCCCGATGTATCAGGATGGGAAGCACCCTTCTTAATGAGCTTAATCTGAACAGCCTCGAGAGAGCACGACATACCGGTGGTGCCGGCCTCCTCGCCGTCCTTGGCCCAGGCCATCCAGCCGATGTTGGAGGCGTGCACGCGGTAGTAGACGTCGTAGTCCTTGGCGAGGGAGCCCGTGAGCCTCAGGCGCACGGCCTCGACGGCGCGGCCCTGGCCGGTGGTGCCGCCCTCGGAGGCCGAGGGGGTGTCCCAGCCCTGCCAGCCGATGCCCGAGACGTGGGCGTCGATCTGGACGGACGAGCCGTCTGAGTAATCGGAGCTGTCGAGCGAGAGCTTGAGGTCCTCGAGGGCGAGGCCGCGGCCGGTGGTGCCGGCGGTCGCCCCGTCGGACACGGCGCCCTGCCAGCCAACGTTGGAGACGTGGGCGCGGTAGGTCAGGGACATGGGCTTCTTCTTGAAGGCGTAGTCGACGTTGGCCCCGTCGGACGAGGGGGCGGCGTCGCCCTTCTTGACGAGCCTGATCTGGACGGCCTCGACGCTCCTGCCGAAGCCGGTGGTGCCGGCCTCCTCGCCGTCCTTGGCCCAGGCCATCCAGCCGATGTTGGAGGCGTGCACGCGGTAGTAGACGTCGTAGTCCTTGGCGAGGGAGCCCGTGAGCCTCAGGCGCACGGCCTCGACGGCGCGGCCCTGGCCGGTGGTGCCGCCCTCGGAGGCCGAGGGGGTGTCCCAGCCCTGCCAGCCGATGCCCGAGACGTGGGCGTCGATCTGGACGGACGAGCCGTCTGAGTAATCGGAGCTGTCGAGCGAGAGCTTGAGGTCCTCGAGGGCGAGGCCGCGGCCGGTGGTGCCGGCGGTCGCCCCGTCGGACACGGCGCCCTGCCAGCCAACGTTGGAGACGTGGGCGCGGTAGGTCAGGGACATGGGCTTCTTCTTGAAGGCGTAGTCGACGTTGGCCCCGTCGGACGAGGGGGCGGCGTCGCCCTTCTTGACGAGCCTGATCTGGACGGCCTCGACGCTCCTGCCGAAGCCGGTGGTGCCGGCCTCCTCGCCGTCCTTGGCCCAGGCCATCCAGCCGATGTTGGAGGCGTGCACGCGGTAGTAGACGTCGTAGTCCTTGGCGAGGGAGCCCGTGAGCCTCAGGCGCACGGCCTCGACGGCGCGGCCCTGGCCGGTGGTGCCGCCCTCGGAGGCCGAGGGGGTGTCCCAGCCCTGCCAGCCGATGCCACTTACATTGGCGTTAATTTGCACAGAGCCGTCTTCAACAGGATTCAAGATGCTGACCTTAAGATCCTCCACTGATTTAGACTGCCCCGTTGTGCCAGCCGTAGATCCATCGCGCTTGCTGCTCATCCATCCAATATTCGAGACATGCGCCTCATACTGAATATGCATCTTGCTGTCATCTACGTTCAGAAGAGAACCGTTGAAGCAGTAGTTCATGTCACAGCGTCCGTTAACGCCCGGGACATTGCCACTGCTTGAATACTGCCAGAAACTGTAGCTGCCAGCATAATCGCAACGCCAATTATATTGAGCGACCCAATGGTCATAACCGCTCAACGACGGAGAATTCAGGTAGTTGTTAAGCCAGTTAAGGTTCGCATAGATACCCGACTTAAAGCCAACGGCCTCCATACGGTTGCAAAAAGCCTGCGCAATCTGAGTAAGCTTATCCTTGCTGAAATCCGGATCTTGCAAGATATAGCTGTCCTCAAGGTCATAATAAACGGGAAGCGACGGATGATGGCCACCGAGCCAAGCAAGTGTCCTGTCGGCCTCTTTATTTGCATCCTCTACAGAACGGGCATAGGAGTAGTAATACACGCCATAAGGAATGCCGAGACGTTCACATTCAACAGCGTTTCTTTCAAAAGAACCGTCAGGTTTTCCGTAAACCGGACCGACCTTGAGAATGGCAAAATCAATCCCCGCGGCCTTAACCTTATTCCAATCAACAGTTCCTTGATGATTGCTGACGTCGATGCCGCGTGCAACAGCGCCATTGGGCAAAGGATCGTCAGTTAAAGACTGCGCATCGATGTCGCCATTGTCCGAATCGATAAGCACGCCGTTTTCGAAACGCCAAGAGTTCGGTTCCAAAGAGTCCGCTTCGCAGGAATTCATCTCAGTGGAATCATCGGTTGGAGCTTCACCGTTTGACTCGTCAACACCAGATTCTTCAACGCCAATTCCAGGCTGTTCGCCTGAATCAGAGTCTGCATTCCCATCAGGACGAGCAGCATTTGCATCGTCACCATACCATTCGGTTACACCCTGAGAACCCGAGGCATCGTCCTGCGCTCCCTGAGAACTTGCACCTTGAGATTCGTACTCGATCGATGTTTGCGAGACCGACTGCGAGGCAGCGGCGGCCTGGACTGACAGCGCATACGCGCTGTAAGGCTGAATGATTTGCGACCAGCCCATCAATAGCGTACAAACCAAAGCCGCAGACGCTTTGAGACGTTTCATGTATATCCCCCGAGACATTGACCACATGTAAAGACCGAATAGCTGCTATATTACCGCACTTCCATACGGGCATTTAAAGCTTAGAAAAGCAACGTTAAGCATACAGTCAAAAAGAGGCGCTCCTACAACGGAGCGCCTCAACAGACTCTATGCGAAAGGCCTAGCGGCACCGATTACACGACCTGGAGCATTGACCGAACGCTCGGTCACACCGATCCCCGGCCACGAATCGATAATTCGACCGTTTCCGATATAGATTCCAATATGGCCCTGGTAGTAGACCACATCTCCCCTCTGCATAGCAGAGGTGCTAACTGGCATAAACGTGTTGTTGCGATACCAGTTCATGGAATTGTATGTCTGCTCGGGCAACCAACGATGGTTATAGGGGTTATACCAACCCATATCCATGCCTGTCGCATACAGACATTGCAGTACCAAACCTGAGCAATCAACCGCATCCCCCGGCCAAGAAGACCAAGGCTCGATATAACGCGTTCCGATATATTCACGAGCACGCTGGACGAATGCGTTGATGCAATCCAGTCGCGAAGCATTGTAAGGAATTCGAGAAGGCGTGACATACGTGAAGTAACCGGTGCAATACGAAGGAAGCTGCACGCTATTGCAACTAACCTTTGGATAAGATCCCGGGGTCTGATACCCCATATAACGATAGGTCTCAAAATACGAATCAGACATAGAGCCTGGTGCGGAAGCGCCCCTGGGGACAATCTTTACCTGTAAAGCCTGAACAGGAATGGCAAGCTTTGTGGTGCCCGCCGGTGATCCATTTTTGGTCCAGCCAAGCCATCCGTAATTTGACACATGGACGCGATACCAAACATCAAAGTAATTCGAAACGTCGCCAGTCAAGTTAATCTTAACGGCCTGGATTTGCTGCCCTTGGCCAACAGTTCCCGATGTAGCCCCGTCCGCAACAGCAGACTGCCAACCGATATTGGATACATGGGCAGAATACGAAATGCCGCCACTCATGGAACTATCAGAAAGGGACAGTTGCATTGCCTCCATGGCACGGTTCTGCCCAACCGTTCCAGCAACACCGCCATTGCCAACAGATGCTTGCCAGCCAAGACCGGAGCAATTTGCCTTAGCAGATAGACCGGGAAGCTGGATCAACGCAGCATGATCTTGAACGGGAGCGTCGGACGAACCCTTGGCAACCAACTTAATTTGAATTGCCTCGGCCTGCTTAGACAACCCAACGGTGCCAGCTGCGGCGTCATTTTTAGCCCAACCAAGCCAGCCATAATCCGCCGCATGAACACGGTAGTAAATATCGTATTTTGAAGCGTCTTTGCCAGATAGCCTTAATTTAACCGCCTGAATTGCGAGACCCTTGCCAACAGTGCCAGCGTAGGAAGCACCCGAGACGTATGGTTGCCAACCGATATTCGCAACGTGTGCCGACACTTCGACGGAGGCATCAATACCCTGCGTCGAAACATACAACGCCTGCAGAGAACGAGACATACCTGTCTGACCTGCAGTTTCGCCATTGCCAACGGGAGCCAACCAGCCTGCAGAAGCAACGTGCGCTTGAGAAATAAGACCGATTCCGGACGCCTCGATAAATGCATTGGCAGTGGAGCCAGGCGAAGACTGACCCTTACCTACAAGTACAACATCGATACCGCACAAACCGGAAGAACCACCAGAGACGCCACATGCCTGACCATTTGACGTCCAGCCCGTCCAGCCATTACCGGAATCGTATACTCGATACCAGATGTCATAATTGGCAGCGAGCTGGCCGCTCAGCGACATTTTTATCGCTTTTATGGGTGCACCGGATACCGCCTTGGCAGCACCGCCATCCGATACAGAAGCACCCCAGCCTGAATATGCATCCATAACGGCATAGGAAATTGATCCGTCATCAGTCTGGCCAGCAACGCTTAAGGCAATAGAGCTCAGCAGTTTAGCGCCCTTGCCCCCGATCGTGGCCTTTTGACCAGAAGAGGAGCCAAGACCCTCCCCAGAAACGGCCGATCCGGAAACCGTAACAGCATCTGGATCGCCGATAAAAACCTTGTCCGAAGAGCCGGGAGCTGCTCCGCCTTTCTCCACAAGGATTACCTTAACCGCTTCGATAGCCCTGCCTTTACCGGCAGAACCAGCGGCAGCTCCATTGCAAGCCCAATCAAGCCAGCCTATACCCGAGACATGAGCACAGTACCAAATATCATATTTTTCAGCTGCCTCACCGGTTAGACGAATCTGGACGGCTTCGAGACGCTGGGACTTACCAGTCGTTCCACAGCGCCCCTCAGACCACTGCTGCCAGCCAACATTAGAAACATGGCCACGAAGCTCAATGGAGCCCGAGTGACCATACCAGCCAAGCTGAGCCTCAAGAGCCTCCATGGGAAGGCCCCTACCAGTTGTCCCGGCAACAGATCCGCCACCTACGGGCGACATCCACCCAATATTCGACGTATGTGAGCGAACAGTGATTGAGGCAGGTTCATCGCTACGGCTCTTAAAAGGACAGGTGGTGTCGCCCGGGGCGGGGTCGCCCTTGGGCAGGACCGCGACCTGGACGGCCTGGACGGCGCGGCCGTAGCCCGCCGAGCCGGCGTCGGCGCCGTCGCACGCCCAGCCCAGCCAGCCGAACTCGGCGGAGTGGACGCGGTACCAGACGGTGTAGCGGGCCGACAGCTCCCCGGACAGCCTGACCCTCAGGGCCTCGACGGCGCGGGACTGGCCGGTCGTGCCGGCGGTGCCGCCGTTGCCGACGGCGGGCTGCCAGCCGACGTTGGAGACGTGGGCCTCGACGGACACGGCGTTTGCAATCTGTTCTTGAGAGGTGGCTCCATCCACTTCAAGTGAGATTTTCAGCGCCTCAAGATTCAAGCCCCTACCCGTCGTTCCGGCAACCTTGCCCGAACCAACCGGATCCATCCAGCCAATATTCTGCACATGGGCAGAAACACTAACGTTTTTGACGGTGAGCTGATCGCTAGAGGCAGAGTCAGCGGCAGCGGCTTCGTTAGTCTCCCCCGATAAAACCTGCTGCGCGTCTTGAGGCTCGCAATCTACGGAGCCAGCATCCGATTCTTGCCCCTCAGAGATCGGCTCAACTTGATTGGAAGAAGAGCCTTCAAGATGAAAGCTGCTTGAATCATCAGATCCGTCAATTGAATAATCGGCATATGCAGCAGTCACGGCCCATGATTGACTCATGAACAGCGCAACAACCACAAGTATAGAAACGGACACATCTAAGAGACGCTTCACGATTCCACCTTCCTTCGACTTCGACGGCGCTTATTTTATGACGACCGCCTGAGCTCCTCGTTGCGAGTATAGCGAAGCAATGCGCTGAGCTGAGTTAGAGACATAGCCAGCGAGTGAATCGGCAATGTAAACGGTACCTAGGGAGCGATTAAAGCCTCTTAAGACAACGGTGTGAGAGTTGGTATAGGTTCGATAAACCCTTCCGCCGTAAGCCTGGGTCGCATAGCAACTTCCCAGGTTTTGCATACCTATCGTTGACCAAATAATAACGGGATGTCCAGCTTCCAAGTACGAATAAAGGTCATAGAAACCAGTACCGGTCACATCGTAGGCTCGCAAACTACTGCCACTACTAATCAAGAAAGAATTAGCGGTATTGGTCAGTCCGGGAGCAGATATGCAGTTCCCATTCGAAGCGCTATGAGGATTGCCCCAAAACGCCGTAACAAAATCCCAACTGCTCTTAGGCATATACGCGTCTGCAATGACGGTTTTACCCAAACCAAATCCGTAATAGTTAAGCGCATTGGTCAATGCAACGGACTCGCAGCCAGTCGGAAGCTCGGGGTTCTGCATTGTACAAGGGACGTTGAGAACAACCGAATTCGGATGCAGCGGGCGGTCCCTGTACGCGCCGTCCGTCGGGCCCGGGGCCGCCGAGCCCTTCGCGAGGACGCGGACCTGGAGCGCCTCTACGCGGTAGCCGATGCCGGTCGTGCCGGCGCGGGCCCCGTCGCTGGCCCAGCCGAGCCAGCCGTAGTCCTGCACGTAGGCGCGGTACCACACGTCGTAGTACTCGGAGAGGTCGCCGGTCAGGCGCATCTTCACGCACTCGACCGCCCTGCCCTGGCCGGTGGTGCCCGCCACGGCGCCGCCCGAGACCTCGTCCTGCCAGCCGACGCCGGAGACGTGGGCGCTGTAGGACAGGCCGCCGGAGACCGGCGAGGAGACCTCGGCGGCGATCGCCTCGACGGCGCGGGACTGGCCGGTCGTGCCGGCGGTGCCGCCGTTGCCGACGGCGGGCTGCCAGCCGACGCCGGAGACGTGGGCCCTGAGGCTGAGCGAGGGG
Organism: Coriobacteriaceae bacterium; assembly: GCA_025992855.1. Lineage (NCBI taxonomy): Bacteria > Bacillati > Actinomycetota > Coriobacteriia > Coriobacteriales > Coriobacteriaceae > Coriobacteriaceae bacterium. The sequence continues at coordinate 1,791,012 of DAJPGB010000001.1, forward strand.
ACGGAGAGCTCGGCGGGGTCGCCCGTCGAGGGGGCGTCGCCGCCCTTCTCGACGAGGACGGCCTGGAGGGCCTCTGCCTGGACGCCGAGCCCCTCGGTGCCCGCGGCCTCGCCGTCCTTGGCCCAGCCGAGCCAGCCGTAGCCGGCCGCGTGGACGCGGTACCAGACGTCGTAGCGCTCGGAGACGGGGCCGGAGAGGGACACCCTCACGGCCTGCACGGCGCGGCCCTGCCCCACCGTGCCGGCGTAGGAGGGGGCGGAGGCGGCGTCCTGCCAGCCGATGCCGGCCACGTGGGCCGCGACGGAGACGGAGCTCCCCTCGCCCGCCCCCTCGAGGGAGGCGCGCACGGCCTGGAGCGCGAGGCCCCTGCCGGTCGTGCCGACGTCCTCGCCGCCGCCCACCGCGGGCAGCCAGCCGCGCTCGGCGACATGGCCCTGCAGGACGAGCGACGGGCCGGAGGCGGCGCCGGAGACGTAGGCCCCCTCGGCCGGGCCGGGGGCGCCGGAGCCCTTCGCGACGAGGGCGACCTGGACGGCGGTGAGGCCCGACGCGCCGGACTCGACGCCGGAGGGCTCGCCGGCGCTCGCCCAGCCGAGCCAGCCGCGCGCGGAGTCACAGGAGCGGTACCAGACGTCGTAGCGCTCCGCGAGGCCGCCGGACAGCTCGAAGCGGACGGCCTTGAGCTGGAGCCCGCCGCCCGAGGCGCCGAGCTGCGCCCCGTCGGAGCTGGCCTCCCCCTGCCAGCCGGAGCCCAGCAGCAGGCCGCGGTAGCAGACCGACCCGTCGGACTCGAGGTTGTCGACGGTCGCGGCGACGGAGCCCAGCACGGGCCCCCTCTCGGAGCCGAGCGTCAGGACCCCGCCCGAGAACGACGAGCCCGCCGGCGAGCCGGAGACGGAGAGGGACGACCCGGACAGGCGCTCGCCGGCGCCGCGGAAGGCCCCGCCGGCCGGCCCCGGCGCGGCGCCGCCCTTGGGGACGAGCACGACCTGGACGGCCTGGACGGCCTTCGACAGGCCGACCGTGCCCGCGGACGCGCCGCCCTTGGCCCAGCCGAGCCAGCCGTAGTCGGAGCAGTGAACGCGGTACCAGACGTCGTAGGACGAGGCGGCCTCGCCGGAGAGCCTGAACTGGAGCGCCTCGACCGCCAGGGAGCGCCCGGTGGTGCCGGCGGTCCCCGAGGTCCAGCCCTGCCAGCCGACGTTCGAGACGTGGGCCCTCACCTCGAGGGAGGAGGATCCGTGCCCGTACCAGGAGACGGAGCCCGAGAGGGCCTCGAGGGCGCGGCCCTGCCCGGTGGTGCCGGCCACGGCGCCGTCCGAGACGGCGCCCTGCCAGCCGATGCCGGCGACGTGGGCGCGGTAGGAGACCGAGGGGGGCTCGGAGGACCTGTCGACGAAAGGCGTGGAGGTGTCGCCCGGGGCGGGGTCGCCCTTGGGCAGGACCGCGACCTGGACGGCCTGGACGGCGCGGCCGTAGCCCGCCGAGCCGGCGTCGGCGCCGTCGCACGCCCAGCCCAGCCAGCCGAACTCGGCGGAGTGGACGCGGTACCAGACGGTGTAGCGGGCCGACAGCTCCCCGGACAGCCTGACCCTCAGGGCCTCGACGGCGCGGGACTGGCCGGTCGTGCCGGCGGTGCCGCCGTTGCCGACGGCGGGCTGCCAGCCGACGTTGGAGACGTGGGCCTCGACGGACACGGCGTCGGCGCCGAGGGGCTCGCCGGTCGAGGCGTCGGACAGGACGAGGCGCAGCGCCTCGAGGGGGAGCCCCCTGCCGGTCGTGCCGGCGACCCCGCCGCCGGCGACGGCGCCCATCCAGCCGATATTGGAGACGTGGGCCGAGTATGAGAGCGAGACGGGCGCGGCCGCCTCGGACCGGGCGGGCTCCGCCTGGGCGCCGTCGGCCTGCGAGGCCTCGGGCTGGGAGGCGTCGGCCTGCGCGGGCTGGGCGGCGTCGGCCTGGGCGCCGGGGCCCCCGTCGGCGGGCTGGGCCCCGGCGGCCGGGGCCTGCGCGTCGCCCGGGGCGGCGGGGGCGGCGTAGGCCGCGGGCCCGCACAGGGCCAGGGCGGCCGCGACCGCCAGCGCGGCGGCGGCACCGGAAATTCGTTTCGTGGAGCGTCTCATGGAAAATCCCCCTAATCTAGCAACGGTTTCCAAGTCTACTAGATTGGGGGGACGGGAGCCAAGCCGAAGAGGCTATTTAACCAGCAGCTATTTAATCAGACAAACGTGCTGGTTAATTTCAGCCGGGTTCGAATAGTTATAAATGGACGAGATCTGATTAGCGGGCGACGAAGAGTGCCACATCTTATTGTCCCGAGGATTGTCACCCCAGAAAAATCCGATATGACAATCGACGTTAGGAGCAGTCTTGAAGAAAATGACATCGCCCTTTCTTGCCAACCCACTATTCAGTAGATCCTGCACTTTGTTGAACTCATAAACCTTTGAACCGGAATCGATCGCATAGCCGTAAAAACGCCACGCGTTGATATAACCACCTCCACCGGGGCCTCCGGCCCAAGGCGAATGGCTGTTATTTGCAGCAACTGCCGCGAGATTACCGCCGCACTTCGACCACGCATGAGCGACAAAGCCAGTGCAGTTCATACCAGAATATCCATCCCAGCGTCTCTCCCCGTTGGGATAGGTGCAAGTAGGAATAGAGAATCCAGTGGAATATGGAGTCCCGAGGTAGTAACCGTCATATTGATGCTGGGTAAGCCAAGTAACGAGCCTAATCCGCGGAACGCCAATCACCTTCTCGTCGGCTACATCCCTGTACGCGCCGTCCGTCGGGCCCGGGGCCGCCGAGCCCTTCGCGAGGACGCGGACCTGGAGCGCCTCTACGCGGTAGCCGATGCCGGTCGTGCCGGCGCGGGCCCCGTCGCTGGCCCAGCCGAGCCAGCCGTAGTCCTGCACGTAGGCGCGGTACCACACGTCGTAGTACTCGGAGAGGTCGCCGGTCAGGCGCATCTTCACGCACTCGACCGCCCTGCCCTGGCCGGTGGTGCCCGCCACGGCGCCGCCCGAGACCTCGTCCTGCCAGCCGACGCCGGAGACGTGGGCGCTGTAGGACAGGCCGCCGGAGACCGGCGAGGAGACCTCGGCGGCGATCGCCTCGACGGCGCGGGACTGGCCGGTCGTGCCGGCGGTGCCGCCGTTGCCGACGGCGGGCTGCCAGCCGACGCCGGAGACGTGGGCCCTGAGGCTGAGCGAGGGGACGGAGAGCTCGGCGGGGTCGCCCGTCGAGGGGGCGTCGCCGCCCTTCTCGACGAGGACGGCCTGGAGGGCCTCTGCCTGGACGCCGAGCCCCTCGGTGCCCGCGGCCTCGCCGTCCTTGGCCCAGCCGAGCCAGCCGTAGCCGGCCGCGTGGACGCGGTACCAGACGTCGTAGCGCTCGGAGACGGGGCCGGAGAGGGACACCCTCACGGCCTGCACGGCGCGGCCCTGCCCCACCGTGCCGGCGTAGGAGGGGGCGGAGGCGGCGTCCTGCCAGCCGATGCCGGCCACGTGGGCCGCGACGGAGACGGAGCTCCCCTCGCCCGCCCCCTCGAGGGAGGCGCGCACGGCCTGGAGCGCGAGGCCCCTGCCGGTCGTGCCGACGTCCTCGCCGCCGCCCACCGCGGGCAGCCAGCCGCGCTCGGCGACATGGCCCTGCAGGACGAGCGACGGGCCGGAGGCGGCGCCGGAGACGTAGGCCCCCTCGGCCGGGCCGGGGGCGCCGGAGCCCTTCGCGACGAGGGCGACCTGGACGGCGGTGAGGCCCGACGCGCCGGACTCGACGCCGGAGGGCTCGCCGGCGCTCGCCCAGCCGAGCCAGCCGCGCGCGGAGTCACAGGAGCGGTACCAGACGTCGTAGCGCTCCGCGAGGCCGCCGGACAGCTCGAAGCGGACGGCCTTGAGCTGGAGCCCGCCGCCCGAGGCGCCGAGCTGCGCCCCGTCGGAGCTGGCCTCCCCCTGCCAGCCGGAGCCCAGCAGCAGGCCGCGGTAGCAGACCGACCCGTCGGACTCGAGGTTGTCGACGGTCGCGGCGACGGAGCCCAGCACGGGCCCCCTCTCGGAGCCGAGCGTCAGGACCCCGCCCGAGAACGACGAGCCCGCCGGCGAGCCGGAGACGGAGAGGGACGACCCGGACAGGCGCTCGCCGGCGCCGCGGAAGGCCCCGCCGGCCGGCCCCGGCGCGGCGCCGCCCTTGGGGACGAGCACGACCTGGACGGCCTGGACGGCCTTCGACAGGCCGACCGTGCCCGCGGACGCGCCGCCCTTGGCCCAGCCGAGCCAGCCGTAGTCGGAGCAGTGAACGCGGTACCAGACGTCGTAGGACGAGGCGGCCTCGCCGGAGAGCCTGAACTGGAGCGCCTCGACCGCCAGGGAGCGCCCGGTGGTGCCGGCGGTCCCCGAGGTCCAGCCCTGCCAGCCGACGTTCGAGACGTGGGCCCTCACCTCGAGGGAGGAGGATCCGTGCCCGTACCAGGAGACGGAGCCCGAGAGGGCCTCGAGGGCGCGGCCCTGCCCGGTGGTGCCGGCCACGGCGCCGTCCGAGACGGCGCCCTGCCAGCCGATGCCGGCGACGTGGGCGCGGTAGGAGACCGAGGGGGGCTCGGAGGACCTGTCGACGAAAGGCGTGGAGGTGTCGCCCGGGGCGGGGTCGCCCTTGGGCAGGACCGCGACCTGGACGGCCTGGACGGCGCGGCCGTAGCCCGCCGAGCCGGCGTCGGCGCCGTCGCACGCCCAGCCCAGCCAGCCGAACTCGGCGGAGTGGACGCGGTACCAGACGGTGTAGCGGGCCGACAGCTCCCCGGACAGCCTGACCCTCAGGGCCTCGACGGCGCGGGACTGGCCGGTCGTGCCGGCGGTGCCGCCGTTGCCGACGGCGGGCTGCCAGCCGACGTTGGAGACGTGGGCCTCGACGGACACGGCGTCGGCGCCGAGGGGCTCGCCGGTCGAGGCGTCGGACAGGACGAGGCGCAGCGCCTCGAGGGGGAGCCCCCTGCCGGTCGTGCCGGCGACCCCGCCGCCGGCGACGGCGCCCATCCAGCCGATATTGGAGACGTGGGCGGAATAAGAGAGCGAGACGGCCGCGGCCCCATCGGACTGCGCGGCCTCCGCATGGCCCCCGTCGGCCTGGGCGGTTTCGTCCTGGGCGGCCTCATCCTGGGCGCCGGACTCCCCGCCGGCGGGCTGCGCCTCGCCGGGGAGCGGCTGCGTGTCCCCCGCCGCGGCGGGGGCGGCGTAGGCCGCGGGCCCGCACAGGGCCAGGGCGGCCGCGACCGCGAGGACGGCGGCGGCCCCGGAAACTCGTTTCATGGAGCGTTTCATGGAAAATCCCCCTAATCTAGCAACGGTTTAGAGTCTACTAGATTGGGGGGACGCGAGCCAAGCCAGCACAGTTAGCGTCGGCGTGACGTCCTTCGTCTACGGCACAGTTAAACGCATCGAACAACCGAACCGCCTTCTCGGGGCGCGAGGAAGCATCTAAAACAGCGTTGAGAATATCTCCCGCATCACGTCCGTGCGTCTCCGTCGCAGGAACCGACGTGGCCTCGCCGTCAAGAATGCGAATATTGCCACGAGGCACTGATGCCACGACAACCGGCGAATGCGTGGTCACAATAAACTGCACGTTGGGGAAGATGCAAACGAGGTCCTCCAGAATTCGTACCTGCCAACGAGGGTGCAAATGAAGATCAATCTCGTCAATCATTACCACGCCCGGCGTCTCGAGCACACGATCGCCTAGTGCGGGGTTCAATATCGCTATACGATATGCGATGTCCGTAAAAAGGCTTAACGTGCCACGATGTCCGTCGCTCATTGAATGATCCCTATCGCGATGGTAACTACCATCGGCAGTGCTACATGTAAACACCAGCTGGCCGAGTTCGGCATCAAAATCAACCATCGCGTCCACAGTAGAAGAAGCGGCATCAAAACATGAGGCCAGTGCCTTTTTAACCGCAGAGAACAGTGGCGGCCACGCCTATTCTGCCACTCCCAAATGGATTGAGATTTAAACAATGCATTCATACGTGCATCGTTCGAAGATGCCTGTAGAGCGCCTTCGTACCCACGCGTACTGTTGGGCAACGATTGGTCTTTATGTTCAGTCCGCGTCCACAATCGATCGGTCCCATAACGAGCAAGAGTGGGAAGGACAACCGTCTCGCCACTGCCGACAAGTTTTTGCAGCCGAGCGCTGGCATCCACTACAGCCGCAGCATCAGCAATAGGCGTGCGGCCCTTGGCAGCATTAAGCGAACGCGACCAGTGCTCGTTCTCGCCAAAAACAATTCCGTCAGCACCTATCGTCACCGAAAACCGCAACTGAACGTCAAACATATCTCCTTGCTTAATAACGGCACCGCGGGCATCGTCAGGCGTAATATCAGACGCTTTTGCATTCTCAATCTTTTGAAATAAAGTGCCAAGAGCAATGCTTACGACATCAATAAGAGAGCTTTTTCCCACGCCATTATTGCCGATCAGAACCGTAAGTTGACGTTCCAGATTAGCTGAGATGATTCAAGCTTGCGAATGTTGCAGGCTTCGAGCTTGTTAATCAAAAAGTATTATTAAAACCACACAACAGTCTCCTCAAATTGTATATCAACAGGAAAACCGATACGTTTACTACCTTACTTAAAGAACTCTATTCCGATGAAATCAAATCGAGTTGGACGAATATCCCGCTAAGCCGCAACACAGCCGTTTGAGCTCTTCCGAAAATCATCATGCATTGATTAGCGGCCCTTACCGTTGCCTCCACCCAAACGCAACTAAAACCGTTGCAAACGCAATTAGGTATAATTCTTCCAAATCGCCTAGAGAAAGTGTTTGAATGCTGACCGTAATCGTGCCCACCTACAATGCCGAGCCGTATCTTTCTCAGGCTACAGGCAGCCTATTAAGCGAAAAGAATATCGAACTGGAAATCCTCGCCATCAACGACGGATCCACCGACAACTCGCTCGTCATTATGCAAGATTTCGCTGCGCGCGACTCACGCGTTCGAGTGATCAATAAGGCAAACCAGGGTTACGGCGCAACCTGCAATCTGGGCATTCGCGAGGCAAAGGGCGACTGGATTGCCATCCTCGAGCCCGATGACTGGATCGAGCCCGGAATGTACTCCGACACGCTTGCCTTTGCCAAGCGCGAATTTGGCGATCCGAACAAGCTCGATATTATTGAGACCCCGTATTGGATCATTCGCAACCCCGATACCCCCCAAGAGGTCAAACTACATTGCGCATATCGCGGTCGCATCAAACCGCCTCGGCAACCGTTCACCATTCACGACGCTCCACACCTGCTGGCCCATCATCCGTCCATTTGGTCGGCAATCTATCGTCGCGACTTCCTGTTGCAAAACAATATCTGGTTTAAGGAAATCCCCGGTGCGGGCTGGGCAGATAATCCATTCCTTGTCGAAACGCTATGCCAGGCAAAGGCGATCGCTTACTGGCCCAAGCCGTATTACTGCTATCGCGAGGAAACACCCGAAAAGGCGGCCGCTCTGGCCAAGCGTGACCCCTTGATGCCGTTTAATCGCTGGAACGATATGGTCGATATTCTTGAGCGGCTCAACGTCACCGACTCCGCCGTCTGGACACCGCAAATCACACGCGGCTTCACCTATATGGGCATCATGATTGAGCACACCGGAATTGAGGGGCATCCCGAAATCGAGCGGGCGATCCACAGGATGTTCGAACGCATGCCACAAGAGCTGGTATTTGCCAATCCCCGCGTTACCCCTGCGGCCAAAAAGCTCTATGCCGAGTATATGGGCATCGCCAATCCTAAAATCAGCTACAGCGCATACGCCAAGGACCTCGTGGGCGAGGGCTTGTATAACGTATGGAACAAGGGGCCCAAGCAAACTCTAAAAATGATTACATCCCACTTTGGCTCATACAACGCACGCGTTGGAAAATAAACAAATGGGGGCAAAAGCAGAAAGAATCATATCCACCGAAGCGCTGCGTTTGGTCGCGGTCGCCGGCATCGCGGTGTTCCACACCTTTCAGTGGACCTTCCAAGCCGTCTGCGTCGGCGCCGTGGAATATGCCCCACTTGCGATGTTCCCCTATTCCGGCGTACTCGGTTTTATTAACTTGCTTGGCTGCTGGGCCAACGAGGTCTTCTTTATGATCTCGGGCTATTTTCTCATCGCTTCGGCCGCGCGTGCTTGGGACGGTGGAGCAACGTGGAAGTCGCAAATGCAACGGACGGCGCAGCGCCTTGGCAAGGTCATTATGCCCACTGCGTTTTATTGCCTCGTGGCGCTCGCGTGGTCCACGGTCGTCTCACCCATTCCCGATGTTACCCTCAATACGCACTATTGGTACACGCTTGGGCTTGAGTTTATCTGGGTCTATGCCGCCACAGTTTTCATGGCGCCATGGTTTGGACTGGCCAAGAGCCGACTCTCCCAGAAAACCTACACGACGACGGTCATCGCCGTTGGCATCCTCGCATTTGTTGTTAACGGGTATTTGGCCGCCATGAGTACGACAAGCGCCGGCGAGTTTTCTTGGCTCCAGAAGCTCATGAGCGCTGCCACGTACGTAATCGCGTTTTTGATCGGCGGGCTGCTCCGCGACATTACCGACGCCATGGATTCGGACAGGGCGGACGCCTTGGGCATGCGGTCACTCACAGCGGTTTTGGCGCTCGCCACCATCCTGGAAGGAGCACTCTCCTTCACCGGCAACCTCACGGCGATGGCAGTCCTCTCCTACAAATCAACCTCGTTGATCTCGTTTGCCCTCGCTGCCGCCTCCCTGCTCTTTGCGGCGACCCGGCGCAGTGCGTCAGGCAATCCGCGGACTGCAGGCGTCATTGTCACCTTATCGACCGCCACGCTCGGTTTCTATGTGATGCAGTCGCTCACCAGTAGCCTGTGGCGTCCCGTCTTCAATACGTTGCTTGCAAACATACTGGTCAGCGAAAACAGCCCGGCAGCTATATGTATCATCACGGGTACCATCATTAGCATCGTCTTTGCTCTGGCGCTCCTCATCATCGATGCAGCTAGAAGCCTTATCGTTCGCAAGCTCAAACGGCAATAGACACGCTGCCGTCAGACGCCAAAGCCGCTACAGCCGTGGCAGGTTCCTGCGTTTTATTCAAAGCTTGCCGCCAAGGTGCGCCGAGCCTTTACAATAGGACAGTCCCAAGGACGTATTCGATAGCTTCCGCGCTGCACTCACCCGCCGCGCGTGAAAGGATATATTGCCCCATGCCTTCAACCCTTCCCGCTCCCATCGATAAGCTCGCCATTGTCGTCGTTACGTACAAGCGCCAGGAACTCCTGGCCAACTTGTTCGACTCCATGACCGAGCTTACGGCAGCGCCCTGGCGCATCGTGATCGTCGATAACGAGAATTCGCGTGAGACCGAGGCCATGTGCACCGCATTCAACGAGCGCCTGGCCAACCTGTGGGGCATCGACACCGAGCAGCCCGACGCGCAGGGCGGCACCGACCGCGTCATCTACGCCCCGCAGCTCGAAAACGGCGGCGGTGCAGGTGGCTTCTCCGCCGGCACCAAATGCGCCTACGACCTGGGCGCCCAGTGGTTCTGGGTGATGGACGACGACGTGCTCGTCATCCCCGAAGGCATCGAGCGTCTTGCCAAGTGGACCGACCGCTACGATGTTATCCAGGGTTCGCGCCTGGACTTTGACGGCGGCGCCTTCTTTTGGCAATACCAACTCATCCTTTCGCTCGGCATTCCCAACCCTGTCGCCAAGTGGGACTTGGGCCCCGAGGGCTACCGCACCATGAACCAGCTGTGCTTTGAGGGCGGCATGTTCTCGCGCCGCGTGGTCGACAAGATCGGCCTGCCCGATGCGCGATTCTTCATCTACGGCGACGATGCCTGCTATGGCTACGTGGCCAGCCAGCACTTCCCCGCCGCCGTTGTTGCCGACGTGGTGCTCAAGCGCGCCCGCGCCGTCTCTAACTGGGACATCGCCGGCAAGCGCCAGCTCAACTCTACGAGCGACACCAACCGCTACTACATCATGCGCAACCGCGGTTATCTGGCACGCTACATGCAGATCTACGGCGACTACCACCCCGTGCTGTTCCGTCTGGGCAACGCCGCGACCTTCTGCAAGGAATTCATTCGCCTGGCCGCCGTTGACAAGTGCTTTAAGACCGGTATTCCGGCGCTGCGCCGTGGCATGAAGGACGCTCGCAAGATCGTTAAGGATCCCAACTGGAAGCCCATGCCGCCCATGAAGGACGCGGAGTAACGGAAGCCGGAAACACCTCGGCGCTTAGAGCCGCTGGCACACCGTAGCCACATGCTGCCCATCAAAACCGAACCCCCAGCGCATGCGACCCACGCCGGGGCGCGGCACACGGATTTCGTCGATGCCGTCGCGCTCTATGTCGAGTAGCGCCTGCACGGCAAGCAATTCCAGGCCCAGCGCATCCGCGCCGGGGTCATACATCATGTTGATCGTTATCAGCGGACGTTCATCGAGCATACCGATCGTATCGGCTATGTCGGACACAGCGCCCGTAGGAAAAACCTGGATGTCCCAGCGATCCGCGCCACACTTTCGCCTCGAGGCAGGATTGGCATAGCCCGGCAATCCAAAGCAGAGTCCTTGCAAGAGTAGGTGATATGGCAGCGGTGTATCTGGGTCGGTCGCACCGATTCCCGCATCTCCCAAGATGCGGCTTAGCGCCCGCCTCACGGTATCCTCGTTCCCATGGCACAGCCCGTCGCGAAACGCATCGACGTCTCGAATGTCTTCTGCAGCGCACTCAAACCACTCAATAATCACTAGACGCAAGGCCTGGCGAAGCTCGTTATTGGGCAATCGCAAAGCACGGAGGCGATCGCCATGCTCTGGCTCCTCAGTCATATCCGTCGTGAGAAAACCGGACAGATACAGCGCTGTCCACATGCCATCGTCAGACGAGGCCTCTGCCCCTGCAGCGCCCAAACAAAGCGGGACCTCAGCGCACCCATGGGCCTCGAGCAAATCAAACAAGACCGAAAGGCGGTCGAGATTCCACCCGGCAACTACCCTACTCAGGCAATCCGCATACCCATACAGATCGGCGCGCACAGGCGCCGTGCAACCTCGGTCCAGAAACCCGATCACACGCGCTGGACTCGAGCAATAGACCCTACCAAACCGATATCCCTCGAGCCATTCACGCGCATCATCCAGGTATCCCTCGCGCCCAGCATGATTCAACAGAGCCTGGACCTCGGCATCCGAAAAGCCGAACCAACGGTCACACCACGTCGAAAGCGGCGTCGACAGACAATACGAGCAGCCATGCAAAGAAAGCGCCGCTTCGGCAGGGCCGGAATACTCCCCCATCAGACACGTCAGCCGCAACGAATCGCGCGCAGTGGCAATGGCGTCGAACAGCACGCGATCGAATAGCCCTGCCGGATCGGCGCCGGAAGCGTCCCTCGCGCTCGCACGGCCCAACCACGCCGCGTCGTACCCATCAACGAGCAATACAACCTGCTCATCGCAGGCCATCTCCAGCAGCTCAATGAGCACGCCAAGCACCGAGGCGACCTCATCCTCGCTCGCCGCGCCACGCGCAACGCGTTCGATGTGACGCACCTTGTCTCGAGCTAAATCCGGAGCCTCCAAAAGCGCCAGCAGGCGGACGCACTCGCCCGAAAGAGCATCGCGCACGACGTCGGCAATAGCGGCGCCACGCCTCGCAGCGCCAGAAAAGTCCAGCGATATCACCGGATAGCAAGCGTACTCATCCCGATAGCGCCCGCCGTCTGCATCCCAAATCTGAGCATCGGCAAACAAACGCTGACCAGCGCGACTGACCGCTGGACGCTCCAGAAAAGCCCTGAGCATCGACAAGTTCATGCTCTTGCCAAAACCCTCGGGTCGACAGCACACCACAACGGACGCTTCGCAGTCCAACACATCTGCAATAAACATGGTCTTGTCAACCAGCGTGCAACGACCAATGGCATCGGCAAAATCATGCACACCGACCGGCAAAACCGCATCATCGACATGGTTGACAAGCCGTACGCCAAAAGTATCGTCACTGTTGCAATACTCCTGTTCAGACACCGTAACTTCTCCCTAAAACGCAGCACGAAGCCCATTGTAGCGAGCAGTTCAATTGCAACGCTGGATCCGTGCAAAGGCATCGGGCAACGGTAGGAACAAAGGCCTTGAGGGAGCATAACAAATCGTTGTGCAACAAAATGGTGCCCGATGCAACTGCACCGGCCCCCATTGCGAATCTTTAGTTGTCGGGCAACCGAAAGGGACTACTCCTCGGAGTCGTTCTGCCCAGCAGCCTTCTTTTGCTGATCGAGCTTATGCTTGCCACTCACAATAGACGTGGCACCCAGCGTGGCCAAGCTTGCACTGGCAAGGCTCGCCATAACGATAAGGTCGCCCGTCTTGGGCATGTTACCGCCAGATGACTTGGTCGTTGTAGTCGTCGTGGTTGTAGTGGTCACCGTCTTGGAGTCATTTTGCTCTTGGACCTGGTTGTCAGTACCGCTCTTGTCGTCGTCTTCGGGCTGTTTCTTTTCGCCCTCGGTCTTACCCTCGTCCTTCTTCTGAGTGGACTTGTCGTCCTTCTCCTCAGAGCTAGAACCCTTATCAGATTCGGTCTTCTCGGAAGCCTTGTCCTTGGAGTCGCCCTTTGCGGCCTCGGTCTTTTCCGTGGAAACCTGATCAGAGTTGTCCTTGTTCTGGGTCGAGCCATTATTGACTCCAGCCATCAGCGAAGAGCCCAGCGTAGAACCAAGCTGCTCGGAGAAAGAAGGCTTCTTGTCCGGCGAAGCAACGGGAGCGTCCGGCGCCTTATTCGAGTCGTCCTTGGAAGCATCGGAATCAGGGGCTGCGTCAGAGCCGGAGCCGTTGTTAGAGCCGGTGTCAACGGACGAATCGCTCGAGCCGGTAGATGAGTTAGAGGTGTCAGCGCCAGTCGAACCAGAAGCGTCGCTGTCCGTATTGCCGGCAGAGCTTGAAGGCGAATCGCCCGCAGCAGAGCCGTTCAAATTGGAGCCGTTCGGGGTAGAGCCGTCGTTGGTAGTGCCACCAGCAGAGCCATTACCGTCAGCATCGGTCGAGGGCGCATCCATCCTGTCATCGTTGGCGTCGTCACTCGAGTCGTCATTCGAATCAGGTGTCGGCGAGGGCACCGGCGTAGGCTCGGGCTGCACGGGCGTCGCAGCGGCAGCCTCATCCTCGGCGATAAAAACCAAGCAGTCCTTCAGCTCGTTGCGGTAGCGGATCTTCCAGCCCTCATGATACTGGGGCTGACTTGAAAACTTGGTGGCGACATTGTTGACCACGCTATTGGAGAGCACCGTCACAAACTCGCGGTCGGACATATCGTTGGAAAGATTCGCCCAGCGGAAGAAGTCTCTGCAGCCACCGGTACCGCACATGTTGGTGATGCTCCACACCATGCCCTTGACGCAATCGGCGCGGCCGGAGATGTCAATGCCAAGAGCGCTCTTAAGCCACGCCTCGGTCACCGCATAGTACGAGTTGTACGCATAGGCATCTTGAAGTGCTGAGAACTCAACAGGATCGGTGTTATAAGCACCTTGGAAGGCATCCTGCGCGATATGGCCCAGCTCGGTGAGCTGGCCGTTCTCGTACATGGCATTGCTCGTGTTGGAAATCTCGCTGCCGCGATCAATCGCATCCTTGAGCATGCTGTATTTTTCGGGGTTGTAGTTGTAGGCCTGCTTCATAAACGGAATGAGCGACCAACGGCGGTCGAACTGGTAATAGCCCAGCGCGTTGTAGCCGTCACCATACGAAAAGCCCTGGTTATAGTTGCCGTGGCTCTCGTATTTGGTGAAGTACTTCATCTCGGCGGTCACGTTGACAAACGAAACGCCCTGAACCGACCTCAGCACGCCCGAGAAGGATTGCTGGGTGTAAAGGCCCTTATCGATATCGGTGGCATCCGAGGCTACGCCCGGCGTGGGCTCCTCGGCAGCGGCGGGTGCCGGCGCGGAAACGGCGCCAAACGAAAGCGCCAGCGTCAGGCCCGCGACAATCGCGGAATGCTTGGGCTGCATAAGATCCTCCCTGCATTGGTGTAGTTAAAGTTCAGTTTGCAAAGATAAAAATAAGTATTGCAGCTCGCCCGTTGTTACACAACAACCCCTCGGTAAACGGCAACAACCCTCCGCGAAATCTTAAGGAATTAGACAAACTGGTCATCGGGCGCCAACAGAAGCTCGCCGTAACGTTTCGTCAGCCCGTCTCTCAACTGACAGAAAGCGGGAATATAGACGTTCAAGATGCGCTGAATCAAATCTTGAGCGAGCTTGTTGTCGTAGATATGGACGTTCGTATTGCGGTCTCTGAGCATATCCAGCCAGGCTGCCTCATCAATAAAGTCGTAGAATCGGTAGGACTCCTTCAAGATGGCACGAGGAGACCCCGACGCGGCAAGTGTGGCGCCCTCATACTCGAGCAGACGCTTAAGGAGCTTCCAGCTCAGTTCAAATTGAAGATTGAACTTATTAATCAATCCACTCTGAACAAAATCATTGTTGAGATCCTGATTGGGCGCATCCTCAAGATTCGCCAAGGCGCTGGCAAAGTTCTCATATTTTTTCATACAGAATCACACCATCCCTGGCAATTTCATCGAGCAATTGCTGCGATAAGGGCTCATCGAGATTGACGACATCTACATCTAAAAGAGTATCAAGATGTTCCTCGATCAAATATGACAACCGGCCGAAATCCCGGCAACCTGCTACGGCGATGTCAATATCGCTCTTAGGCAAGTTGTCACCTCGAGCGCGGGAGCCAAACAGCACAACCTTCTCGGCGTCACATTCCCGAGCAAAAACTTCAATTTGCTTATACACCTTGTCGAGAGATGCCATTTGCAGCCCTACAGCTTAATGTCGAAGTTGATTTCGGGGACGGCGGCCAGGTCGGCCAACGTCACGCCGTCGACATAGTTCTCGATGACCTTGTCAAGGCCACGCCAGAACTTGACGGTGGAACACAAGTCACTGCGGGCGCAGCTGTTGTCGATGCCATCGCACGCCACCGGAGCCGTGCTGCCCTCAACGGCACGCAAGATGTCGCCGGCACGCACCTCGGCCGGGTCCTTGGCCATCATGTAGCCGCCGCCCTTGCCACGCACGCTCTTAAGCAGGTCCGCCTTCATAAGCGGACGCACCAGCTGCTCCAAATACTTTTGCGAGATATGCTCGCGGTCGGCAACCTCGCGCAAGGCAATCTTGCCCTCGGCGTCGCCCAGCGCCGCGATATAGATCATCAGTCGGAGGGCATAGCGGCCCTTGGAAGAAATGAGCATACCTACCCTCCCATCGCATCTGGGACAACATAACCAGGTTTGTTTGTCCCAAATTTAAAGTAAGTGGGACAAACACAACAGGTTATTTTGTCCCAGAATTTGAAAAGTCGAGTGGATTAGTCGGGTTTTCCCTTGACTAACGCCGAACCCATAGTAACTTTATTCCGAGAAGATTCCTAGGGTTTAGTACACCTATGAGTACACCATATACAGAGAGGGACAGCATGAGCGCAAATCCGCTGCTTTCCATCGAAGGTCTGACCGCCTCCGTGGACGAAAAGACCATCCTCCACAACGTCAACCTCAACGTCGCCGCCGGCGAGACCCACGTTCTGATGGGACCCAACGGCGCCGGCAAGTCCACCCTCGGCCACCTGGTCATGGGCGACCCCGTTTACACGGTCAACAACGGCCGCATCGTCTTTGACGGCCAGGACATCACCGAGCTCACCACCGACAAGCGCTCGCGCGCCGGCCTGTTCCTGAGCTTCCAGGCCCCGGTCGAGATTCCGGGCGTGCCGCTGTCGAGCTTTTTGCGCGCCAGCATCGCCGGCCGCCCCGGCCTGGAGATGAAGGGCAAGGAGTTCCGCCGTCGCGTAAAGGAGCTCGCGGCCGAGCTCAACATGGATACCGCCTACCTCAACCGCGAGCTGGGCGTGGGCTTCTCGGGCGGCGAGAAGAAGAAGGTCGAAATGCTCCAACTTCTGCTGCTGCAGCCCAAACTCGCCATCCTGGACGAAACCGACTCCGGCCTGGACGTCGACGCGCTTTCCACCGTCAGCCACGGCATGGACGCGTACCGCAAGAGCTGCGACGGCTCCATGCTCATCATCACGCACAACACACGCATCTTGGAGCACCTGAATGTCGACCGCGTCCACGTTATGGTCAAGGGCCACATCGTGCGCGAGGACGACGCTTCGCTCATCCCCTGGATCGACAAGAACGGTTTTGAGACCTTCGAGCGCGAGGCCGCCGAGCAGCGCGCCCAGGCCGAGGCCGCCGCTGCCGAGCAGCAGGCGTAAAGGGGCGACGCAATGACCAAGAACCGCACCGAGGTCGCGGACATCGACCGCAGCCTCTACGACTTCACCTATGGCGAGGAGGGATTCGAGCGCCTCGACGCCGGCATCACGCCCGACATCGTGCGCGAGATTAGCGCCAAAAAGGACGAGCCGCAGTGGATGCTCGACCTGCGCTTAAAGTCCCTCGAGATCTTCAACCGTTTTCCCGACCCGACGTGGGGCCCCTCCATCGAGGGCCTGGACATGGACAACATCGTCACCTACGTCAAGCCCAACACCGACCAAAAGCACGACTGGGAGTCGGTGCCCGACGACATCAAAAACACCTTTGAGCGCCTGGGCATCCCCGAGGCCGAGCGCAGCTACCTGGCGGGCGTCGGCGCGCAGTACGACTCTGAGCTGGTCTACCACAACATGCAGGACACCGCGTCCAAGATGGGCATCGTCTACTCTGGCATCGAGGAGGCCCTGCACGACCCGCAGTGGGAGCCGCTCATCCACGAGAAGTTTATGACGCTCATCCCGCCCACCGACCACAAGTTTGCGGCCCTGCACGGCGCCGTGTGGTCGGGCGGCTCGTTTGTCTACGTGCCCAAGGGCACCAAGCTCGATTTTCCGCTGCAGAGCTACTTCCGTCTTAACGCCAAGGGCGCCGGTCAGTTTGAGCACACGCTCATCATCGTCGAAGACGATGCCGATCTGCACTTCATTGAGGGTTGCTCCGCGCCTAAGTACAACGTGGCAAACCTCCACGCCGGCGCCGTCGAGCTCTTTGTGGGCAAGCGCGCGCACCTGCGTTACTCGACCATCGAGAACTGGTCCAAGAACATGTACAACCTCAACACCAAGCGTGCACGCGTGGACGAGGACGGCGACATCGAGTGGATCAGTGGCTCCTTCGGCAGCCACGTGGGCTACCTCTACCCCATGAGCGTGCTCAACGGCCGCCGCGCCCGTTCGAGCTTTACCGGCATCACCTTTGCCGGCGCCGGCCAGAACCTCGACACCGGCTGCAAGGTCGTGCTCAACGCGCCCGAGACCTCGGCGACCGTCGAGACCAAGGGCATCTCCAAGAGCGGCGGCATCCAGACCTTCCGCAGCTCCATCGTGGCCACGCCCAAGGCCGAGGGCTCCAAGGCAACCGTGAGCTGCCAGTCGCTGATGCTCGACGACCAGAGCCGCTCCGACACCATCCCCGCCATGGACATCCGCGCCAAGAACGTCGACATCGGCCACGAGGCCACCATCGGCCGCATCGGCGATGACAAGGTGTTCTACCTGATGAGCCGCGGTATCTCGGAGGAAGAGGCACGCACCATGATCGTCAACGGCTTTGCCAACCCGGTCTCCAAGGAGCTGCCGCTTGAGTACGCCGTCGAGATGAACAACCTGATCAAGCTCGAGATGGAAGGAGCGATCGGATAATGAAACAGACCACGAACACCGCTGCTACCACGCTTGAGCAGGTCAACGCGATGCCCGCAGCAACCTGGGGCTGGTTGAAAATGAACCAGACCAAGCTCGAGCTTTCCGACGAGCTTGCCGCCGCTCCTGCCGAGGCCGTTGAGGTCGAGGACCTGGAGGAGCAGTTCCTCGGCGCGGACGACGCGTTCGACACCGCTATGGATGCCATGGCCGAGCGCTTCCCCGAGCGCCGTGCCTCTGCCCCAGGTGATGCCGCCGATCGCGCCCGCATCACGCCCGAGACCGAGCTCGACGTGCCCGCCACCTCCGTCTACCAGGCCGGCGCCATCAAGCTGGAGGAGGAGCTCTCCCCCGCCGAGGCTTTCGAGACCGGCATGGGCGAGGCCGCCTACACTTATCTGACCGACCACGCAACCAAGCGCATCGTCATCGATGTGTCCGCATACAAGCACGCCACGGTTATCGTGCGTGTTAGCGGTGTCGATGCCGCCGCGGCCATCGCCGCCATCGACGTCGTCGCCCGTCCGCAGGCAACGCTCGACCTGCAGATCGCCCTGGACTCCCCCGTTGCCGGCGAGGGCGTCGTGGGATCCGTGCTGCGCGTGTGCGCCCACGAGTACGCCACCGTCAACGTGGCCTGCACGCAGACGCTCGACGACAGCTGGATCGCACTCGACGACACCGGCCTGTTCCTGGACGAGGGCGCGCGCATCAACGTGCAGCACACCGTCCTGGGTGCCGGTGCCAGCGCCACCGGCCTTGCCGGCGACCTGCTGGGCGATACCGCCAAGGTCACCATCGATACTGACTACCTGGGCGCCCGCGAGCAGGTGCGCGACTTTAACTACGAGCTGCGCCACCGCGGTCGCAAGACCGAGTGCGAGATCGACGCCAACGGCGTACTGACCGGCACGTCCAAGAAGGTCTACCGCGGCACCATCGACCTCGTGCACGGCTGCAAGGGTGCAACCGGCACTGAGCACGAGACGGTGCTTTTAGCCAACAAGGGCGTCGACAACAAGACCGTTCCCGTCATTCTCTGCGACGAGGACGACGTAGCCGGCAACCACGGCGCCACCATCGGTCACGTCCGCGACGAGCAGCTGTTCTACCTCGCCTGCCGCGGCCTTGACCAAAACGCCGCCGAGGACCTGTTCATCCGCGCCAAGCTGGAGGACGCCGCGCTTTCCGCCACCGACGAGCGCACTCGCGCAGCCGTCGTCCGCCTGGGCAACAACCTGATCGACAACTTTGAAGAGGAGCTCGCATGATCGACACCGAGCACGTTAAATGCGATACCTGTACCGCACCGGAGCCTATGGAGCTCGACGCCAGCGACGAGGCCTCGCGCGGCTGGCCTACCGTCGACATCGAGACCAATCCCTACAAGGCACAGTTCCCGCTGTTCCAGCAGCACCCCGAGATTGCCTTCCTCGATAGTGCCGCCACCGCGCAGCGCCCTGCCTGTGTGCTCGACGCCGAGCGTGACTTCTATCAGCGCATGAACGCCAACCCCCTGCGCGGCCTGTACTCGCTGTCCGTCGAGGCCACCGACGCCATCGCGAAGGTCCGCCAGCAGATCGCCGACCTCATCGGCGCCGCCCAGGCCAACGAGGTCGTCTTCACCCGCAACACGAGCGAGTCGCTCAACCTGATCGCCAAGAGCTTTGCACCCACGGTGCTCGAGCCCGGTGACGAGGTCGTCATCACCATCATGGAGCACCACTCCAACCTGATTCCGTGGCAGCAGGTCTGCCGCGAGACCGGCGCCAAGCTCGTCTACCTCTACCCCACCAAGACCGGCCAGCTCACCACCGAGGAGGTTCTTGCCAAGGTGGGCCCCAAGACCAAGATCCTGGCCGTGGGACAGGTCTCCAACGTGCTGGGCGTCGAGAACCCGGTCAAGAACCTCGGCAAGCTCGTGCACAAGTACGGCGGCTATCTGGTCGTCGACGGCGCACAGTCGCTGCCGCACATGCCGGTCGATGTGGCCGACCTGGGCGCCGACTTCTTCGCCTTTAGCGCGCACAAGGCCATGGGCCCCATGGGCATCGGCGTGCTGTGGGGCAAGATGGACCTGCTCAACGCCATGCCGCCCATGCTCACCGGCGGCGAGATGATCGACTCTGTCACCGAGCAGGACGCCGTCTGGGCGCCCGTCCCCGAGAAGTTCGAGGCCGGCACGCAGGACGCCGCCGGCATCTTCGCCACGGGTGCGGCACTCGACTACCTGGTCAACACGGTGGGCTACGAGAACATCCAGGCACGCGAGCAGGCACTCGTCCACTACCTGATGGGTGAGCTCATGCAGCTCGACTTTGTCCAGATCATCGGTTCCATCTACTGGGACAACCACCACGGCGTTGTGAGCTTTAACGTCAAGGGCATCCACCCGCACGACGTCGCGAGCATCATGGACATGGACGGCGTCTGCATCCGCGCCGGCCACCACTGCGCGCAGCCGCTGCTCACCTGGCTGGGCGTCGAGAACCTTGCCTGCTGCCGCGCCAGCGTGGCCTTCTACAACGACAAGGCCGACATCGACAAGTTCATCGCCGGCCTGCATCACGTTTGGAGCACGTTCAATGGGTAATTTGTACACCTCCACCACGTTTATGGAGCACAACTCGCACCCCGACTATAAGTACGAGATGGATGCTCCCACGCACGAGCACGACGGTATCAACCCCAGCTGCGGAGACGAGCTCACCTTGCAGCTGCGCGTCGAGAACAACGTGATCGAGGAGGCCTCCTTTACCGGCCACGGCTGTGCCATCAGCCAGGCCAGTGCCGACATCATGGCCGACCTCATCACCGGCGAGACCGTCGAGGAGGCACGTCGCTTGGCGGGACTCTTCCTCGCCATGATCCGCGGCGAGAAGCTCTCCGAGGACGACCTGGAAGACCTGGACGAAGCCGCCCAGCTCCAGGACATCTCGCACATGCCCGCCCGCGTCAAATGCGCCGAGCTCGCCTGGCGCACCCTCGACGGCATGCTCGAGGGGCAAAATAATCAGTAATATTTGTCTCAAATCTGAAGAATTCTGTTGGCCGAATCGCTTAACTTTCAAGATTCGGCCATTTTCTTTTCTGCCTCTATTTCGATCCCTCAGCCTGCGCGTCCACCTGCGCATAAGCGCGCACAATACGAGAGGCGGTACTTTTGCCAATCCCGGTATACCGCTCAATCTGGCGCACCGTAAAGCCGGCATTGTTCAATCCAACAATAACAGTATCGCGCTGCGCCGGCGGTGCAGTTTTAACCCCGTTGAGCGGAACCCCGAGGCTCTTCGCCAACTTGCCGGCAAAGGCGTGGCGTTCCCATTCCGTCTCTTTCATATCGCACAGCGCTGGTTCACTGACGTCGGGCGTCGAAAGCGAATAGGCAATAAAGCCCTCGGCAGAACCAAAGAGCTCAAGCACGCAAGAAGGATCGGAAAATCCCCTCGCGACATCAGCCGCGTCACCGTCGTAAGCGCATAAATACTCCGCAAAGCTACTCCAGGGATAACGCTCGATTAGGCCAACGCCCGCCTCCTGCGGATCGGCGTGTACGGAGCGAATAGCCTCCATCACCTGCCAGTCGGTATCGAGCGAGCGCCGGTCAAAACGGTTCTGGAACAGATGGCCTGTGCGCCCCGCGCGTTTATTAAACCGCCGCGCGTGCGTCAAAAGCAGCCGGTGCATCGCCGCGCTCATCCTGTCCTCGTAATCTGCAAGCACCAAATGCACGTGATTGCCCATAAGGCACCAGGCGATAACCGTCACGCCCTCCTCGCGGCAGCACGCGCGCATCAGCTCCAAAAACTCCCACCGGTCCTCATCGCCCTCAAAGATGAGCTGCTTACCCGTACCGCGGGCACAGACATGGTAAAAGCCGGTAACCGTTCTCCAAACGCGCTGCATGGCGCTCCCTTCGCCGGGATCTGTCTGCCATCCAATACAGCACGATTGAAGCGTGCCATCATTACATTCACGCAAAACAATACACTCGCGCGGCCAAAGGCAGCAAACAGGCGGCGAACGGCACCGTTGCAACAGGTCAACCCCTGCAACGCTTACAAGAGCCGACCAAAAGCTTGCCCAAGAAGGACCCCCTCTACGGAAGTTCACGACCACAGAACATAGAGTTAAACCGTTTCAATTAAAACTTCCGGACTTCTCGCTACGAAAACTGAGCCGTTCGCCGAATATTCCGTGCATTTCGCGGTATTATAGGGGCTGCATGTCATGTCCCTTTCGAAGGGTCGCCCGGCAATCGCCAGCCACGACCCCCAAACGGGACGCCAACACGATAGAGAGGAGAGGCATGCAGTACTCACAGGAAGTGGAGAACATGTGCCCCGTTGCCAAGGGTGCATACCACGGCCCCGCACCCATCCCCGAGGAGGGCAAGTGGGTCCAGGCTAAGGAGATTTCCGACATCTCCGGTCTTACGCACGGTGTGGGTTGGTGCGCACCTCAGCAGGGCGCCTGCAAGCTCACGCTGAACGTCAAGGACGGCATCATCGAGGAGGCCCTCGTTGAGACCATCGGCTGCTCGGGCATGACCCACTCTGCCGCCATGGCTTCCGAGATCCTTCCCGGTAAGACCATCCTCGAGGCCCTCAACACCGACCTCGTCTGCGACGCCATCAACGTTGCTATGCGCGAGATCTTCCTGCAGATCGTTTACGGCCGCAGCCAGACCGCGTTCTCCGAGGGCGGCCTGCCCGTGGGCGCCTCCCTCGACGACCTCGGCAAGGGCCTTCGCTCTCAGGTCGGCACCATGTTCGGCACCAAGGCCAAGGGCGCTCGTTACCTCGAGCTCGCTCAGGGCTACGTCACCCGCATGGCTCTCAACGACAAGAACGAGATCATCGCATTCGAGTTCCTGAACCTCGGCAAGTTTACCGACGCCGTCAAGGCCGGCAAGACCCCCGAGGAGGCCATCGCTGGCGCTATGGGCCACTATGGTCAGTGGGAGAACGCTGCCAAGTACATCGACCCGCGCACCGACGAGGAGACTCACTCCGTCGCCAGCGTGTTCCCGGTTCACGAGTAGAAAGGGAGGGAAATAACTATGACTGTTACGTTCGAAGGTTACGAGCGCCGCGCTGACAAGATCAACAAGTGCCTCGCCGACAACGGCATCGCCTCCCTCGAGGAAGCTCTGCAGATCTGCACCGACAAGGGCTTCAACCCGCGTGAGATCGTCAACAACACCCAGTCCATCGCCTTCCAGAACGCCGAGTGGGCCTACACCCTCGGTTGCGCTCTCGCTGTCAAGCGTGGCGCCAAGTCCGCTTCTGAGGCTGCCGCCATCATCGGCGAGGGCATCCAGGCCTTCACCGTTCCCGGCTCCGTCGCCGAGGACCGCAAGGTCGGTCTGGGCCACGGCAACCTGGGCGCTATGCTGCTCTCCGACGACACCGAGTGCTTCGCCTTCCTGGCCGGCCACGAGTCCTTCGCTGCCGCCGAGGGCGCTATCGGTCTTGCTCTGAACGCCAACAAGGCTCGCAAGAAGCCGCTGCGCGTTATCCTCAACGGTCTGGGCAAGGACGCCGCCCAGATTATCGCCCGCATCAACGGCTTCACCTATGTGAAGACCCAGTTCGACTACTATACGGGCGAGCTCAAGGTCGTCGAGACCATCCCCTACTCCGATGGTCCCCGCGCTGCCGTTAACTGCTACGGCTCCGACGACGTCCGCGAGGGCGTTGCCATCATGTGGCACGAGAACGTCGACATCTCGATCACCGGTAACTCCACCAACCCCACGCGCTTCCAGCACCCCGTCGCTGGCACCTACAAGAAGGAGCGCATCGAGGCTGGCAAGAAGTACTTCTCCGTCGCTTCTGGTGGCGGCACTGGCCGTACCCTGCACCCGGACAACATGGGCGCCGGCCCTGCCTCTTACGGCATGACCGACACCATGGGCCGCATGCACTCCGACGCCCAGTTCGCCGGTTCTTCCTCCGTGCCTGCGCACGTTGACATGATGGGTCTCATCGGCATGGGCAACAACCCCATGGTCGGTGCCACCGTCGCTTGCGCTGTCGCCGTCGAGGAGGCCCTCAAGGCCTAATCGCGCCCGCGCGATGCTCATATAGTTGAACTTTGGAGCCGCTACCTTTCGAGGTAGCGGCTCTTTTTCTTTGCGTTGTCGCAGGGAAGCTGTTGCCGATATATCAGTTGGAGTGAAATACGAGATGTGATAAGACGGAGCGCCAGAGCGTCCATGACGCCCACCCGCCATATTTGCCCTTTACCGATTTGCCGAGTCTTTGCGGTACCATTGCCGATCACCCGTGCGACAATGCGCCGGACGAGAAAGGAATCCGATGGAATCGACTGATGTACTGGTAATTGGATCTGGCATTGCGGGCCTTTGCGCCGCCATCGAAGCGGCACGCACGGGTGCAACCGTCACTGTGGCAAGCGCCGGCAAGACTATGAGTGGATCGAGCTTCTTCCCCGGAACCTGGGGCCTGGGGCTTATCGGACCCGTAGACGAAGACGATGAGCAAGACCTCATCGACACCATCCAGACCGTCGGCGGCGGTGTCGCCGACCCTACGCTCGTCCAGACGTTTGTCCACGGCATTCCTCAGGCAATCCAATGGCTCGAGCAGGATCTGGGTGTTGAACTCCAGCGTCCGCAAAGCGCCGAGAGCGCCCAGCAAAAGCAATTTATCCCCTGCTTTGACCATAAGACACGCAAATGGCGCGGCCTCACTCGCAAGCCCCTTGAGGACGCGTGTGCGGCCCAGATCGAGTCTCTCGGCATTCGCCTGCTTCCCCGCCACGAGCTTATCGACCTTATTGAGGACACGCCCGGAAAGATTGTCGGCGCCACGCTCTACGACCGCACAAACAAGCATCTCATACCTATGGCAGCCAAGGCCACCATCATCGCTGCGGGCGGCACGGGTGGCCTGTTCGAGCGAAGCCTCACTTCCGCCGACGTGCTCAGCTCATCACAGGCCATCGCACTGGCGCACGGCGCATCGCTTACTAATATAGAGTTCATGCAGATGATGCCCGGCTTCATCGAGCCCAAGCGCAACCTGGTCTTCAACGAGAAAACCTGGCGCTACGTACATGTAGACCAGCCGGTAGATATTGCCGACGACAAGCTGGACGACCTGCTCGAGCAGCGCTCTGGATATGGTCCCTTCACGTCACGCTTGGCCTCCCGCGCTATCGATCTCGTCATCGATCAGGCAGGTGTCGAAGGCCTGGCACTCCACTACGACTTTCCCCGCGAGGATGCCCCAGAGTTTGTGCAGACCTTTGCCACCTGGCTGCAAGACGAGCACGGCATCGCCCCGACTGACGAGATGCGCGTTGCGATGTATGCCCACGCCGCTAACGGCGGCATCAAGATCGATAAGACCGCGCAAACGGGCGTTGAGGGTCTCTACGCTTGCGGCGAGGCGACAGGCGGCATGCACGGCGCCGACCGCATTGGTGGCTTGTCAAGCGCCAACGGCATCGTGTTCGGGCGCATCGCAGGCGCATCGGCAGCCCAAGCAGCACAGAAAGAGCCCGAGACAGCCCTGAAGGCGGATATCGCCCTCCCCCAGTACGGCATAGCCGCAACAGATGCCGAACGCCTGACACACAGCCTTAGGCACACGATGAGCACCCATTGCATGATCAACAGGACCGAAACAGGCCTATCCGAGGCACTATACGAGCTTGAGGGCTTGAAGGCGGAGGCAACGACCTTGAGCACACAGAAAGCCCAGGACAGCGAAGTCGCAGCCCTCGCCCGCCTGCAATCGCAGATTCAACTAGCACAGGAAATGATCAAAGCCATGCGTAAGCGAACCGAAAGCCTCGGATCGCACTATCGAGCGGACTAATTCGAACACCCATCTAAAGCAGAACACAACTAATCGATATCTATGGGCCCCGTGAGCTCGAAGTGACATGGGGCCCATTCGTGTCCGTACGGCAGCGTATCCTTATTCTGAATACGGAGCGGGCAAAGCCCGCATAGACAATAGGCCAGCGAGGAGGAGATATGGACAGTAGAGATATCGAGAAGTGGCGTGTCGAACTTGATAGCTACGCCAATGTAGAAGACGGCGTTGAGTATTGGCTCGCACGAGATTTAATGGAACCCATGGGGTACACGCGATGGGAAAACTTCGCCGAAGTTGTTAAGAGGGCAAAAGTCTCGTGCGAAACAAACAAAACTCCAGTTGATTCCCATTTTCGTGACACCACGAAAATGGTAATTGCCGGTGTCGCCGCTCGCGCGGTTAAAGACTACAAACTTACGCGCTATGCATGCTATTTAATCGCCCAGAACGGAGATTCAAACAAGCCAGAGATTGCACTCGCCCAAGCATACTTTGCCGTGCAGACGCGCCGCCAAGAGCTCATAGAGCAGCGCTTCGCAGAGATTCAGCGCTTACAGGCGCGCCACTCGCTATCCGATTCAGAGAAACAGCTCTCGGGTATTGCATTCAAACGCGGCGTGGACTCCAAAGGATTCGCGATCATCAAGTCGAAGGGCGATGAAGCGTTATTCGGCGGCAGAAGCACGGCGGAAATGAAGCAGCAGCTCGGCATACCCAAGAGCGCGGCATTGGCGGACAGGTTAGCCGATGTCCTCATCAAAGCAAAGGACCTTACGAACTCGATGACGGCCTTCAACGCCGAGGAACACGACCTGTACGGTCTGGACCAGATCAAGCAAGAGCACGTCGAGAACAACACCAGCGTGCGTGGCAGCCTCATCGACCGCGGAATTGTACCCGAGAACCTACCGCCTGCCGAAGATACAAAGAAGCTCGAACGTCGCGTGAAAGCAGACGAGAAAAAGCTCAAGGAGGGTACAGACGGATTCACCGACCCCCAGGGCAGGCTCGACTTGTAAAGCGTCTGTGCCCTTACGGGTTCGGCCCCATGCGAGGTTAATAAAAAAGACGGCCAACCGAAGTTGACCGTCTTAACAATCTTTGGTGGGCCGTCAGGGGGTCGAACCCTGGACCTTGGGATTAAGAGTCCCCTGCTCTACCAACTGAGCTAACGACCCAAAGTTAAAGTCCGTCGTAGCGGACTTTAGAGGAGATATCGTGTGGTGGGCCGTCAGGGGGTCGAACCCTGGACCTTGGGATTAAGAGTCCCCTGCTCTACCAACTGAGCTAACGACCCGATATCAACACGAAGCAAGAACTGGGGTGGGTAAAGGGACTCGAACCCTCGACCTACGGGACCACAACCCGTCGCTCTAGCCAACTGAGCTACACCCACCGTGTCCTGTGCGCTTCGCGCTCGACTATTATTGCAAGGAACGCCACGCGATGCAAGCCCCAATTTTCAAGAATTTTGAAAAGAGTTTTTCGAGACCATTTCGAGCATTTCCCACCGGTTTCATAGGAGTAAACTTGCCCCACTGCAAATGCTCGAAAGGACCGGCATGAAAGAACTCTCCAACCGCACGGCAACGTTTACCGATTCCGTCATCCGTCGCATGACGCGCATCTCCAACAAGTATGGCGCCGTCAACCTGTCACAGGGCTTCCCCGACTTTGATCCCCCGGCGCAGCTGCTCGATAGCCTCAGCACCATCGCCACCGAGCCCAAGCCGCTCTACCACCAGTACTCCATCACCTGGGGCTCTCAGGCCATGCGCGAGGCGCTTGCCGCCAAGCAGGAGCACTTTATGGGCATGCCGATCAACCCCAACGAGAATATTGTAGTCACCTGCGGCTCCACCGAGGCCATGATGGCCGCCATGATGACGGTCACAAACCCCGGCGACAAAGTCGTCATTTTCTCGCCGTTCTACGAGAACTACGGCGCTGACACCATTCTCTCGGGGGCCGAGCCCATCTATGTGCCGCTCAACCCGCCCACCTTTGACTTTGACCGTGAGGTCCTGGAGGCGGCCTTCCGCGACAACGATCCCAAGGCGATCGTCCTATGCAACCCGTCCAACCCCTGTGGCAAGGTCTTTACGCGCGAGGAGCTCACTTTTATTGCCGACCTGTGCAAGAAGTACGACGCCTACTGCATCACCGACGAGGTGTACGAGCACATCGTCTACGCGCCCCACGAGCACGTGTACATGGCCACGCTGCCCGGCATGTTTGAGCGCACCATCAGCTGCAGCTCGCTGTCCAAGACCTACTCCATCACCGGCTGGCGCCTAGGCTACACCATCGCTCCCGCCGAAATCACCGAGCGCATCAAAAAGGTCCACGACTTCCTCACCGTAGGCGCCGCCGCTCCCCTGCAAGAGGCCGTCGTCACCGCCCTCAACTTCGACGACAGTTATTACCAGGAGGTCCTCGACCTCTACACCGCCAAGCGCGACCTATTCTGTCAGGGACTCGACAGCATCGGCCTCACGCACAACGTGCCGCAGGGCGCCTACTACGTGATGATGGACATCTCTGAGTTTTGCTATGACAGCGACCTCGACTTCTGCGAGGACCTGGCCTCAAAGGTGGGCGTGGGCGCCGTGCCCGGCTCGAGCTTCTTCCGCGAGCCCGTCAACCATCTGATTCGTTTCCACTTTGCCAAGCGAGACGAGACGCTTAACGCGGCGCTTGAGAACCTCAAGTCGCTACGTGATAAAATCAACCCGCGCGGGTAAGGACGGTCAGTAACTAAAGGCACTAAAGAAACCTCGTGAACCCGTTGGGCCATGAGGTTTCTTTTTATAGCGACCTCATTTATTTTTTAGAGCGCTATACTTTAGTCACGGAGCAACTCGTCCAGAGAGGAATACTATGGCAGAGCAGCAGCTTATCGGAGCGCTCGAGGCCGGCGGCACCAAGATGGTCTGCGCCACGGGCTATGCAGACGGCACGGTCCTGGAACGCGAGCAGATTGCGACCACGACCCCGCAGGAGACCGTTGAGGCCGTCAACGCATGGTTTGCCGACAAGGACATCGCCGCGCTGGGCATCGGCGCCTTTGGCCCCACCGCAGTCAACCCTGCCTCGTCCCAATACGGCAAGATCCTGGAGACGCCCAAAACGGCATGGCGCTACTTTGACCTGCTGGGCACCATCCAAAACGAGCTCAATATTCCCTGCGGCTACGACACCGACGTCAACGTCGCCTGCCTGGGCGAGGTCACCTTTGGTTGCGCCCAGGGCCTCACTGACGTGGTGTATCTGACCATCGGTACCGGCGTGGGCGCCGGCGTGCTCTCGGGCGGTAAGCTCGTGCACGGCATGATGCATCCCGAGGCCGGCCACATCCTGGTCACGCGCGACCCGCGCGACACCATTGGCGAGCACAGCGGCTGCCCCTTCCACGACAACTGCCTCGAGGGCCTCATCGCCGGTCCCGGCGTCAAAAAGCGCTGGGGTGGCAAGAGCGCCGGAGAGATGGCCGATGACCCGGAGGCCATGGACCTGCTCGCCGGCTATCTGGCGCAGGCGCTCATGACCTACATCCTGTGCTACGCACCGCAAAAGATCGTCATCGGTGGCGGCGTGGCCGACCACACCCCCATCGTGCCGCTCGCGCGCAAGAAGTGCGCCGAGATGCTCAACGGCTACATCGTCACGCCCGAGATGGCCGACATTGATAGCTATATCGTCAACAACAGCCTCGAGGGCAAACAGGGCATTATGGGCTGCTTGGCCCTGGGCGCTCAGGCGCTTCAGTAGCAGACGCACCCACAGGGCGTGGCGCGCCCGGCAAATCCGACCTACGGAACGACGCCACCACGCCTCATATAAGCCCTCAAATAAAAAAGGCCGCCTAGGACCAAACAATACGTCCTAGGCGGCTTTTTTGGCGCGCATCAGCGGCCGTAAGAGATATCGGAGCACAACGCCCGTTGCCGCACCACAGCAGTCGATCATCACATCGGTGATCATGCCGGCGCGTCCCGGCACAAAGAGCTGAATCGTCTCGTCGATCGAGGGAATCAGCAGCAGGAACACCGCCGTGGGCAGCAGCACGTCAAAGGTGCGCCGGCCCTCAAAATCAAACGCATGCGTTGCCAGGATGCCGAGCACCATATACTCGGTAAAATGTGCGCACTTGCGAACAACAAAGTTGGTCACCCATGCATATGGAAGTCCCACGCCGTGCAGGAAACCGCGGATAGCTTCCATGACCGTCAGGCTCAGCGAGCCCGACCCCGAGCCGGGAACCAGCGAATTGCCCCAGATCAAGAGTGCCATCAGGCAGGTCACGACCGCCCATTTTCGATTGATCTTAACCATGCAGAAGTTATGCCTCCGCGCGGAGCGGCGCGAAGCTGGCGGTACCGCCCTCGATAACGCTCAGATAGGCACGGCCCGTACGCTTGGCAGTAGAGGACTGCAGGCGCTCGATCTCTTCTTCGAGGATCTGATTGACGCGCTCGTGACGACGATTTTCCATAATGCCGGCGGCAATAGCCTCGGCTCGCTCGATGCCCTCGCGCGAGATACGGGCGGTATCCTCGGGGAACACAGCGCTGTGACGGCCGACATAGGCGGGTGCGGCAGGCTGAGGGGCAGCGACGGGAGCGGGAGCTGCAACAGGAGCAGGCTCGTCGATCTCGTCCAGAATCGCGGTGGCAGCGGCCCACATGTCCTCGTGGCCCGAGTAATCGGCCATGGGGACATCAACCTCGAGCGAGGCATCCGGAAGGTCGCCGGTGTCGATGCGATCTTGGGCATCAATCGATGCGGTGATGGCTGCAGGCTCATCGAGGTCATCGAGATCGATGTCCGCGGCACCGGAAATGATAGGCATGCTGGCGAGGTTTGCGTTGTACGGCGCAGCCTCGGCCGCCTGCTGCTGGGCAGGAGCGCCCCACAGCGAGCTTTCGGCGGCACGGCGGGCGGCAACGGCCTCCTCGTCCGCGGTCATGGCTTCATCAACGTACGAATTATCGGCAGAAGCGTTCACGTCCGCCGAGGTGGCGCTGCAGGCGTTATTGGCTGCCGCGTTGGCAACGAGTGCCACAAAAGCCGCCGTGCTGCCCGCAGGGGCGGCCTGGGAGCCAGACACGGCGCGTGCCGCGGCGGCGATGTCGTCGCGATTGAAGGAGCCGGTCTGCCCGCCGTTGGTGAGCTCGTCGATGGCGACTTGATAGACGTCGCGCGAGCGCGCAGGGTCGCAGCTCACCGGCGAATCGTCGTCGAGCATACTGTCGATCATGGACCAAGCCTCGGCCTCGTCCATGGCATCTGCGGCTCGAGCGATGGTAGGGACACCATCATCGGCATGACGGCGCTGGAACGCACCAGTCAGGCCGGAAAGGAATGCCGAGGTAGACTGCTCCGACTGAGCCTGAGAAGCAGAAGCGGCAGCATATGGAGTCGCATCCTGCTGCTGAGCTGGAATCGAGGCGGTCTTGAACTCGCTTTGATGCTGATTGAGATTGGCGGCACCGCCCATGGCATCGGGCTGGAACAGACGCTCTTCACGCTGCGCACGGTACTCGAAGATACCCAGCGAGGCGGCATAGATGCCCACGCCCGCCACCGCACCGACGGCAAAGGGAACAGCGCCCGCGACAACCGTCTCGTTGACCGACGAGAACGGCAGCGTCGCGGCATACATAAACACGGGAGCGGCAAGGCCGATCCCGCAGGAAAGTCCGGCAAGGACTGCTCGTTGTGTTGCATCAGAAGAAGCCATGAGCTCTCCCCATCTTCCTGCACCCAAATCGCATCATTAAGTTGGCTGCGCGAGAGAAGATGAAGCGGGGCTATGCCCCAAAGCAACGGTATATGGTTCGTTTCATCTGCGTTTTCCGTCGCGAAGCTTAAAAGCTATTATGCGAAACCGCCCTGCCGATTGCAAGCGACGATGTCGGATTGAAACGGGAAACCTGCTGCTCGTCGGTCTTACGGTCAAAAATAAGCGCGGAGCGGCGCTATGGAAAAGGGCCGAAGCTCAAAGCCCCGACCCTCTATCGCATTGATGACTATCGTTGCGTGTGGATGACAACCTAGAACGTCTGCTCGTAGTCGCTGTGTTTTTTGGCCGAACGCACCAGGAACTCCTGGTTGGTGTTGGTGCCCTTAAGACCCTTAATAAACGATGCGGCCGCGCGCTCGGTGTTGTTCATGCCGGCAAGAATGCGACGCAGACCAAAGACAAACGGACGCATCTGCTCGTCGACCAACAGATCCTCGTTACGCGTACCGGAGGCAACGGGGTCGATAGCCGGGAAGATGCGGCGGTCGGCCAGGTCGCGGTCGAGCTTAAGCTCCATGTTGCCGGTGCCCTTGAACTCCTCAAAGATGACCTCGTCCATCTTGGAACCGGTGTCGATGAGGGCAGAGGCCAGGATGGTGAGCGAGCCACCGTTCTCGATATTGCGGGCTGCGCCCAGGAAGCGCTTGGGCGGATATAGGGCCGCCGAATCGACGCCGCCCGAAAGGATGCGGCCCGAGGCGGGCGCCGCCAAGTTGTAGGCGCGGGCGAGGCGCGTGATGGAGTCGAGCACCACCACGACGTCGCCACCCAGCTCTACGATGCGCTTGGCGCGCTCGATGACGAGCTCTGCCACGCGGGTGTGGTTGTCGGCAGGCATATCGAAGGTCGACGCCACAACCTCACCCTTGATGGAACGCTGCATATCGGTGACCTCTTCGGGGCGCTCGTCGACGAGCAGGCAGATGAGGTGCACCTCGGGGTTGTTAATCGAGATAGACTGGCAGATCTTCTTGAGGATCGTGGTCTTGCCGGCCTTGGGCGGGGACACGATCAGGCCGCGCTGGCCCTTGCCGATCGGTGACACGATGTCGATGGCGCGACCGGTAATAGAGTCCTTGCCGTGCTCCATGCGCAGCGGCTCGTTGGGATAGACCGGGGTGAGGTCGCCGAACTTGGGACGGTTGCGAATCTGCTCGGGGTCCAGACCGTTGACGGTCGTGATTTTGGCGAGGCCGGCGCGCTTGTCGCCGCCGCGCGAAGGACGCAGCGAGCCCTCGATGACGTCGCCCGTGCGCAGGCGCGCGGAGCGGATGAGGTAGGCGGGCACGAAGGCGTCGTCGTTGGACTTCATGTAGCCATGGGCGTGGATGATGCCGGAGCTGTCCGGGCGAATCTGCAGAATGCCCTTGATGTCGCGGAAGCCCTCGGCCTTCGCGGCGGTGACGTAGATCTCCTCGACGAGCTCGGCTTTCTTCTTGCCGGTCGTCTCGATCTCGAACTCCTTGGCCTTCTCGCGAAGTTCGGCGACCTTCATGGCAGCGAGCTCCTCGCGCGAAAGCGTGGGCTCGGTGGGAGCGGCATTACGCTCCTTGTTGCGTTGCTTGCGATCGCGCTGGCGGTTGCGACGGTCGTTGTTGCGCTCGTCCTTGCGCTCGTTGCGCTCCTCGTTGCGCTTGTGCTGGCGACGGTTGGGGCGAGCGCCGTCTTCGCCCTCGGCGGGGGCGGCACCATCGGTTGCGGCGGTGTCAACATTGGCCGCAGCGGCGTCATTGGCCTCGGCGCCAGAATCAACCTGCGCTTCGACATCAACCTGCTGCTCGGCGGCCTTGGCCTTAACGGACTTCTTGCGACCGCGCTTGGGCTTCTCGGATGCAGGCCGTTCGACGTCCTGGGGCTCGACGGCATCAGTCGATGCATCGGCGGTCGTCTCGGCGGAATCCTCGGACGCACCCTTCTTGGCAGCCTTAGCCTTGGACGTGCGCTTAGCAGCAGTGCGACGGCTGCGACCGGGACGGACGTCGGCGGGCTCGGCATCGGCAGAAACGGCCTTGGAAGTCGTAGCATCCTGGACGGGTGCATCGGCAGCAGTTGAGGACTTGGCGGTCGCCGCAGCATCCCGAGCGGCGGCGGCTGCGGCTGCGGCCTTCTCGGCCTCGACAAAGGCCTTGGGCTTGCGACCGCGACGGTGCGGGCGCAAAGCCGGATCGACAACGGGAACTTCGCTGGCCTCGACAGGCGCAGCGGGCTCAACAGGCGATGTGCCCTCCCCTGCCGCGGAACGGACCGAAGCCTCAGTGAGCTCGGGGGTTACCTGTTCAGCAACCTGCTCGGCCTTAGCAGCCGTGCGACGGCGTGTGCGCGGTACCGGCTTCTCGGTCGGCTGGTCGGCGACAGGAGTCTCGATGGCGGCAGGCGTCTCGGGCACAGACGGAGCTGCAAGCTCGGTCAGAGCCGCGGCCTCGCGCTCGGCGGCACGACGGCGGGCGCGCACCACCTGAGCCTCGCTAATCTGCGCCAACGCACGTGCCTGCGCGACCTCATCGGAAATCGGCGCCGAGGAGTCAGCTGCAACGGTGAGCTTGGCGCGCGTCGTGCGCGTGGTACGGCGCTTTGGCTTGGTGGCCTCCTCGCCGTCAGCGGCAGGCTTGGCCGTGCGGCGCGTGCGCTTGGGCTTTGCCGGAGCAGCCTCCTCACCAGTTGCAGGCACGGCCTTCTCAGCCGCTACAGGCATAGGCGTCGAAGCAGCCTTAGGCGTCTCAGGAGCCGAGGCTTGCGCGGGCGCCGCGACCTGGTCCGACGCAACCGGTGCAGCGGGAGCGGCCTGCGTCGTCGTTATTTCGTTTTCTTGCTGTTGATCAGACACAGTGTTTGCTCAACTTTCTTTTCAAGCCCTGTGATCACATGCTCCCTGCATAAACCTTCAGGGCGGCTAAACAGTCTAGTTCCGTTCAAAACGACGGACATCATTGATCTGTATCGAGATGATTGCGTCAACTACGCAGCGTTAGTGTAACACAACCGCCGCCACCTACAACTTAGTCATTGGGGGGACGTTCTTAAACGACTAGTCAAAAGGGACACTCTTTGTTTGCCACCCACAAATCTGACTGCCTCCGCCAAAACTATGGCGGTTTACTACGATGAATCGCTCAACCGCGACCACTCCGAAACTTGTTGAACTAAAACCGCAGGTAGATGCCTTGCACTTTTTAGCAAAAAGCCGGCGTGGTTAGAATTCCTCAATTCATCGTAGTAAACCGGCATAGTTTCGTATTTCCAGCAGTTCCAAATTCATCAATACATCGGCGTTTGCGAAAAAAGCCCGACCTCCGTAGGAGATCGGGCTTATAGGGCTCAGTTAAACCAAACCTACACGGTCAAATGACCCGCAGATTACATCTGCTCGGGCGCGGAAACGCCAACGAGGGTGAGCACCAGGGCGAGCGTCACACGGACGGCATCACAAGCGGCCAGACGGGCACGCGAAAGCTCGGGGTCGACGGGACGACCCTCGCTCGGCAGCACCTGGCAGGCAGCGTAAAAGCTGTGGAAGTCGCCGGCGAGTTCCTCGGCAAAGTGGGTCAGACGGAACGGAGCGCGATCGCGAGCACAGCTGGCGATCAGGTCGGTAAGCTCGTTAAGCTTGCGCGAAAGGGCGAGCTCGGTCGGGTCGGTCAGCAGCGAGTAATCGACGTTCTCACCGATGGCCTTGGCGGCAACGGCCTTCATGCCCATCTCGTCGGCCTGCTCAGGCGTTACGTCAGCGGCACGGCGCAGGATGGAGCAGACGCGAGCGTGAGCGTACTGCACGTAATAGACCGGGTTGGAGTTGTCGCGCTTCTTAACGGCCTCAATGTCGAAGTCGACCATCTGGTTGGAGCTCTTGGAGATGAGCGTGTAGCGAGCGGCATCGGAGCCGACCTCGTCGACGAGCTCCTGCAGGGTCACCATGGTGCCCTTGCGCTTGGACATACGGACGGGCTTGCCGTTACGCAGCAGGTTGACGAGCTGGCCCAGTAGAACCTCGAACTTGCCGGGGTAACCCAGAGCGTCGCAGACGCAGCGGACGCGCTCGATGTAACCGTGGTGGTCGGCGCCCCAGATGTCGATGACGTGATCGACGCGCTGGAACTTATCCCAGTGATAGGCGACGTCGGAGGCGAAGTAGGTGTACTCGCCGTCGGACTTGATCAGGACGCGGTCCTTGTCGTCGCCCAAATCGGTGGAGCGGAACCACAGGGCGCCGTCCTTGGTGTAGAGGTAGCCCATCTTGTCGAGCTTCTCAAAAGCGCGGTCGACGGCGGAGGTGCCGGCGGTCTCGCCCTCGGTGTCCTTCACATACAGCGAGCGCTCGGAGTACCAACGATCGAAGTCGCAGTTGACGGCGTGGCAGAGGTCGCGCATGTTGTCGACCATCTTCACGTAGCCGCGCTCACGGAAGCTCTCCATACGCTCCTGCGGATCGGCGTCGACCCACTTGTCGCCGTCGGTGCGCCAGAACTCGGCGGCCTCGTCGATGATGTAGTCGCCGCCGTAAGAGTCCTTGCCCAAGGTCTCGGCAAAGTTGTCCTGATACGGATGGGTCTCGGGGTGCTCGTCGTTCTCGTCGGCAACAAAGGCGTCACGGTCGGCGATCAGCAGCTTGTGAGCCTCGTCGATATCAACGCCCTGCTTGGCGATGATGTCGGCAAGCTGCATATAGCGCGTGCTGATGGAGTTGCCGAAGGTGTTCATCTGAGAGCCATGGTCATTGATGTAGAACTCACGCTGGATGTCGTAACCGGCGTGGTCCATGACGCGGCAAAGGGAGTCGCCCAGAGCGGCCCAGCGGCCGTGACCAATGTGCATGGGGCCGACGGGGTTGGCGGAAACGAACTCGACCTGGGTCTTCAGGCCACCACCGACGTTGGACTTAGCGAAGTCCATGCCCTTCTCGCGAGCCTCGCCAAAGATGGCATTCTTGACGGCAACGGAGAGGTAGAAGTTGATGAAACCGGGGCCTGCGATCTCAACCTTCTCGATCGCGGGATCCTCGGGCATATGGGCAACGATGGCCTCGGCGATCTTGCGCGGGGCGCAGTGGGCCAGCTTGGCGGACTTCAGGGCCATGGTAGAGGTCCACTCGCCATGAGAAGTGTCAGCCGGTCGCTCGATAGCGCAATCGTCAAGTTCAAATGCGGAAAGGTCGCCGGCCTCCTGGGCCGCAGCAAGCGCAGCGCGTACCAGCTCTTCAATCTTCTCGGGCATAGATCCTCCTTGTGTTAAAGCCCCCGAGCTCTTGGTCACTCGTAGGGCAAAAGCCAGAGTTTGTAGCACTCTATCACAAGCGACGGGCACTGTCGCAGGGTAAAGCCAATCGAAATTGCATATGCACAAAATTGACTACAGCTTGTATGGAGTCACTCAAAGATGCCGGTCTGCCTGCAGATTATGCACGCGTTGAAAATGCATAAAGGTGTGAATGAGCTGTCTCTTTTGTCGAATACTCTTACCTATCAGAGTTGTGTGCTTTTCCTGCATAAAGCGAGGATTTGCGCACGTCAGCGTGTTATTCTAGACATACGTAAATTCGTATAAGTTGGAGGTAGCATGTTCTCAATCGGTCAACACGTCATTCATCCGGGTCAGGGAGTCTGCACCGTCGTCGGTTTTAGGGACGACACGCCGCAGCCCATGTTGTTGCTCGAGGCCAAGCAGGGGCATGCGCAGACGATCCTTATGTACCCCGTGGCGCAGGCCGACCGTCTGCATGCCGCCATCTCTCAGCAAGATGCCGAGCATCTGCTGAGCCACTATGACGAGCTGGAGTGCGACACCTTTACCGAGCGCAACAGCTCGCTTGAAGAGACACACTTTAAGCAGCAGCTCAAGCTGGGCGCGCCCGAGACGGTCCGCGTGGCAAAGACCATGATGCACCGCATTCGCCAGGCCGAGGAAGCCGATAAAAAGCCCAGCTCTTACTATATGCGTGTACTCAAGGAAGCCAAGCGCCGCTCCATCGAGGAGTTCGCCGTGGCATTGGGCGTCACCGAGGAGGCCGCCGAAGCCCGCCTAGCCCAAGCCGCCCTTAACTAACCTGCCAAAAAGGGACAGGTTTATTTTGGCAGGTTTTATCTGGCCAAACGTCGATGAACAATTAGTAAATGGCCGGGCGCTCCGTTTTATTTTGAGCGCCCGGCCATTTTTCTATCTACGTAGAAATGCGTGAAGCCCATTTGCGACGTCTTCACACAAGAACAATCCAGCTCGACGCTGGCAACGTCCGCATCCGCATCGAGGGCTCTCACCCCGCTCAATTACCATTAAAAAGCATCAATTTGAAAACGCAATAACATTTCGGCAGGTAGCAGCTATAGTCGGTGAACTGAATCTCGACAACCAATACCTCCCAATAAGGTATCTTCAGCCCATCCGAGCTAAAAGGAGGGGCCATGCCGAGAAAACCTCGTTCAAAGTCACCGACTGGTTTTTTCCACGTCACATTGCGCGGGAACGGAGGGCAATTGCTGTTTGACGGTGACGAGGACCGAATCGCCTTGCTTCAAATCCTCGATGCGATCCTCCCCAAACACAATATTGAGCTTATCGCTTGGTGCCTTATGGGAAATCACATTCATCTGCTCGTCGACGATCCGGACGACCGCAAGAGCGACGCGATGCACGCGATAGCCGTATCGTATGCGGGCAGGTACAATGCACGCGCGGGTCATATCGGCCACGTATTTCAGGAGCGCTTCTGGGATTCGCCGATTAAATCGGAGGAGTATCTGCTCGAAGCAATTCGATATATTCATTTGAATCCTCAAAAAGCAGGACTGGCGACATATGACGACTATCCATGGAGCAGCCATCGTGAGTACCTAATGGGAGCAAGGTCTCGGCCGCATGTCACCGGGGACGTTGTCGACGCACTTTTTCCGACGCCGCGCTCATATCTCAAGTTCATGAAAAGTGTACCCACGCTGCCCTATCGTCCGAGCGCAACGGCAAAAGTGCGAGAGGAAGATCTAAGTGAATTTGGTGCGGCAGTCGTGCAAAACGTCGCGGGATGTGCGCCCACAGAACTCAAATCCATCTCCAAGGCACTTCGCAACGAAGCGATACTGGCCCTTCGAAAAGAAGGGCTGACGATCAAACAGGTTCAGTTATTAACCGGGTTGGGAACGTGGATTATAAAGAATGCCGCATAGTCACCTGCCGGCAACGACAGAATAGTCCCGAGGCGTCACAAGAAAACGGAAACGCCTCCGCAGCTAAGAACTACAACGGAGGCGTTTCCGCAGATAAAACATGCCAAAATAAACCTGTCCCTTTTTGGCAGGTTAGGCCTGGAAGGTGTCGCGGTCGGGCGCGAAGGACTGCATGGCCGCGATGGTGCGGTCAAAGAGCTCGGGGAGCTCCCAGCCCAGCATCTCGGCGCCCTGCGAAATCACGTCGCGCGAGCAGCCGGCGGCAAAGCGTTTGTCCTTGAACTTCTTCTTGAGCGACTTGGTCGTAAAGTCCATGACACTCTTGCTTGGGCGCATGATGACGGCGGCACCGATCAAGCCGGTGAGCTCGTCGCAGGCAAACAGAATCTTCTCCATCTGCAGTTCGGGCTTAGGCAGTGAAGCATTGAAA
The DNA here is from genome assembly GCA_025992855.1 of Coriobacteriaceae bacterium. Taxonomy (NCBI): domain Bacteria; kingdom Bacillati; phylum Actinomycetota; class Coriobacteriia; order Coriobacteriales; family Coriobacteriaceae; species Coriobacteriaceae bacterium. Next base: position 1,830,033 of record DAJPGB010000001.1, read on the forward strand.
TCGGACGTGTGCGTCTGGATAGCGCGGATGAGCTCGGGCGATGCGCCCTCGCCTTCAAGGATCTCGGCCGCATAGATGGTGTGGTTCATGGGGTCGTCCTCATGCTCCTCCCAATCCAAGTCGTGCAGCAGGCCGACGATGCCCCAGAACTCCTCGTTCTCGGGGTCGAACTCGCGCGCAAAATAGCGCATGGTGCCCTCGACGGTCTCACCGTGGGTGATGTGGAACGGGTCCTTGTTGTGCTCGTTGAGCAGTTCGAACGCGCGGTCGCGGGTGATTCCGGCGGAAAGCGTCTGGGACATGGCAATACCTCCTGGTGATTCGGTGCTAGGACACGGTGTCACTATCGTATATCGCCGCGGCTCAAGCCGAAAGGCAGAAAAGGTTTGAGGAGAAAAAAGCCGGGCGAACGTGTGCCCGGCAAAACCGCAGATAAAACCTGCCAAAATAAACCTGTCCCTTTTTGGTAGGTTTAGGGACGGACCTGGCCGGTGCCGCGGAGCTTGTATTTGTAGGTGGTGAGGGCCTCGGCGGCAAAGGGTCCGCGGGCGTGGAGCTTTTGGGTCGAGATGCCAATCTCGGCGCCCAGGCCAAACTCGCCGCCGTCGGTGAAGCGCGTGCTGGCGTTGGCATACACGGCCGAGGCATCGACCGCATCCAGGAAGCGCTCGCAGGCATCCACGTCCTCGGCGATGATGGCCTCGGAATGCATGGTGCCATAGCGGTTGATGTGCGCGATGGCCTCGTCCTCGTTTGCCACGACCTTCACGCTCATCTCGAGCGCCAGGTACTCGCGGCCCCAGTCCTCCTCAGTCGCGACGACGTAGTCATCGCCCTCCACAAAGCCGGCGCCGGCGCATGCGGCGCACGTGGCCTCGTCGCCGTGAATGAGTACGCCGTGGTCATGCAGCACGGCAACGACAGCGGGCAAGAACGTATCGGCCACAGCACGGTCGACCAGCAACGACTCGGCGGCATTGCACACGCCCACGCGCTGCGTCTTAGCGTTGACGATAATATTGAGCGCTTTATCGAAGTCGGCGGATTCATGCACGTAGATGTGGCAGTTACCCGTGCCCGTCTCGATCACCGGCACAAGCGACTCGCGCACGCAGCGCCGGATCAGGCCTGCACCGCCGCGCGGAATGAGCACATCGACGATGCCGCGGAACTTCATGAGCTCGCCGGTTGCCTCGCGGTCGGTAGACTCGATCATCGAGACGGCCTCGCGCGGGAAGCCCTTGGCCTCGAGCGCATCGGCCAGCAGCTCGGCGATCATGGCACACGAGTGATAGGCCAGCGAACCACCGCGCAGAATGCAGGCGTTGCCGGTGCGGATGCAGATGCCCGCGGCGTCGGCCGTCACGTTGGGGCGCGCCTCGTACACCATGGCGACAAGGCCCAACGGCACGCTCACACGGGTGAGGTCCACGCCGCTTGCGAGCACGCGGTGATCGAGCACGCGGCCCACGGGATCGGGCAGCTCGGCAAGCTTCTCCAGACCGGTGGCCATGCCCTCAACGCGCTCGGGCGTCAGCAGCAGACGGTCGAGGAGCCCCGCCGAGGTCCCCGCATCGCGCGCGGCGGACATATCGAGCTCGTTGGCGGCGACGATGGAGTCGACACCGTTGCGCAGTGCTACGGCCATGGCGCGCACGGCCTCCTGGCGCTGCTCGTCGCTCGCCGTGGCAAGCGAGGCCGACGCTGCCTTGGCGGCAACGGCAAGATCGTGGACATACGTGGCTATATCGACCGACATGGGCGGCCCTTTCTCCTAGAAGTTTGCAACCATGGTAGCCGATTTGCGCATGGCCTCGCCCGCGGCGGTAGAATTGGTCAACCCGAAACACCGCAACGAACGGAAGACTCACATGGCCCTCATCACTTCGTACCACGTCCCCGGCCTGTATGTCGAGGACCACAGCATCGACGTCCCCCTCGACTGGCGCGGCCTGGAGCCGATGCTCCTGGCCGTCGGCAGCATCATGCGCCGCGGCGCTATACCGACACCCATCGCCGGCGCGCCCGAGAGCATCAAGCTCTTCTACCGTGTGGTTTGCGCACCCGACCGCATCAACGACGACCTGCCGCTCCTTCTCTTTTTGCAGGGTGGCCCCGGTGGCGAGAGCCCGCGTCCGCTGTCGCCCACAAGCGATGGCTGGATCGAAGAGGCCGTCAAGCATTTCCGCGTCGTGCTGCCCGACCAGCGCGGTACCGGGCGCAGCAGCTGTGTAGACGGGCGCACGATTGCCGCACTGGGCGAGCGCGCCGAGGCGGCAGGCTCCGATGCGGCCCGCTCGCAGGCGGACTTCCTCAAGCGTCACCTCGCCAGCTCCATCGTGCGCGATTTTGAGTACCTGCGCCTGGTGGGCTTTGGCGGCAGGCCCTGGGTCACGCTCGGGCAGAGCTACGGCGGCTTTTTGACGCTGAGCTACCTGTCGCTCTTCCCCGAGGGCGTGGCGGCAAGCTTTACCTGCGGCGGCATCCCCCACGTACCGGCGAGCGCAAGCGAGGTCTACGCGCACACCTTCCCGCGCATGGCCGCCAAGACGCAGCAGTATTACAACCGCTACCCCGCCGACGTCGAGCGCGTGGCGGCCCTGGCAGATGCCATCGAGGAGCAAAAGCCCGTGCTACCCGACGGCTCGCCGATGACGGTCGAACGCCTACAGCTCATGGGCAGCGACTTTGGCATGAAGCCGAGCTTTGAGCGCATGCATTGGATTATCGATCATGCGTTTGCTGATGGCGACGGTACGCCGAGCTGCGGTTCCTCGGTATCCGACAGCTTTTTGATGCGTGCCTTCGAGCGTACCAACACGCGCACGAATCCGCTGTACTGGACGCTGCAGGAGTTCATCTACGCCGACGGCGACACCATGCCCATTCAGTGGGCAGCGGCAGAAGAGAAAGCTCATCGTGCCGAGTTCGACACGCTAGCGCGCCCGCTCATGTTTACCGGCGAGGCCATGTTCCCGTGGATGTTCGAGCAGATGCCCGAGCTCAAGCCCTTCAAGCCCGCCATGGACCTGCTGATGGAAGACACCAGCTGGGACAAGATCTACGACCCGCAGCGACTGGCGTGCAACGAGGTGCCCCTGCAGGCCGCGGTGTATTTCGACGACATGTACGTCGATTCGGGCATGCAGCTCGACACGCTCAGCCGCGTGGGCAACTCGCATGCCTGGGTGACCAACGAGTTCGAGCACGACGGCTTGCACGGCAGCGTGGTGTTCAAGCACCTCTTCGACGAAGCCCTCAACCGAGGAGACCTGCGCCAGATCTTCTAGCAAAGGAGTGTCCCCACCTGCCGGCACAAAAAGAACGTCCCCAAGTGCCGAACAAGTGCCGGCAACGACAATGCCGCAGGTAGAGAACGGAAAGCGAAAACGCCCCTAAGCGAGCAAGGTGACGTGAAAGAGGAGGGCATTGACCTTTTGGTCATGCCCGACGATTGAACGTCAGATTGCCGCTTAGGGGCGTTTGCAGCGTCAATTGGTTATGCGAAGACGATTAAATTATCCCTGTGTATCGCGGGCTTCTCGGCCAGGTCTGCGAGCAGGCGGTTGCTGGCAATCTGGTCCTGGCGGCGGCCGGCGGCAAGCTCCAGCACGTCCGAATCGGCCTCGGCGATACCGCGGGCGACAACCATGCCGCTCGGGTCGCACACGTCGAGCACATCGCCCTCGGCAAACTGGCCATCGACCTCGCGAATACCCACCGCGAGCAGCGACGATCCGCGGCTGACCAGCGCCTTCGCGGCGCCGTCATCGACCGTCACCGAGCCGTGCGCCTTGTCGCCCAGTGCAATCCACAACTTGCGCGGCGCAATGTCCAGGCGCTCCGCCGGCGGATCGAACAGCGTACCCACGCTCTCGCCGCGGGCCAGACGCACGAGCGCATCGGGCTCCTCGCCCGAGCAAATCACGCTTTGAATGCCCGCCGTCATGAGAATGCGGCTCGCGCGAATCTTGGTGATCATGCCGCCCGTACCCACCGATGTGGAAGAATCGCCCGCCGAGGCGATAATCTTGGCATCGATCTTATGCACGACCGGGATAAACTCGGCCGTCGGATCCTCATGCGGATTGGCGGTGTAGAGGCCATCGATGTCCGAGAGCGTCACGCACAGATCGGCAGAAACCAGGCAGCTCACAAGCGCCGCCAGCGTGTCGTTGTCGCCAAACTTGATCTCATCGACGGTGACGGTATCGTTCTCGTTGACGACCGGCACCACGCCGAGCTCCACCAGGCGAAGCAGGGCGTCGCGCGCGTGCAGGTAGGACGTGCGGCGCGCCGTGTCGTGACGCGTGAGCAGCACGAGCGAGGTGAGCAGGTCGCGCGCATGGAACTCCTCGTCGTAGGCCGACGAGATGATGCACTGACCGGCCGAGGCGCAGGCCTGCAGGCTCGGCAGGTCGCCGACCGGCTTACGGCCGAAGCCCAGCACGGGATAGCCGCAGGCAATGGCGCCCGAGCTCACCATGATCAGGCGCCAGCCAAGCTCGCGCAGCGCTGCGGCCTGGTCGGCAAGCCCGCCGATAAAGGCGCGGTTGACCTTGCCGTCGGCGCCCACCACCGTGGACGAACCGATCTTTACCACCATCGTTTTATAAGAAGTCGTCATACGTCAAACCAATCAACTGTTCAGCGAACGGCCGAGGCGGCGGCCAGGGAAGCGTGACTCGCCCCTACCGCCCAAGGAATTAGTGAGCCCAGGGAAAGGCAGAGGCCGCGGCCATGTTCTTACGCACGAGCTCGTCGCGCACCTGAGCCAGGCCCTGCTCCATACCCACCACATAGGTCTGCGGGTACAGGAAGCGCTTGAAAGCTGCGTCCAGATGGTCGAGCGCCCAAGCACAGCGCTCGCGCGCGTCCTGGATGCTCTCACGCGGAGCCACCGCACTGCCATCGCGCACGATCGGCACCAGCAGCTCGCGATACTCGAGTTCGGACACGTCGGTCACCAGGGCGGCATCGTTCACGGCCACAAGGGTATTGCCGCGCGCGGCGCCCTCCCCCGCCAGATGGTCCTCGTCGTAGATCATGTCGCAGACCGGGCCGCCAAAGCCGTCGTAATAACGGCGCACGCGTTGCACACCCGGGATCGTGCGCTTGTATGGCTGCTCAGAGAGCTTGACCACCGGCGTCCATGGATCTGCCTCGCTCGCACGGCGGGCGGAAAGCTTGTACACGCCGCCCAGCGCCGGCTGGTCATAGCAGGTCGCAAGCTTGGTACCCACGCCAAAGCTGTCGATGGGCGCGCCCTGGTCGAGCAGCGACTGAATCGTGTACTCATCCAAATCGTTAGAAACCGAGATCCCCACATAGGGCAGGCCCTCGGCATCAAAACGGCCGCGCACATACTTGGAGAGCTTGGCGAGGTCGCCGGAGTCGATGCGAATGGCCGACAGGCGCTCGCCCACCGCTTCCATCTCCTTGGCAACCGTAATGGCATGTTCACAGCCCTCGCGCACGTCATAGGTGTCGATGAGCAGCGTACAGTTCTTGGGGCTCGACTTGGCAAAGGCGCGGAAGGCCTCAAGCTCGGAATCGAAGCTCATCACCCAGCTGTGCGCATGCGTGCCAAAGACGGGAATACCGTAGCGGCGGCCGGCGAGCACATTGGACGTAGAGGAGCAGCCGGCAACGTAGCTCGCGCGCGCGACGGCCAAGCCGCCATCGGGACCCTGAGCGCGGCGCAGGCCAAACTCGGCAACGGGACGGCCGTCCGCCGCCAGCACCACGCGCGCCGTCTTGGTGGCGACAAGCGTCTGGAACCCAACGATGTTGAGCAGCGCCGTTTCGAGCAGCTGGCACTCCAGCGCGGGACCGGTGACGCGAACCATGGGTTCGCGCGGAAAGACGAGCTCGCCCTCGGGGACGGCGTCGATGTTTACATGTGCACGAAAATCGCGCAGGTAGTCGAGGAATGCAGGCTTGAACATCGCGCCGCCGGCCGGGGCCTGGAGTGAGGCGAGGTAGTCGATATCCTCGGGCGTAAAGCGCAGGTTCTCGACCAGCTCGGGCAGCTCGGCGGTGCCGCACATGACGGCATAGGCGCTGCCAAAGGGATGGTCGCGGTAAAACGCGGTAAAACAACCCTGCTCATTGGCCTTGCCGCTCTCCCACAGGCCCTGGGCCATAGTGAGCTCGTACAGATCGGTGAGCATTGCAATGTCGGTGGGATGAGAGATATCGGTCAAAGCCATGGGGCGACCTTTCGGATGCGTTGTGCAGAGGTTGAGGGTTGGCGAGGCGGGCGTGCGGGCATGGAGCCCAGCGCGAACAGGCTAGTGCAGAACCATGCTGGTCAGGATCGCGTAGCCCATAAAGATGACAAACGCGATGAGGGCAAGGACAATGATGATTTTTTGAGCCGGCGCCATGCCAGGGATCTCGTTCTCGCCCGTAGGCTCCTTGGAGGTAACCATGCGCTGGGCAAAGGTCATCTCGTCACGGCTCGGCTTGGGCTCGACGGGCTTGGAACGAGCGACCTTTTTAGGCTGAGGTTTAGGTGCGGTGGGCGCGGGCTTCGCGGCGGCGGGCTTGGGCGCGGGGGCGACGTTCGCGGCGGCCTCCTCGGCCTTCGCACGCTCGGCACGCAGGGCGGCCAGCTCCTCACGCTCGCGGCGTGCCTCTTCCTGGGCCTCGCGACGAGCTTTCTCGGCGCGGAGCTCTTCCAACTCGGCGCGTTCCTCGGCAGACAGTGGTTGGGACTCAAGCTTGGCCATGGTACAGCCCTTTCTTTTAAAAAAAGCCGCCGACACAATGTCAGCGGCTTATCAAATCCAAGGGTGGAGACGAAGGGAGTCGAACCCTCGGCCTCTGCCATGCGACGGCAGCGCTCTCCCAACTGAGCTACGTCCCCAAGACAAGTTGATATTTTACCTACGGCTCGCCAACTGTCAACGCCCAATACCCAGTCTTTTTGGGACGCGGCTATTTTGACAACTTTTCGAGCAGGCGATCCTCTCGATGATTTTTTAATCCCCGTCCCAGAAAAATCATCGGCGAGCGCACTACTTTGCGCTGGTGAGGACGCCGGTGGTGTCGAACGCCGGGGTGAAGCTCTCGTCTACCGCTCCGCCTTCTTGCCAAAACATCGTCGTAAAGCCCAGGTCGTCGGCATGGTCGAGCACCTGCTCGTACTCCTCGCGCGTCACGGCGCGCGCCAGGTCGCCGCCTTGTTCGCGCATGAGGGCATTGGGCGTGTACTGGTTCATGACCGAGATCGGCACGTCGCCCACCGTCTGCCACACCAGGTCCAACACGCGGCACGAATCGTCCGCATGCCCCGGCAGCACCAGATGACGCACGATTATGCCGCGCTTCATGAGCCCGTCCCCGTCTACCAGCTCTCCCCCGCGGCGCTCAATTTCGCGCGCCATCTGGGCCAGACCCGACACAGCCACGCGCGGGTAGTCCTTAATATGAGAGAGTGACTGCGCAAGCGCCGCATTGGCATACTTAAAGTCGGTAAGCCACACGTCGACCAAATCGCCGAGCGCCGCCACGGCACTCGCACGCTCATAACCGCTCGTGTTGTAGACGATTGGAATGACCAGTCCGCGCTCCCGAGCTGCGGCAATCGCGGCCGGCAGCAGGTGAGCATAATGCGTCGCCGTCACCAGATTGATGTTATTGGCACCTTGGTCCTGCAGCTCCAGCATAATCTCGACCAGGCGCTCGGGCGAAATCTCAAGCCCAAAATTGCCCGTCGAGATCTCGTGGTTCTGGCAATAGATACATTTGAGCGAGCAGCCGCTAAAGAAGATCGTGCCCGAACCGGCCTCGCCCGAGATAGGCGGCTCCTCCCACATATGAAGCGCCGCGCGGGCCACCTTGAGCGTGTCATCGGCGCCGCACACGCCACGCGCGCCCTCGTCGCGCGCCGCACCGCAACGGCGCGGACACAAATGACAGGCGGGCGAAAAAAGTTCGGTCAACGACGTCGGCATAAAAACATGCTCCAAAACAACGATTCAGCAGGTCAAACGTAAAGGGCCAGACCGCGTAGACGGCTCCGTCCCTAAGGCGCCGTAATCGTCCGACACGATTTTTGTAATGTCAAGACTGGAATCGACAAAGTGCCGCTTTATGATGTAGGTATTCCGCCCCCCGCGGAGCAACTGGGTGAACCGTCGCGTTTATTTAGGGAGCCCACACAGTCGTACCTAGTACAGGTATCCTTCGTTGTTAAGGACGCTGGAACAGTCGATGAGGGCACCCACCTGTTTTAGGTGGGTTCATTTTCGTAACGTGGGGGGTGGTTTTCTTTTGCCGAAAATCACCATTACAGTCCACATGGATCCCCGCCGGCATCCCGACAAGCCATCGACAACATCCCAATATCTGGTAAGCGCGTGATTATCGCTGCGTGCAATTCCATGCACCCCCCTTGGTCGAGTATCATGATTCGGCTATGCCCTTTGCGCATGGCGTTCTTCTGACCTTTCCCTTCGACGCTTGGCGGTTTTTAGATTCATGGCTTCATCCCCGAGCTACATACCGTACCTATGCGTGGCAGCGGCGGCCTTTATCACGACCTTCCTCACGGTGCCCCTGGTCAAGCGCTTGGCAATTAAGCTCGACGCCGTCGACTATCCTTCTAAGCGCCGCATCAACACCAAGCCCATCCCGCGTTTGGGCGGAACGGCGGTGTTTTTGGGCCTGGTCGTTGCCTGCATTGTGCAAATCCTAGGCACCTGGCACCTAGGCTGGCCGCCCGTCCTGGTGCCGCATCCGCGCCTTCACATTAGCTATCCCATGCTGGCGCTCTCCTTTACCGTCATCTTTGCGACCGGCGCTATCGACGACGTCATCCAGCTCAAGCCCAAGCAAAAGCTGGCCGGACAGGTCCTCGCTGCGCTCATCGCCTGCGTGGGTGGCCTGCGCATCGGCGTCATCGTCAACCCGTTTGCCCCCGGCGAAATCATGCTCGGATGGCTCGCCTACCCCATCACCGTGATCTATCTGGTGGCATTCACCAACATCATTAACCTCATCGACGGCCTCGACGGCTTGGCCACGGGCATCTGCGGCATCGCGTCGTTCACCATGTTTTCGATGGCCGTTCTCTCGGGCCGCATCGACGCCGCCGCGCTCTCCATTGCGCTCTTTGGCGCCTGTCTGGCCTTTTTGCGCTACAACTTCAACCCCGCAAGCATCTTCTTGGGCGACTCGGGGTCGCTGCTTCTGGGCTTTGCGCTGGGCTCCATCTCGCTACTCAACGTGAGCCGCACCGCCGCGCTCACCTCGCTTATCATCCCGCTCATCGTTGCCGGCGTGCCCATCATCGACACGTTTAGCGCCATCGTGCGCCGCAAGCGCGCCCACATTAGCATCGGGCAGGCCGACAAGGGCCACATCCACCACCGCCTGATCCAAGAGGGCTACAACCAAAAACAGGCAGTGCTCCTCATCTATGCCTGGTGCATCATGCTTTCGGCCGGCGCCGCCGCGATTAACCAGGTCGAGGTGCCCATGCGCGTGCTCATCTTTACCGTACTCGCCATTGGCTCGGCGGCCTTTGCCAAGCACCTGCACCTGTTTGAGCCCGTGCTGCGCCACCATTACAACAAGCGCACGCACGAGGACGAGCTCGTCACCCCCGACGATCCCGCCTTTAAGCAGGAGGAGCAGGCGGCAGAAGAACGCAGGGAGGAGCGCCACCACAGGCGCTAGGGTAAGCTGCCGAGGCTGCGCCCAGGCGCCGCCGGCCAAACGCGCAGCCACGCCGCGCCCATCGCACATGCCGCCGCTCTCCCGCCCCTCGCGTACTTACGCCCCGACCCTCCAATAAACGCGTTATCATCTTGACCCATGAACATACGTTAGGAGCAATCATGCCAAACGAGAACAGCTACGAAGTCGCGCTGCAAAAGAGCAACGCCATTCGCGAGGGCCTGGCCAAAACGCCCGAGAAGTTCACCATGCTCACCGGCGACCGCCCCACCGGCCGTCTGCACCTGGGTCACTACTTCGGCACCCTCAAGGGCCGTGTTGAGCTGCAGAACATGGGCGCCAAGACCAACGTGCTCATCGCCGACTACCAAGTCATCACTGACCGCGATACGACCGAGCACATCCAGGACAACGTGTACAACATGGTCATGGACTACCTTGCCTGCGGCATCGACCCCGACAAGACCATGATCTACGCGCACTCCGCCGTACCCGCCGCAAACCAGCTCATGCTGCCGTTCCTGTCGCTGGTCTCCGAGGCCGAGCTGGCGCGCAACCCCACGGTCAAGGCCGAGATGGAGGCCTCGGGCCACGAGCTCACCGGCCTTCTGCTCACCTACCCGGTGCACCAGGCCTGCGACATCCTGTTCTGCAAGGGCAATGTGGTGCCCGTCGGTCGCGACCAACTGCCGCACATCGAGCTCACCCGCACCATCGCCCGCCGCTTTAACAACCGTTACGGCAAGGTGTTCCCCGAGGTCGACGCGCTGCTGTCCGAGACCCCGCTGCTGCCCGGCCTGGACGGGCGCAAGATGAGCAAGAGCTACGGCAACGCCATTAACATCTCGATGACCGCCGAGGAGACGGCCAAGCGCATCAAGAAGAGCCAGACCGACTCCGAGCGCATGATCACGTTCGATCCCGAGAATCGCCCCGGCGTGTCCGGCCTGCTTTCAACCGCCGCCATCTGCACCGGCCGTTCCGAGGTCGAGATTGCCGAGGAGATTGGCATGGGCGGCTCCGGCCAGCTCAAGAAGTACGTGACCGAGGCCGTCAACGAGTACTTCGCGCCGATCCGCGAGCGTCGTCAGCGCTATGAGAACGATCTGGACTATGTGAAGGACGTGCTGCACGAGGGCAACCGTCGCGCCAACGAGATTGCCGAGCAGACCCTGGCCGAGGTTCAGGACGCCATGGGCATGGTGTACTAGGCAAAGCGCCTTCGCACAACATAGACGGTGAGGCTGAATCCTCACCGAAACAGGAACAGGCCCGCTGGCAGATAGTTGCCAGCGGGCCTGTTCCCGAAGTACACCGTTGAATCGCACAGAGGGGAGGAATGCGAATCAAACTCAACAGGGCAGGCTTTTTCATCGCCTATTGCCTGCTCCGTTGCTGAAAACAATATAGTTCACCGTGGTTTACTTTCTGACGGCAAAGTACGCCATCACACCTTCTCCATAAGTTAGCTCAGGTAAACTAAACCAACCACAAAGGGGACAGGCACATTTGTGGTGGGTTTGGCCACGGAAGAGCCGTTAGAGCCCTGCTGGCCAGCGACAGATGGCCAAGTCGACGTGCACGGGATCGGTAAATGCCACGCCCTCCCCCATTAAGAGCTCACGCTGAGCATCGGGTCCGCCAAAGGCGAAGCCCTCGCAAATGCGGCCATCGGCAAACACCACGCGATGACAGGGAATCTCGCCGGGGCGCGGATTGCTGTGCAGGGCATACCCCACGTACCGCGCACTTCGTGGACGACCGGCAAGCAGCGCCACCTGACCGTAGGTGGCGACCATCCCCTCGGGAATCTGCTCGACCACCTCGTACACCCGATCAAAAAAGCCCTCAGACGCCATTGCTCACTCCCTTCCACCCGGAATAGCATAAACCACCACAAAGGTGCCCGCCCTTTGTGGTGGTTTTGGCAGGTGGGCTAGTTAACGGGCTGGAAGAAGGCTACGGCTACGGCGCCGGGGCCTACATGGGTGCCGATGGTGGCGCCGATGGTGTGAACGGGCAGTTCGCCCTCGGTGTGGCCAGCCCACAGTGCCGCGCTGTCCTCGATATACTTCTTGAGCACCGCATCCGAAAGGCCCGTATAGCCGAGCGCCAGCGGCATGGAAAAGTCGATGCCGCCTGCCTTTTCGACCTTCTGGTTGAGCAGGTTACGGCCGTTCTTGGAACCGCGCGCCTTGCCCAGCTGCACGATCAGACCGTCCTCGGCAGCTACAACGGGCTTTACGTTGAGCAGCGTGCCCACGGCGCCGGCAGCAGCAGACAGGCGACCGCCGCGCACCAGGTACTCCAGCGTCTCGAGCAGACCAATAACCACCACGCGGTCACGGACGGCCTCGACAGCCGCCGCGATCTGGGCCGCGCCCTGGCCCTCGTCCACTAGGCGTAGGGCATACTCGACCAGCACGCGCTCACCCAGGGTAACGTTATTGCTATCAACCACATACACGTCGCCGCCCGGCGCCTCGGCAAGTGCGGTACGGGCGCTCTGATTGGTCCCCGAAAGTTTGGCACCCACGGTAATAATCACCGCCTCGTCGCCGGCCTCACGCGCCTCGGCAATCGCCTGCGAAAACGCGTACGGGTTGACCTGGCCGGTCTTGGGCAGCTCATCGCGCTCCACAAGCATCTCGTAAAAGCGCTGGTGATCGATGTCGATGCCATCCATATACACATCGGTGCCAAAGGTAACGGACAGCGGCAAAACACGCAGAGCGGGGTGCTCCGCCGGCGACATATCGCTTGCGGAATCGGTAATAATGCGGACGGACATAACAAATCCTTTCTTGCACAGGTCCCGCGTAGGGAATTTTGACAGCAATGCCCCGGCACGGCATACGCGCTCAAACGGGACGATGCAGTTTTTAATGGGAAGCAAATGCCTTGGCGGCCTTAGATCTCGCGCAGGGTGTTGAGAATCGTGCGCAGCGACGCATACATCTGCTCGCGCTGCTCCACACCCATAGCCTTACCGGTGGTATCGAGCACCTCGCGAATGATGCGGTCCGCCTCGCTCATGCTCTCGCCGCCTAGAGCGGTCAGGCGCACCGGAGCACGATACTTAACGGCGGCATCGCCCGAATCATCGACCTCGACGTAGCCGCCCTCCTCCAGATGCGCGAGCGTGCGCGAGACGGCAGCACGGGTCACGCCTGCCATGCGAGCCAGGTCAGCACCAGTCAGGCCGTCCTTGCTGCGCTCAAGATAGTACAGGCACATAACGTCGGAGCCCTTGAGGCCCAGCCTTGCGCCCTCGGATGTCTTAATGCGCTGGATCTCCTTGTAGAGCCCGCTGATCAGTCCGACAAAGTCCTCGAAACGTGTCTCGTCGTTCTGCTGCATGGGAGACGACCGCCTTTCGCTTGCATGATGCTAACGGGTAAACATCTTAGCCGCACAAGGCAACACCCATACCCAAATATCCCATTTGTTAACCCATCAACATAAAAACCACCACAAAGGGGACAGGCACCTTTGTGGTGGTTTGGGGCATCGAGTTTGATCCGCAGACTTCGCTACAGCTCCACGCAAGGATTGTCGCGGGTCACAAGCGTCTTAACGACAACCGTCGCTCCCAGATAGCGCTCGAGCAACTCAGCCAAGCGATCGATCGCGGCCTGGCAATCCCCCATCCGCTCGGGCTCCACACACTCAATCGCCAGGAACGCATCGGCCGAATCGTCGGACAGCGCCGTGCGAACGCCGTCGCGCCAGTTCCAGCAGCGGCACACGGCGCCCGCATCATCGATGTAGGCGAGCTCGCCGGGAAGCGTCGGGTCATCTGTCTCCTCGCCAAGCGGCAGAAATGAATCGCCACCGTCGGTCACCGCCAACCGCAGATCGCCCTCGATAGCATGTAGATCCTCGCCGCCAACGGGCAGCGCGTAGGTCAGCGACACCGTGTTGTAGATGTCCACCGCGGGCGTAATGTGGCCCACCGGTTTGCCCTTGAGCACGCGCTTGAGCAAGTTCTCGATCGAGCAGCGGGCGCCCTTTTTGGTCTTGAACAGCCGATAAGCCTCGCGCCATGCCTTGACCGGTGCGTTCTCGCTGATAGCATCGCTGGTCAGATGACGCTCCGCATCGATATTGGCGCGGTCGAGCAACGCCGCAATCGCACCCACGTCCTCTTGAGGAATCTGAGCCGCGGGCTTCATGCCCTTTACGACCACAACACCGACAGCCGCCTGCGGAAATAGCTCCCAAAACGAATCCTCGGCAACGAAACTCTTCATGTGCTCTCCCTTCATAGCATGCGCCCGAGCCCGGGTGCCTAAACAAAAAGCGCCCTTACGACGGCCACCTTCAAAGTCCTACGGTGCCGCCACAAGAGCGCTTACGCTGCCCCCATCCGGAGAAGGGAGCGATATGTCAGGCGTATTGTAACCCGAGTCATCCGCGCGAGTAAAACCACCACAAAGGCGCCTGTCCCCTTTATGGTGGTTTTGGGTCTGAAGCAACGTTAGTGTCGGAGTCCCAGCAGGCCGCGGCCGCGATGACGGACGTCGGCGTGCACCTGAGCGTGCGGACCGGCGGCCTTGACGGACTCGGGCAGGTGCGAGTACTTCTTCTCGAAGTTCTCCTCGAACATCACCGCCAGATTGTGCGCGGCCTCGTCATAGCGCGCGGTGCTCTGCCAGTACTGGCGCGGCACCAGGATGCCGTCGGGCACACCGTGGCACGTCGTGGGAATGTCGACGTTAAAGATATCGTCGTGGACGAACTCGCTGTCCTCGATGGTGCCGTCGAGGGCGCGCGCGACCAGGGCGCGCGTGTAGGCCAGCTCAATGCGATGGCCAACGCCGTAGCCGCCGCCGATCCAGCCGGTGTTGACAAGGTACACACGCGTGCGGCCGTCGGCGATGCGCTCACCGAGCATCTTAGCGTAGACCATGGGGTCGAGCGGCATAAACGGCTCGCCGAACAGCGAAGAGAACGTGGGCGTGGGCTCGGTGACGCCGACCTCGGTGCCGGGGATCTTGGCCGTAAAGCCCGTCACAAAGTGATACATGGCGGCGTCGGCCGTCAGGCGCGAGATGGGCGGCAGCACGCCAAAGGCATCGCAGGTCAGGAAGAGCACGACGCTTGGAGTGGTGCCCATGCCCTTGGTCCACGCGTTGGGAATGTGCTCCACAGGGTATGCCACGCGCGTGTTGTGCGTGATCGAGATGTCGTCGTAGTTGGGCTTGCGGTTCTCGTCGAGCACCACGTTTTCGCAGATCGCGCCAAAGCGGACAGCGTTGAAGATCTCGGGCTCGTGGAACGCGTCCAGGCCCTCGCATTTGGCGTAGCAGCCACCTTCGATGTTGAAGATGCCCATGTCGGACCAACCGTGCTCGTCGTCGCCGATCAGCAGGCGCGTGGGGTTGGCCGAAAGCGTGGTCTTGCCGGTGCCGGAGAGGCCAAAGAACACGGCGGTCTCATGCGTGACGGGGTCCATACTGGCCGAGCAATGCATGGGCAGCACGTCGTCCTCGACGGGCAGCAGGTAATTCATGACGCTGAAAATGGACTTTTTGATCTCGCCGGAGTAGCCGGTGCCGGCGACCAGAATCACGCGCTCCTGGAAGTTAATGACCACGGCGGCGCTGGAGTTGAGGCCCTTGATGGCGGGATCGCACTGGTAGCCCGGCGCGGCGAGCACGCAGAAGTCCGGCTCACCGGTGCGCGCGATTTCGCGGGCGAGCGGGCGAGCGAGCATCTGCTTAATAAAGAGTGCCTGGCTGGCACGCTCGCAGGCAACGAGCAGTCGACGCGTGTGGTTGCGGTCGGCGCCGGCCATGCCGCGGGTGACGAACACATCGCGCTCGTTGAGATAGTCGACGATGCCGGCCTTGATGGCCTCGTAGCTCTCGACAGACAGCGGGCGGTTGACGGCACCCCAGGCAATCTTGTCGTGAACATCGGGGGTGTCAACGATAAAGCGGTCATTAGGCGAGCGGCCAGTGCGCTCCCCCGTCTCGATCACCAGCGCGCCGTTGGAGGCCATACGACCTTCGTTGCGACGGATGGCGTGCTCGACGAGCTCGGCTGCCGGCAGGTCGACCAGCAGGCGGGGCTGGTTCTCGGCAGGATCTTCGACCAGCGTAATGCCAAAGTTGGACAGAACTTCTGCAGGGGTAACACCTGGCATGGGGCCTCCTTTAAAAGCGCGACACGTGGACGAGGCGCGCACTTTACTCACGTAAAGCCCGTTGTACCCGATATGCAAAAACGTTTTTGCGGCAACGGCGAAGCGCCCGCCCAACGGTCAAAAATCGCACGCAAGCGGCCTAGTCGTTAGGGACACTCTTGAACAGGCAACAACCAAGGAGCGACCCCGGATGCCGGCACTTAGGGACGTTCCCAAAGTGCCGGCACATAAGGAACGTCCCCAAATGCCGTCTACTGAATGGCGCCGCCGAAATTATCGAACAACCTGTTCAAAAACACGAACGAACACCGTCGCGTCTATACTAGAGCGCAGCAATAGAAAGGACTCCGCTTTGAGCATCACGCCCATCGATAGCATTCGCCGCGCCATCGCCCGCCGCAATGGCGTCGCCGACCCCACCGTATCGGACGGGGCGCACGGGCAGGGCGGACGCATCGAGAACGGCCTGTTCCCCGCATCGCACACCGCCGAGGAGCTCGCACGAATCCAAGAGCTAAGCCAGCGTAACGCCGGCGGTCCCGACAGCAGCCAGGCCACACGCCGTCGCCGCGAGCGCAATCGCCAGCCCGGCCCCATCCACCGCATGGTCAATGCCTGGTGGAACCGCCTGCTCGGAGCCGTCTACGGCGGCGGCTTCTCCACGCAAGAAGCCGAGTACGAAGATCACGCCACCCGTCGCGACTACCTTTGGAATACCCTGGGCACCGCCGTGTGGGGCATGGCGTTTCCGTTGCTCACCATCGTGTCCACACAGCTCGTGGGCGCCGAGGAAGCCGGTAAGTTCTCCATCGCCTTTGTCACCGGCACGCTCATCATGATCGCGTGCAACTACGGCGTGCGCAATTTCCAGGTCTCGGACATCGACGAAAAGACGTCCTTTGCCTCTTACCAGCTCAACCGCTGGATCTGCGGAGCGCTCGCGCTGGCATGCGGCCTGGTATACAGCAGCGCCCGCGGCTACGATGCGCAGATGGCCACAATCGGCCTGGGCGTCTACCTGTATAAGGTGATCGACGGCATTGCCGACGTGTACGAGGGCCGCCTGCAGCAGGCCGACAAACTCTACCTGGCCGGCATGAGCCAAACGCTACGATCCGTCGGCGTCATCGCGGTCTTTAGCGTGGCACTGTTCCTCACGCGCAGCATGCCCATCGCCGCCATGGCCATGGGCATCGCCGCGATCGCCTCGCTCGTGCTGGTCACCGCGCCGCTCGCCCTGCTCGAAACCGAAAAATCGCGCCGTATGAGTCTGCGCGAGGCTGGTCACCTGTTTATCCAGTGCGCCCCGCTCTTTGGCGCGCTGTTCCTGTTCAACCTCATCGAGAGCATGCCCAAGTTTGTGATGGAGGGCACGCTGGCCTACAAGTATCAGCTGTACTTTAATGCCCTGTTCTTTCCGGCGCAGGCCATTTTGTTGAGCATTGGATTTATCTATAAACCGCAGCTCCTGCGTTTGTCGAGCATTTGGGCTAATCCTCGCAAGCGTCGTCGCTTTGACCTGATTATTGTTGCCGTTATGGCACTGATCGTGGTCATCACCAGCGTGTGCGCCGCATTTATGGCAGGTCCCGGTATTCCCCTCATGAGCTTCATGTACGGCCTCAATTTTGAGCGCTACCGCACGCTGGCACTGCTGATGGTTGTCGCCGGCGGCGTCACCGCGGCCATCGACTTTCTCTACGCCATCATCACGGTGCTGTGCCATGCCGGCGACGTCACCAAAATCTACCTGATCTGCTTCGCCGTAAGCGTAGTGCTGCCGGTGATCCTGATCAACCTGCTGGGTCTGATGGGCGCCGTGGTGAGCTACCTAGCCATCATGGCCCTACTCCTGGTGCTACTGATTATCGAGTACCGCCGCATCCGCCAACGCATCGAACGCGACCGCAACCCATACGGCGTATAACGCCCACCTTGGTACATTGGGGAAAGAAACGTCGATGTTTTGGCGCCAACCTCTTGCGCCGTTATTCCCCGGGGCGAATATTCGCGTAGAACTCCGCCCCATCATCGAGCCGCAGGATACCGACGCGGCCGAACTCGGAGCCGGTGGCGGCGGCGCAGTCGATATCGATGCGATCGGGCACGCCGGCGGTATCCTCGCCACCCAGGCGCACAATCTGCCCGCGGCCCGACTCCTCATCGAGCCCCGCAAGACCACCGACCTCGCAATAGCGCCCAAGCGACACCGTTGGCGTGTGACCGCTCACCACGACCGGACCCTTGCCCTCGGCAGAAAGCAGCCCGGTCGGCGCATCCCAATAGCCGTGACGAATCCACAGCAGGTCATCGGCCGACTGCACCGCGAGCATCTGCTGCAGCAGCTCGCGATCGGCACCCACCGCTCCAACGCCATCGGCACAATCGACGCCATGCTCAAGCAAAAATGCGCGCGCCGCCTTCATCTCGATTCCAGCATGTACCAGCAGATACGGGCGCTCCTCGGTCTCGGCCACCGCGTAGAGCGGCAGCGCGGCCATCCATCGCACGAGCTCCTCGTATGCCTCAAATTCCATGTCGTTGAGCTGCTCGCGCGTCGTCCAGCCACCGTTGATATCCCAGGTCTCGGCATCGAGCGGATCCTGGCCAATGATGGCATCGAGCATGATCTGTTCGTGATTGCCCTTGAGCACGCGGGCGTTGGGCAGCGAGCGCACGAGCTTAATAACACCGACAGGATCGGGCCCGCGATCGATCATGTCGCCCAGCACGTACAGCGTGTCGTCGGACGTCAACGAGATCTTAGACAGGGCCTCGTCAAGCGCACGCACGTGCCCGTGAGCATCAGATGTCACATAGATCGCCATGGTACGCCTCTCCTTGCATTGCGGTCTAAGCCCGGCGCCGCAACTAAAACTTCAAGTTGAACTTAAACGTTACCCATTGTACTCCGTTGCAATAAAGCTGGAAAGGGTTTCCGAGCAGAGGCAAAGACGGAAGCCGTCTATGACGATATCGCGCACGCCCGCAATCCAACCCCATAAACCCACCATCTTTGGGTACAAATAACCGCAGACAACTGACCGTGCCACGCCAACCACCCAGGAGCGGACACCATCCATGAACCAGATACTTCTCTTTATCGGCCTCGTCATCATTTTGTGCCTGACCATTAAACCCGTCGGCAAAAAGCTCCCCTTCCCCACCCTGCTCATCTTTATCGCACTCGGCATGCTGCTGGGCGTCAACGGCCCGGCTCACATCGACTTTAGCGACTACGCGCTCACCGAAACCGTCTGCAGCACGGCGCTGCTGTTCATCATGTTCTACGGCGGTTTTAACACCAACATCGACCGTGCCAAGCCCGTCGCCGCGCCTGCGGTGCTGCTGAGCACGCTCGGCGTCGTCATCACCGCAGGCATCACCGGCGTGTTCGCCCACTTTGTGCTGGGCTTCGACTGGATCGGCGGCCTGCTGCTGGGATCGGTCGTGGCGTCCACCGACGCGGCCAGCGTCTTTAGCGTTCTGCGCGAGCACAGCCTTTCGCTGAGGGGCGGCACCGACTCGCTGCTCGAGGTCGAATCGGGCTCCAACGACCCCGTCGCCTACATGCTCACTGCCGTGCTCGCGACCCTCGCGGCGGGCGGCGACATTAACATTCCCGTGCTGCTGACCAAGCAGATCATCCTGGGCGTGGGGTTGGGCCTTGCCATCGGCTGGACATCCAGCCGTCTGATTGAGCGCGCACACGCAACGGCCGAAGGCGCGCAGACCATCTTCTTGTTCGCCGTGGCCATCGTCGCCTACGCGCTGCCGAGCTACCTGGGCGGCAATGGCTTTTTGGCCGTATACCTTGCAGGCATTGTGCTGGGCGCAAGCGACATCACCGGTAAGGTCGAGATGGCGCACTTCTTCGACACCCTCACCGAGATGGCAGAGATGACCATCTTCTTCTTGCTCGGCCTGCTCGTAACGCCCGCACGCCTGCCGCAGATGCTGCTGCCGGGCCTGGCGCTCATGGCGTTCATGCTCTTCGTGAGCCGCCCCATCGCCGTCGGCGTGCTCCTAGCGCCCTTTAAGACGAATCCCAGCCAGGTCGCGCTCGTAAGCTGGGCGGGCCTGCGCGGAGCAGCTTCGGTCGTCTTTAGTCTCTTTGCCGTGGTGGCCGGCGTTCCCGGCGGACACGACCTATTTGACCTGGTGTTTGTGATTGCCGCGTCGAGCATCGTGGTGCAGGGCTCGCTGCTGCCGGCGGTGGCGAAGAAACTCGATATGATCGATGCGACCGGCGACGTGCGCCGCACCTTTAACGACTACCGCGACGAGGACGGCATGTCGTTTGTAAAGCTCAAGGTGGGCGCTGGCCATCCGTTTGCCGGACGCTCGCTCGCGGACATTGGCAGCGCGACGGACATGCTCGTGGTCCTGGTGCTGCGCGACGGGGCGCATCCGGTACTGCCCAATGGCGACACCGTGATCCAGGAAGGCGATCTGCTGGTGATGGCCGCCCCAACGTTCGAAGAGCGTGCCGAGGTTACGCTGCGCGAGGTCACCGTGACTCCCCACGGTCGCCTGGCCGGTCAGCGCCTGCGCGATGTGCCGCAAGGCAAGCATCCGTTTATTGTAGTGATGCTCAAGCGCGACGGCCAAACGATCATTCCCGACGGCGACACCCTCATATACGCCGGCGACGAAGCCGTCATCGCCACGCTCGCGTCGTAGCGGCCAGGGGTTAGCTAATTTGCGACGAAGAAATCAAGCGCCTAGAGAACCTCATGCCTTCGCTCGCAGATTTGGATTTGCCCGAGGAGTAAAGCACCCCTCCCCCATGTAACCATCCTGTAAATCATAGCGGCGCACTCGGGTTTTGCTGTGATTCGGTCGCGCCTGACGCTCCACTGTGCTAAAGTATCCCGAACGTTCAAACGACTACGAGGGGGAACTAGAAGATGGCACGTGTGCACAACTTCTCAGCTGGCCCGGCCGCGCTGCCTACAAGCGTGCTCGCCGAGATCGCCGACGAGATGATGGACTACCGCGGTTGCGGCATGTCCGTGCTCGAGATGAGCCATCGATCTAGCATGTACCAGCAGATCATCGACGACGCCGAGGCAACCCTGCGCCGCCTGCTGAGCATCCCCGACAACTACCGTGTCCTGTTTTTGCAAGGCGGCGCCACGCTGCAGTTTGCGGGCATCCCCATGAACCTCATGCGCCGCGGCCGCGCCGGCTACGTCGTGACCGGCAACTTTGCCAACAAGGCGTACAAGGAGGCCGCCAAGTACGGCGAGGCCGTGCTGCTCGCGAGCTCCGAGGACACCAACTTCGACCGCATTCCCACCATGGCCGACATCAACGTGCGCATTGCCGCCGAGGCCGCGGGCGACGGGCTCGACTACGTCTACATCTGCCAGAACAACACTATCTTTGGCACCATGTACCACGAGCTGCCCGATTGCGGCGACGTACCGCTGGTCGCCGATGTCTCGAGCTGCTTTCTGTCGCAGCCGCTCGACGTTGAGCGCTACGGGCTCATTTACGCCGGCGCGCAAAAAAACGCCGGCGCCGCGGGCGTGACCGTGGTCATCGTGCGCGAAGACCTCATCGCCGAAGGCCCCGCCTTTGCGCAGACGCCGCAGTACCTGAACCTCAAGACCCAAGCCGCCAAGGGCTCCATGCTCAACACGCCCAACACCTTTGGCATCTACGTGTGCGGCAAGGTGTTCCACTGGGTCGAGCAAAGCGGCGGACTTGCCGCCATGGCCGAGCGCAACTGGGCCAAGGCCAACCTGCTCTACGACCTGCTCGAGCACAGCGAGCTGTTCCATGGCACCACGCAGGCCGACAGCCGCTCCATCGCCAACGTCACCTTCCGCACCGGCGACGCCGAGCTCGATGCGACCTTTGTTGCAGGCGCGGCCGAGCACCAGATTCAAAACGTCAAGGGCCATCGCCTGGTGGGCGGCATGCGCGCCAGCGTCTACAACGCCGTAACCATGGAAGACGTGCAGGCCCTGGCCTCGTACATGAAGGACTTCGAAGCGCAGCATAGTTTGAGTCCGCGATCTAACTAGCCCGCAACCCGCGGGCCGACCAGCCACTTCAAACCACCCTGCTTAGATCAAAACCTGCTAAGGAGTTTTTCCATGCGTAAGATTAAGACCATCGACGACATCACTAAAGACGGCAAAGTCGAGTTTGGCGAGGGCTACGAGTTTGTGGGCACCGCCGAGGAGGCCGACGCTATCCTGATGCGCTCCACCGACCTGCACGGCTACGAGCTGCCCGAGGGCATCCGCGCCATCGCCCGCTGCGGCGCCGGCGTCAACAACATCCCCGTCGAGGAGTACGCCAGAAAGGGCGTCGTCGTCTTTAACTCTCCCGGTGCCAACAGCAACGCCGTCAAGGAGCTCGTCCTGGGCATGCTGGTGCTTTCGAGCCGCGGCGTCGTGCAGTCGATGAACTGGGTGCGCAACAACGCCGACGACCCCGAGATCCAGGTCGATGCCGAGAAGGCCAAGAAGGCCTTTGTGGGCCGCGAGCTCAAGGGCAAGCGCATCGGTGTCATCGGTCTGGGCAACGTGGGATCCAAGGTCGCCAACGCCTGCGTCGATTTGGGCATGGACGTCTACGGCTACGACCCGTTCATTTCCGTCGAACACGCTTGGGTGCTGAGCCGCGAGGTGCAGCGCGTGGGCACGCTCGAGGACCTGTGCCGCGGCTGCGACTACCTCACCGTGCACGTGCCCAGCAAGGCAGACACCATCGGCATGATCAGCACCGAGCAGATTGACCTGCTGGCCCCCAACGCCGTGCTGATCAACTACGCGCGCGAGACCATCATTGACGAGAACGCCGTCGACGCCGCCCTGCGCGAGGGCAAGCTGAGCTGGTTTAGCTGCGACTTTGCCACACCCAAGACCGTCAAGATGCCCAACACGTTTATCACCACGCACTCGGGCGCCGGCACCGGCGAGGCCGAGGCCAACTGCGCCGATATGGCCATTAGCGAGCTCAAGGATTACCTGGAGAACGGCAACATCGCGCACAGCGTCAACTACCCCGCCTGCAGCATGGGCAAGGCGCGCGCCGCAAGCCGCATCGCCTGCCTGCACGCCAACGTGCCCAACATGATCGGCCAGATCACGGCCATCCTTGCTAAGGACAACGCCAACGTGCAGCGCATGACCAACGAGTCCGCCGGCGAGAACGCCTACACCATGTTCGACACCGACGAGCACCTGGACGGCAGCACCATCGAGGCGCTCAAGCAGATTCCCTCGATGTATCGCGTGCGCGTGATTAAGTAGCGCCGGCACCAAACCTGCCAAACGGACCACGAAGCCCATTCGGCCCCCGTTTTCACAAAACGGGGGCCGATTTCGTTGCTTACGGGCGGCTTTAAAATGCTACCCAAAACAAGTTTTTTCGGATAATCGACAGTGGAACCCAAGTCGCTAAGCACAATCGCCTTGACAACCAGATTTATCATAGGTTTTAGCAGGTAAAAATCGATCTCTATATGCCACATTCAAGTTGACTGTCGATTTTCCGAAACAACTTGTTCTGGGCAGCATTTTTCTAAGCCCCTCCAAGGCGAAATTGAAGCCTTTTCGCGACCGAAACTCCAGTTCCTGCGACCGTTTTCGCCCGCGGGACTACATTCTCGCCCAATCAATGAAAATCTCCTCACGAAGCCGCCGTTCGAGCCCCTGCTGCCGCGGCGTCTTGTCTTTCAACGGCGCATCGAGATAGGACATGATAAGCTCCATCACCACGCGGAAGGCATCAGAGTCGGCCAGCTGACCATAGGTCAACAGAACGACAGGATATCCCATCGCTTGCAGGGCCGTCGTTCGATCGGAATCCGAGATCTTGGATTCTATGGATCCGTGAATGGCCTTACCTTGACATTCAACCAGGCACTCTCGGCTGCCGTCCTTATTTGACAGCAGAATGTCGACATAGCGCCTATCAAGCCCCGAAATCAGGCGGGCACTGCGCGTCATACGAATCTCAACGTTATTGGTAAGGCGCAGCCCTTCGCCGCCGCGCAACCTCGAAAGACCAAACAGCATCGAAGCCTGGACCTCGAGCGGCGATGCCGCCATCCCCGTAATGCATTTCGCGGCACGTGTGAACGATTTGGCACCGCGGAGCCCCCGGATCTTATCGACGTACTCTGCAAGTTCAGAGAGTTCGATCAAGGGAGGTCGTTTCCATAAGTCCGTTGGATTCCCGGAGGCATCCCTTACGTTTTCCCAGCCCAGCTGCGCGTCGCCCCACTGATCACCATACGCCTGCACAAGTGCCGACTTTACCTGGGGCGCAATCTTGCACACGGCAAAGGTGCCGCACATCTCATACATGCACATGATCAGACGTTCGTTTGAGACCGAGGAAGCGAGGGTCAGCAGGGTAAAGAGCGGAGACGTAACATCAAGGCCAAACTCCGTCTGCTGCACGGAGCCAAACGGCCTCGCCCCGTTCCACACATGCCTGACAATGCGATCGCCCTTACGCCCGCAGCCGCCCTGCGCTAACACGTGTAACGGGGTGCACAGGAAATGCGTGACGAGTGGATGCTCGCAAAGGCGCTCTCTGCGCGGATCGTCCACAGAATCGGGCAGGTCCGGCATTATCGCCAAGACCTGTGGAGGCATCCGATGATACCGAAAGGCGGATATGTCGCAAAGCATGTCGTCCATGAAGGGTACGTACCCACCGCGTCGTTTGTGAACCCACTCGGGCGGCAAACGCGATGGCTCGGCCTGCGAACGGTAAATACCGCTGCGCGCACGTCGCCGATCTCTCAGGAGGCTTACAATCGGTTTGGAAAGCAAACTGATTGTGAGGTTGCATATGGTTGATGAGGACTTTGCCTGGCGGCTTGCGCAGGAGCTTGTTCGGATCGATAGCTCAGATCCAGGCGCGTATGAGAGCGATATCGAGAGGCATATCAAGGGGCTGATCGAGTCGCAGGTTATGGGGCTCGATTGTCCTGCGCTGGATGCGGTGCTGGTCGAGGAGCTCGAGGTGCTTCCCGGGCGCCGCAATCTTATGGTCACCGTGCCCGGTTTGAGCGACGAGCCGCGACTTGTCTACATCTGCCACATGGATACCGTCACCTTGGGCGACGGGTGGGATGCGGACATCCCGCCGCTCGGGGCGACCGTGCGCGACGACAAGCTCTACGGCCGCGGCGCTTGCGACATGAAGGGCGGCCTGGCCTGCGCCATTGCTGCGCTCGTCCATACGCTCGAGCGCGTGGCGGTGTGCGGCGAGCTGCCCCGCCGCGGCTTTTCGCTCATCTGCTCGGTCGACGAGGAGGACTTTATGCGGGGCTCCGAGGCCGCCATCGATGCCGGCTGGGTTGGCTCGCGCGAATGGGTGCTGGACACCGAGCCCACCGATGGACAGATTCAGGTGGCGCACAAGGGGCGCACGTGGTTCGAGATCGAGATGTCCGGTGTGACGGCGCACGCAAGCCAGCCATGGAAGGGCGCGGATGCCGTCGCCGCAATGGCCGAGGTCGTGTGCGCGCTTCGTCACGCGTTTGCGGAGTTACCTGCACATGATGAGCTGGGGCCCTCAACCATCACGTTTGGCCAGATCGAGGGCGGGTATCGCCCCTACGTCGTACCCGACCGCGCCAAGGTCTGGGTCGACATGCGCTTGACGCCGCCGACCGACACGGCGGCCGCGACTCGCATGGCGGAGCAGGCCATTGCCACAGCGGAGGCGGCAGTCCCCGGCTGTCATGGCAGCTACACCGTGACGGGCGACCGCCCCGCTATCGAGCGCGACCCGGGCTCTCCCCTTCTGGCAGCGCTCAAGCATGCGGCAGATGACGTGACGGACGTAGATACGACCGTCGGCTTCTTTACCGGCTACACCGACACCGCCGTTATTGCCGGCAAGACGGGCAACCGCAACTGCATGAGTTACGGCCCCGGGTCACTTGCGCTCGCCCACAAGCCCAACGAGTACGTACCCCATGCCGACATCGTTCGCTGTCAGCAGGTGCTGGTCGCACTCGCCGATAACGCGCTCTGGGACGCGAGCGGCCAAGTTGGGGCATAATAAGCCGCGAACAAACCGACTCACACGTTAGGACCGCCCATGAAAGCACTTCCGTTTCCCTGCATCCGTCCGGCTCAGGACCGCGTGCTCGAGGCGCTGCCGCAGATGGGCAGCATCCTGGGCGGCAACGATACCCTGCGCGGCACCATTGCCGATGGCCTGATGCTCAAGGACCCAGGCGCGGCGTATTACGTGTACGAATGCTCGGGCGAGCCGGGGCGTGTGACGGGCGTCGTGGCGATTTGCCCGATCGGCGTGATTGCAGGCGGCGAGGCCGATGCCAGCGCCGACGCGACCGCCGCCGCACGCGCAATCGCCGAGCTCAAAGTTCAGCCCCGTCCCGTGTCGCTCGCCTACGAAGCCTCGCCCGTTATGGATATCATCCTGGGCGCCGCCAAAGAGGGCGCGTCGCTCTACGCCGTCACCGACCCCGCGGGCATTACGCACCGCGTGTGGGAGGTCAAGCGCGAGGACGCCGTCGGGGCCATCCGCGCCATGCTCGATCAGGCGCCCGAGCCGGTACTGGCCGACGACCCCGCCTACGCCGCCGCGCTGGCCGGAGCCTCGCAGCTCCTAGCCGACGAGGCCCGCGCCGACGGCACATATACGGGCAAGGAGCCGTTCAACTTCACCGTGGCCGCGCTCTTCCCTGCCGCGCAGGTCAGCGGCGCCGCACCGCAGGTCCCGACGGGCCTGCTCACCCACCAAGTCGCGCGGTTCTAGAGGGCTCAAGCGCTCAGTACAAAACTCGGCACCCAAACGAACAAGGGGCGGGGATGCAATGCCAACGCATGCATCCCCGCCCCCTTCGCATCGAGCAAGTATGCCGGCGACCCATGCACCGCGCTCGCGCTACCCGCGCTGCGGGCCCGCTGCCGCCACGAGCGGCTCCAACCCCAGCTCGCGCGCGTAGTCTTCCTGCGTAAAGATCTCGACCAGTTCAAACATATCCGTCGCATCGTCAAACGCAAAATGCAGCACGGAGCAATTGCCCGGCACGCGGTCGCGCTCATCGGCCGCCGCGCCCTTCACGTGGTCCATAAACTCTTTGATGGCCGACCCGTGGCTCACCGCCAGCACGCACGTATGGTCCGGACGCTGCATGAGCTCGGTTAGCGTCGCGACCATGCGCTCGCGCACCTGCATCTGACCCTCGCCGCCAAACTGGCGATAGAAGTCGCGCCATGGGCGCTCGGGCATCAGCATCACGCGCTCGGCCTCAAAGTCGCCAAAGAACCATTCGCGCAGGCCGTCCAGGCGCTCGTACGCCAGGCCCGGCCACAAGTTGGCGATGGTCTGCTCGGTGCGATGTAGTGTGGAGGTGTAGGCGTGATCGGGCTCAATGCCGCGCGCACGCAAGAACATGCCGGCGCGCGCCGCTTGGCCGCAACCAAGCTGCGTGAGCGGCGAGTCGCTCCAGCCCTGAATAATGCGCTTGAGGTTAAATATTGTCTGCCCGTGACGGACCAGATACAGGTCTTTATTCATAGGGGTCCTTTCGTTCGTTACCAATCAAGGAGCGAAAACGCCCCGTCGCGATAGCCAAAATGAAGCACGGCACCGTTGTCGGGCATCTCTCCCCCGCCGGCCACATACTCAAGAAACTCCCGGCAGGCAGAGCCGTGGGAGACTACCAGCACACAGTTATGCTGCGGCCGGTCCATGATACGGGACAGCGCCGCGACCATGCGCGACCGAAGTTGCGCTTCCGACTCGCCACCAAAGGCAACCGGATAATCGCCCAAGGGCTGCGGCGGCATCTCGCGGTTTGATGTACCCTCCAGCGAGCCCAAATGCCACTCACGCAGGTCGTCGACCAGCTCTATGGAACAGCCTTCGCCAGCAATAAGCTCTGCCGTATGCCGCGCCCGGCCCAGCGGAGAGGAATACACGTGATCGAAGGTCACGCCACGC
This sequence comes from Coriobacteriaceae bacterium, assembly GCA_025992855.1. NCBI lineage: Bacteria > Bacillati > Actinomycetota > Coriobacteriia > Coriobacteriales > Coriobacteriaceae > Coriobacteriaceae bacterium. The sequence continues at coordinate 1,857,829 of DAJPGB010000001.1, forward strand.
ACCTCAAACGCCGTGCGCGTCGCAAGCGCCTGCTCGCGCCCACGCGCCGTCAACGGCGAATCATGCCAGCCCTGCAAAATGTTCCGCACATTGAACTCAGTCTGCCCATGCCGCACCAAATACAAATCGGCCACATGCCCTCCCCTCGAACCACCGCAATGGGGACAGGCACCTTTGTGGTGGTTTTACAGCCATCGAACCGCGCCGCACAACTACACCAGCACGTCGGCCAGCGGGCGCTTGGGCACGTGATGCACCTGCGCCTCGTCGCGCCAATAATTGATAGAACCGTCGGGGTTGGAATCGATCGCATCGATCACCTGCATCTCGGCCGGAACGCCAAACGCCATGATCAGTTTGAGCTCATACTTGTCGTTATCGAGCCCCATGGCATCGATCGCGTGGGGCGTAAAGGCCTTGAACATGCAGGCTGCCACCTCGGGCGTTGCGCTGCGGGCGGCGAGCATCATCGTCTGGGCGGCAATGCCGGTGTCGACCTCGGTGATGGGCGCGGCCGGCTTGCCCGGAACGGCGCGCTCGGCAAGAATCGCGATATAGCCGGTCGGCCGCTCGCCCTCATCGGGACCCGGCCAATCCTTGAGCGCGCCGGCCCACGCGAGCTCGTCAAACACGCGTGCGCAGTCCTCGGCACCGCTCACCACATGAAAGCGCAGGCGCTGGGCATTGGCGCCGCACGGGGCCAGGTGCGCCAGCTCCGCCAGCTCGAGCAAAAATTCGCGCGGCACGCGCATGGACTCGTCAAAGCGACGGCACGTGCGGGCGCGGCGGACCAGTGCGTCAAACGCGTCCAGGCCAAGCTTCTCGCAACCCTGCTTTGCCATCGACTCGGCGCTCACCGGCGCCGCGGGAACTGCTTCGTTCATAGAGACCCCCAATAAAAGCCAATTGTCCTTAGGAAAATCTAACCTAAAACGTAGGCAATAACGCTCGGCGGCGCAATGTTCCACAACTGTTGAATAGTCCCCACCAAAACGGGGATAAAGGTAACAATTCGGGATTGTGGGGCGGCAATTCACCCTTCCCGCCCCATGCAGTGGCGCCCTTGGGCGATACTTGTTGCAGTAATTTTGGCGTACGCCGCACGGAAAGCAATGAACGCGACGTGCACCGCACGGAAAGGAGACATCATGGGCATCTTTAAGAACGATGACCAAAAATCGAGTCAGTTTGGATTTGACGAGAAAAGCATGGCGGGCAAGGCCGTCAAGGCCGTGCGCTGGATCTACGCCATCACCGGCGTCGTCGCGCTCCTCGCCGGCATCGCACTGCTTTTTGCACCTGCCAAATCCCTCGTCTTTTTGACGACTGTCCTGGGCTTTTACTTTGTAATCACGGCGGCCATCAGGCTGTTTACCGCCATTTTTGAGCCGTTGCTGCCCACCGGTTGGCGCGTGACGAGCATCATCTCCAACCTGCTCATCATTTTGGGCGGCGTAATAATCCTGCGCAATCAGGCGTTCTCGACCGCGACCCTCACCACGCTCGTGGTGGTCGTTGCCGGCTTTGGCTGGATCGTTGAGGGCGTCATGTCGATTCTGGAGTCCGAACTTTCGTCCAACCGCGCCCTCGCCATCCTGAGCGGTGCGCTCTCCATCATCGCGGGCATGTTCGTGTTTATCTATCCGCTGTGGTCGGCCAAGATGCTCGTCATCTTTAGCGGCGCTGCACTGTTGGTGTTTGGCGTGACGCTGATTGTTCGCGCCATTCAATTTGGCAAAATGGTGCACTAGATGCCGCGAACCCTTTTTATTGACGCTGACGCCTGCCCGGTCACGCGCGAGTCAATCGACTGCGCGCGACGGGCGGGCGTCGCCGTTGTTATCGCCGGCAACAGCACGCAGAACTTGGAACGCCACATTCGCCGCGACGACCCGCGCGATGCCCAGCACGCGCGACGCGGCTTTTGGGTCTCGACGCTCGACGTGAGCGTGGGCGCCGATAGCGCCGACTTTGCCATTGTCGAGCGCCTGCAGGCGGGCGACGTGGTCGTGACGCAGGACATTGGCCTGGCGAGCATGGTGCTCGGGCGCGATGCCGCCGCCATCGGCGTGCGCGGGCGCGTCTACGACAAGGCGACCATCGATATGCAGCTGTTTATCCGCCACGAGGAAAAGAAGGTGCGCCGCGCAGGAGGACGCACCCGCGGACCGGCAGCCTTCACCGGCGAAGACCGCGCCCGCTTTAAACGCAACCTCACCGAGCTGTTGCGCTAACAAAGGTAGATTTTTGGGACATGCCCGGAAATCTACCTTTTTTCGTTTAGGGGCAGCAGACGCACCCTGGAACCATAGCTCAACAAATAACGGACTTCAAAATGCCGCCCCACCGCATGCGCGGGTATTGAGGATGGCAGTTTTGAAGTCCGTTTTGTTTGGCTTGCTTAGAGCCCAAAGGCGGAGAGAACAAGGCCCCAGCCGGCGCCGATGACGTACATCATGACTAGGAACAGGGCGTTTTCACGGGCGCTGCGGTTGGTGCGGAACAGCACCAGGTAGCCCACGCCGGCAGAAATGAGCGTGCCGGCGAGCATCGGGGCCAGTTGCAGTGCGCCTTCGAGGTACAGCTGCGTAATGACGACGCTGGCAGAGCAGTTGGGAATTAGGCCGACGAGCGCCGAGCCCAGGACGGCGAGCGTCTCGTTGCCGCGCAGGAACTGCTCAATCGCGGATTCGCCAAAGGTCTCGAGCACGGCGACCAGAATCAACGTTACCAGGAAAATGAACACCGACACCTGCACGGTGTGCGAGATCGCGCTGCGGATAATCGACAGGACGGGCGCGCCCTCGTGGGAGTGACCATGGTCGTGACCGTGGTGATGCTCGTGCTCGCCCGCGTGGTCGTGGTCATGGTGGCGGCCGTGGTTGTGGTCGTGCCCGTGGCCGTCCTCATCGTCGTCGCATCCGCAATGGTCGCGCTCGCACAGCTCGTGGATGTGGTCGGCGCTCACGCCCGCCTCGGCCACCTCATCGATGATGTCGCCGCCGGTGTGGTCATCGTGCGCACAGTTCACATGGGCCGGATTTGCCGCGGTTCCCAGCACGGTGCGACGGATCGCAGCATGCGCGCGGGCATTACGGCGCAGCCCGCGAATAGCAGCGTCCACGATAAAGCCCGTGACCAGCGCGATCAGCGCCTTCGACGCCAGCAGCATCGCCATGGTCTGCACGGGAACCTGCTCGGCGAGTAAGAGCGGCAGCATCTCGTCGGAGGTCGAAAGGAACACCGCCACCAGCGTGCCCAGTGTCACGACGCGGCCGGCGTACAGCGTAGCCGCCATGGCCGAAAAACCGCACTGCGGCACGATGCCCAGCAGCGAACCGACAACCGGACCCGCGGCGCCAGCGCGCTTGATGGCTCCGTTGACGCGGTCGCCCGCAACATGTTCGAGCGTCTCGAGTGCAAGATATGTCACTAACAAAAACGGCACCAGCGACAGCGTGTCCTTGCCGGCGTCGAGCAGGATATCAATCAGCAAATCCATGACGGATGGAACCTTTCGTGTCTTTCGGCAGCATTGTAAAAGTCCTAGCGGTCAACTAGGGTATTGTAGTTGTCCTAGGCGCGGTGCCAATAGTTGCCCATGGTAAACTATCATCTCGCCATAACTCAGTAACCACGAGCCGCGCGACGCGGCCCGTCCAAGGAGCAGCATATGAACGTTTCGCAAGCACTCGAATACGAGCGCCAGCCGTTTATCCCCATGTTTATCTACGGCGACCACGGCGCCATGGAGTCCGAGCGCCAGAAAGGCGAGGAAGCCCTTAAGGTGCTCGAGACCGAGTACTTTACCGCCGAGGGCGACCCCGGCTTCGACTTTGCCACCGTGCGCGACCTGGCCGACCGCAACCGCGACCTTTGCGACCAGATTGGCGAGGCACGCCTGCGCAATGTGACGCCCGCGACGCTCTCGCGCGGTCTGTCCGACGCCGACACCTGCGCCGCCATCGGCAAGATGCAAAAGCGCACAGCCGCGTCCGTCATGCGCGAGATCCGCGGCGACCGCGACGCGCTCGGTGTGGCGTACGCCCGCAAGCCTATCCAAGGCACAGTGCTCGGCATCGACATCGAGACCACCGGCCGTGCACCCGAGCGCGGCTACATCATCAACGTGGGCTGGGAGATCATGGAGCTCACCAGCGACGCCGTCCCGCACGACGCCGAGGCACACTACTGCGGCCTGCCCGATATCTACCGCGGCGAGGATGTGCCGCTGTCGAATATCCACCACATCACCTGGGACGACATCGACGGCAAAACGCCCTTCCGCGAGAACAAAGAGCTGCAAAAGCAGCTGCTCAAGCTTATGAAGAAGTACCCGTACATGGCACACAACGCCGCCTTTGAGGACAGCTGGTTCAAGATCCACCTGGACGGCTACGCCGAGGCACGCCGCGCCGGCAAGATCATCGTCATCGACTCGCGCCAGATCTGCCGCAGCCTGGATGCCGACGTCCGCTCGCTCCCCCGCGAGTCCGCCCCCGCCGCGCTCGAGAACTGGGCGCGCCGCCGCGGCACCCTCGCCGCCGACGCCAACGAGCAGCACCTGGGCCTCGACGACACCGATCTCATGCTCCGAACCGTCCAAGCCGAGTTCAACCTCAAGAACCTGTTCGCGAAGTAGTGAAGTCGGTCGCAATAACACTCATAACGGCACAGCACAAACAGCAGCAAGCCAGACGAACGCAAAGAAAACGGGGCACGGCCTTTCGACCGCGCCCCGCCTTGCATTCTCGCGGCAAAGAACGCTGCCTGCCACTCATTTTGAAATACGCCCATCTACATTTTTTGAGTTGCGCGGTTTACTCAGCTCATCGCCGAAGCCTTTTTCGCCGTTGCGGAGCCAAAACCCATTCTGAAACCGACTGGTCTGGCGCCCTAACACCTGGTTCCGGTCATAAATTGCACGACAGACGCAGCTCCATCGACTTTTTTACATGAGTCAAAACCGCCTAACTCGAAAAATGCAGATGACATCTACGGAAATTCGCCCAAATGAGGCCAAGTGACAGAAAACTCTCCATTGGCGCCAACCGTTCAACCGCGCATCGGGTGAAAACTACCGTTCACAGAAGATGCGCCGCGTTTCGGCGCCGTTGCCCGATGCCCTCAGTGTGCAGAACACAAGCTATGTCATGATGCGCATATGGGAATCGTTCTGTCACATGCCACGGCACGGGCCGTATACCAAGCAGCCGAGTCGGTCGCGCTATTCACGACCGATCACATACCCATGGAAAAGATCAGGGCATCCATCCCAACCGAGCCCGACCTGCAGACGGCCCAATCGTGGCTGAACGGAAAAGGCATCGAGTCCAAGACCATCCACGTCCTGACGTACTCCAATAACGCCCGAAGGCATTGCGATAGATGCGTTTGCCATCGTACACGCTATACCTTCGACTCGGAAAGCTACCTTGGGCTCGAGGCTGGCGTCTATATCGTTGACATCAAACTATGCGCCCTGCAAGCCGCAAACGATCTCAGCCTTCGGGAACTTGTTGAATACTACTTTGAAATCTGTGGCTCCTACGCACTCGACGCATCCAACGAAACAGGATATCGTGAGCGCCCCGCCCTAACCAATACCGAAGCGCTCAGGAACTTCTTTTCCCAGGCATCGGGCTATCGCGGCTCAAACAATGCAATCAAGGCGCTTGGATATGTGCGCGACGGCTGCCGCTCTCCGCTCGAAACGGCTTTCGTCATGATGCTCACAATGCCCAAATCCGTGGGCGGCTTTGGTATTCGCGCCATCAAAACTGACTTTCCGGTCCCAGTTCCCAAAAGGTACTCTGCCCTTACGAGGCGCACCGTATTCTACTTCGACGCGCTGCTCGAAAAATCGATGACCGACATCGAGTACAACGGATTTTTCCATGATGAGCCCGAGCAACAGGCGATTGATGAGGAGCGTCGAAACACGCTTCGAAACATGGGGTATGCCGTTATCACTATCAGTCGCCATTCATTTTTCAAACAGTCCGCCTTTAGACGGGTTATGGAAGCGATTCGCATTCGCGAGAAGATCTGCCCCGGGCGTCTCCCGGATGACTTCCCAGCCCTCCAGGAGGATCTTCGCCAATTTGTCTTGCGGCGGTACTTCGAATATGGTCGCCGAATCCTCGAAGAGCGCAGAGAGGCACAGGCAACAGAGCAAGAAATTGCGAGCCAGTATCCGCAGGTTGACGACCCGAGCATCAACGAGACCCCCGAACCCGATGACATGCAGCATGTTGGCGAACTAGCTGAGGAGATGAACCTGGTTGACGATGCTAGCCCGCACGCGAAATCTGTCGGCCCGCGCACTGAAGACGACATGATTGTCGATTTGATCGAGGGCCTGCTGTTCTAAAACCTGTTTCCGCATTTGCCCGACTGCAATTTTCGAGTTGCGCGGTAACAGTTGCGCACAACTCATCCTCAAATGGCTCGAGCCAGCTCTCCAAATACATGGATAGCGCGCTTAAAAAATTTCGATTGAACAATTTATTGCATTTTTGACCAGATATTTACATCAAAAATAACCAAATACGCACTTTCAGAGAATCCGCGAATAGCCTATCGACCGCGCAACTCGATTTTTGCAGATGAACGATGAACCGAGCCATACGCAACTAGAAAAATCCCACTTCGGCGGCAAGCGATTATCAAATAACGCCACAAATAGCATTGACATATGAACATGCGCTCATATACTCGGAAGTAAGTTATATGAGCGCATGTTCATATGAAAGGATGTTGCAATGGGCGACCACGCTGATGAAACAAAGGCAAGCCTCGAACCCGTCGTTCCCACCACCTGCTCGCCCGAGGACCTGCCCGACGAGGAGCTGCTCTACGACCTGGCCGATCTGTTCAAGGTCTTCAGCGACACCACGCGCATCAAGATCCTCTATGCCCTCATGGGCCGCGAGCTGTGTGTGGCAGACATCGCCGAAGCGACCGAGACGTCGCAATCTGCGGTTTCGCACCAGCTGCGCACGCTCAAGCAATCGCACCTGGTCAAATTCCGCCGCGACGGGCGCAATATCCTCTACTCGCTTGCCGACGACCATGTCTACACCATGCTCAACCAAGGCATGAGCCACATCTGCGAATAGCGACCAACCACGGTACCAACGCGGCCTGCACCCAAGCCGCAAAAACAGAGAAAGGAACCCACCATGAAAAAGCAGTTCAAGCTCGACGAGATCGACTGCGCCAACTGCGCGCGCAAGCTTCAGGACGAGCTGGCTAAGCTCGAGGGCGTCAAGTCCGTTTCGGTCAACTTTATGACTCAGAAGTTGACGCTCGAGGCCGACGACGCCGAGTTCGACGAGGTCCTCGACCGCGTCGTGGAGTTTACCGCCGACGCCGAGCCGGACTGCGAGATCATTCTCTAGTCTGCGTATACGCTGACCCGCAAGGCCGCGCTTGCCGCGGCCTTTGCTCGCGAAATTATATGAGCGAGTGTTCATACATTCAAATGGGAGGTTTGAATCATGGCAGCCGCCGATCCCACAAAGAAAAAGAAGAAGCGCAAGAAGAAAGAGTCACTTGAGCACAAGCGAAATCGAATCCTGCTAGCACTGGGTATTTTTGCCGTTGTTTATGCCCTCGACGAGCTCGGCGCCCTCACTATCGCATTTGGGGAGCCCGGCAACGTCTACGCCAGCTTCGCACTGTTCCTCGTGCCGTTTTTGATTGCCGGCTACGACGTGCTCCAGAAGGCATTCAACAACATCCGCCGCGGCAAGGCCTTCGACGAGAGTTTCCTTATGGCAGTCGCAACCATCGGCGCGTTTGCCATGGTGCTCTTCCCCGATACCGACCCGCACATGGCCGAAGGCGCCGCCGTCATGCTGTTCTACCAGGTCGGCGAGCTGTTCCAGGCATACGCCGTGGGCAAGAGCCGCAAGTCGATCAGCGCCATGATGGACATCGCGCCCGACTACGCCAACGTCGAGCAACCCGACGGCACACTCGAACAGGTCTTCCCCGATGACATCGCGGTCGGCACCGTGATCGTGGTCAAGCCGGGCGAGCGCGTGCCTATCGACGGCGTCATCGTCGAGGGCGAAACCCAGCTCGACACCGCCGCGCTCACGGGCGAATCAGTCCCCCGCCCCGCCAAGTCCGGCGACGACATCATCAGCGGCTGCATCAACATGACGGGCCTCATCCACGTACGCACCACCAAGCCCTTTGGCGAGTCCACCGTCGCACGCGTCCTGGAGCTCGTGGAAAATGCCAGCGAAAAGAAGGCGCGCACTGAGAACTTCATCACGCGCTTCGCCCGCGTCTACACGCCCGCCGTCACCGGCGCTGCCGCGGTGCTCGCGCTTGGCGGCGGCTTGGTCACCGGCGCCTGGTCCGACTGGATCCTGCGCGGCCTGACCTTCCTGGTCGTCAGCTGCCCGTGCGCATTGGTGATCAGCGTGCCGCTCAGTTTCTTTGGCGGCATCGGCGGCGCCTCCAAGCTGGGCGTTCTCATCAAGGGTTCTAACTATCTCGAGACGCTCGCCGATGTGGACACCGTCGTCTTTGACAAGACAGGCACCCTCACCAACGGCACGTTCTCGGTGGTCGCGGTAGACCCCGAGGCTGGCTACACCGAGCAGTCGTTGCTTGAAGTCGCAGCCCTTGCGGAGTCGTTCTCCGATCACCCCATCGCGCAGTCCGTGCGTGTCGCCTACCAGAGCGAGGTCGACCCCAAGCGCGTTAGCAACTCCACCAACGACGCGGGCCACGGCGTGACGGCAACCATCGACGGCAAGCACGTCGTCGTTGGCAATGCCAAGATGCTTGCTGCGGCCGGTATCGACGCTCCCAATTGCGAGGTTGTCGGCACGATCCTCCATGTGCTCGTTGACGGCGTTTACGCCGGCCACATCGTGATTGCAGACACCGTTAAGGCCGACGCCGAGCAGACGATCCGCGACCTGCACGCCGCCGGCGTCAAGCGCACCGTCATGCTCACGGGCGACCGCGAGGAGGTTGCGGCGTCTGTGGCTAAGCAGCTGGGGCTCGACGAGTTCCACGCGCAGCTGCTGCCGGGCGACAAGGTCGAGCGCGTCGAGGCATTGCTCGCGGGCGAAAGCGGCAAGGGCAAGCTCGCTTTTGTCGGCGACGGTATCAACGACGCACCCGTGCTTACCCGCGCAGACGTTGGCATCGCCATGGGCGCTATGGGCTCGGACGCCGCAATTGAGGCGGCGGACGTCGTGCTCATGGATGACAAGCCGTCCAACATCTCCCGCGCGATCCGCGTGGCGCGCAAGACCATGTCGATTGTTTGGCAGAACATCATCTTTGCGCTGGGCATTAAGTTGCTGATTCTGGTGCTTGCGGCACTGGGCATCGCCAACATGTGGCTTGCCGTGTTCGGCGACGTAGGCGTGGCGATTATCGCCATCCTGAATGCCATGCGCGCGATGGGTGTCAAGAACCTGTAGCGCTGTCCGGCCGGGGCCGGGCTTGGTTTTGAAAACGTCCTCGCGCATGAGGCCCGTCTTTCCTGCTCCTGCGGAGCTGCGGAAAGGCGGGCCTCGCGCTGCGGAGTGTTTTCAAAACCAAGCCCGGACCCGGCCTGCGGTGACACAGCTGGCGGTTCTTGGGCATCACTTGCTGGCGAGGTTCCTTTGCTGGAATGGACTCGGCTGTTAGAGCCCCGTTTGTTCCGTCCATTTGTTTTTCTAGAAACCCCCAAGGGCAGCTGTGGATCCCTAGCGGATATAGTTATCTCAGCCGCAACGAAAGGATCGTACATCTCCGACCGCAAATACCTGTTCTTCGACATTGACGGTACGCTCGCCTCGGGGATGCCTGACAAGCAGCATGTCCCTGCCTCCACCGAGCTTGCGCTCAAAAAGCTCCGCGACGCGGGCCACTTCCTGTCCATCGCGACGGGCCGCACGCACGCGATGGCCGTAGACTACATGCACGAGCTCGGATTTGAGAACATGGTGAGCGACGGCGGCTGGGGTACAACCATTAATGGCGAGTTCCAGGGCGTGCGCCCGCTCGACCACGATGCCTGCGTTGACCTCGTCGACGAATGCAGCGCAAAGGACTTTATCTGGGGTATTCAGGTTGAGGATTCCGACGTGCGCTTCGTGCCCGACGGTCGTTTCTACGAAGCCACACATGACATTTACATGCGCACGCGGATCGTACCTGGGCTCGACCCGCGCAGCTACCCCAAGATTTACAAGGTCTATATCGCCTGCCTGGAGCCGCACGAGCAGGAGCTCGACAACCTCGAGCGTCTCCCCTGGTGCCGTTTCCATCGCGAGTATCTCTTTGTGGAACCGGCGGATAAGGCCTACGGCATCAAGAAAATCGTCGACGCGCAGGGCGGCAACTACGAGGACGTTATCGTCTTTGGCGACGGCAAAAACGACCTGTCGATGTTTATCCCCACGTGGACAAGCGTGGCCATGGGCAATGCCGTACCCGAGCTCAAGCAGCGCGCGAGCATGGTGACCGCCGATATCGATGACGACGGCATCTATAAGGCTTGCGAGCAGTTGGGTCTGTTCTAGCAGATTGTTGACACGACGCCGTGGGCACGGCTGTCACGGCGCCCACGGCAGAGGCACTATTCCAGCATCGCCCTCAGCTTCTCAAAGCTCTCCTCGCTCAGGCAATGCTCCATGTGACAGCCCTCTTGCGATGCAACCTCGGCCGACACGCCCGCATCCTCAAGCAGCTGCACAAAAAAGCAGTGGCGCTCCCACATTTGGCGGGCGACCTCTAGCCCACGCTCCGTCAGATGAACGTCGCGTTTGCCCATTTCGACATAGCCGTTACTCTCCAACGTCGCCATGGCTTTGGACACGCTCGCCTTGGTCACGCCGAGATACTCTGCAACATCAATCGAACGCACGATGCCCTGGCGTTGTGACAGAACGTAGATCGATTCGAGGTAGTCTTCTCCGGATTCACGTAGGGCCATGGGCCGCCTTTCACGATGATTGCCAGTTAGCCTTTGGATACTTTCTTTGGCTTACTTTACCGCAAAAGTTGCCCATGTCTTACTACATTGACTAAAAAGTTAGCCGTGTTTCACAAAACGCGCGTGTGAGGCGCAACACCCCGGCGCGTGGCGCGCGCCCCGCAAGGAGTGTCCCCCGCTGCCGGCCGAAAAGGAACGTCCCCAAGTGCCGGGTGCCGGCCCGTAACTAGATCAGGCCGAAGTGCTTGGCGGCGTTGTAGATGCCGTCGTCGTCTACGGCGGTCGTAACGTAGGTCGCTGCGGCCTTCACCGTATCCTGCGCGTTGCCCATGGCAACACTTGTGCCCACGGCCGAGAACATCGACAGGTCGTTCTCGCCGTCGCCAAAGGCAATCGCCTCGCTCGCGTCGATATCCAGCCGCTCCAGCGTCGCCGCCACGCCCAGGTCCTTGCCGCCTTTAGCGGGAATAATGTCGCAGAACAAATCGCACCAGCGCGTGGTAAGCGAATGCGCCACCGCGTCGGTCACGATATGCTCGTCGGCCGGGTCCACAAAGGCGCAGAACTGGTAAACCGGCGCATCGAAGGCGTGCTCAAACGGCTCCTCGTGGTAGACGATTCCCGCGTTGCTACCGGCCGTCACCACACGCTCGGACAGGCGGTTCACAAACGAGTTCTCGCCCTGCATGCACAGCGAGTCGTAGCGCCCCTGCGCCACCTGGTCCACAATCACCGCGACGTCGTCCGGATCGATCGGGCAGCTGCGGTAGACGCCCTCAGCATCAAAACAGTGCTGGCCCGAAAGCGTAATGTATGCATCCCAACCAAGGTCGAACAGCCAATCCGGCATCTGATAGGTCGGGCGACCCGTGGCGATCACGCACGCAATCCCCTGCTCGCGAAAGCTGTCGAGCACCTGCTGAGCCGACGCCGGAATCCGGTGGGTCTTAAAGCTCAGCAGCGTGCCGTCGATATCGAAAAACGCAGCTTTGATCATCCTGGTCTACTCCTCGCCCTCGAGCTTTTCGCTCGCCTCGAGCCACGCCATCTCCAGCTCGTCCATGGCGGCGTGGGCCTCGTCGATCTTTGCCTGCTGCACGCCCAGCGCCGTGTAGTTGGTGGGATCGACCTGGGCCATGGCGGCCTCGGCCTCCTCCACGCGAGCGCGCTGCGTCTCCATCTTGCGCTCGAGCGAGCTCACCTCGCGGCGGAGCTTCTGGCGTTCGGCGTTGGAAAGGCCATTGGGCTGCCCGCTCGTCTTAGGCTTTTCGGCCGCAACCGCTGCGGCACCGGTGTCGAACGTGCCGGTCTTGGCACTCGGCGAGCCCACGGGCTCGCCCTCGGCGGTGGCGTTGCACAGGCGCAGGTACTGATCGACGCCGCCGGGCATATGCGTCAGGTGGCCGTCAAGCAGTGCCCACTGTTGGTCGGTCACGCGCTCCATGAGGAAACGGTCGTGCGTCACCAGGATCAGCGTGCCGGGCCAGCCGTCGAGCAGATCCTCGACAATCGCGAGCATATCGGTATCCAGGTCGTTACCGGGCTCGTCCAGGATGAGCACGTTGGGCTCGTCCAGGATCGTCAGCAACAGCGACAGGCGACGGCGCTGGCCGCCCGAAAGATCGCCGATGCGACTCCAGAGCTGCTGGGTCGTAAAGCCCAGGCGCTCGCAGAGCTTCTCGGGAGAGGTCTCCTTGCCGTCGATGACGTAATACTTCTTATAGTTGCCGAGCACCTCGCGGATCGTGTCGCCCATGTAGGGCTCGAGCTCCTCGAGCTGCTGCGACAGCACGCCAAAGCGCACCGTCTGGCCGATCTTCACGCGGCCGCGCAGGGGCGCGATCTTGCCCTGGATCACGTCGAGCAGCGTCGACTTGCCGGCGCCGTTCTCGCCCAAAAGACCATAGCGGTCGCCCGCGCCGATAAGCCAGGTCACGTCGGAGAGCACCTGCTTGGGCGCGCCGTCGGAATCCGCATAGCCGGCATCAACGTCGATCACGTCGATGACCTGCTTGCCTAGGCGGCTCACGGCGAGGCGCTTGAGCTCCAGCTCGTCACGCACGGGCGGTACGTCGGCGATCAGCTCGCGAGCAGCCTCAACGCGAAACTTGGGCTTGGTGGAACGCGCCTGGGCGCCGCGGCTTAGCCACGCGAGCTCCTTGCGCGCCATGTTGCGACGGCGCTCCTCGGTAACGGCGGCCATGCGGTCGCGCTCCACGCGCTGCAGGATATATGCCGAGTAGCCGCCCTCGAAGGGATCTACCTGGCCGTCGTGGACCTCCCACATGCTGGTGCAGACCTCGTCCAAGAACCAGCGGTCGTGCGTGACCACGAGCATGGCGCCCTGGCCGCGCTGCCAGCGGGCCTTTAAGTGACGCGCAAGCCAGTTGATGGTGCGCATGTCCAGGTGGTTGGTGGGCTCGTCGAGCATGAGCACATCGTAGTCGCCAATCAGCAGGCGCGCGAGGTCCACGCGACGGCGCTGACCGCCCGAGAGCTCGCCCACCATGCCCTCCCAGGGCACATCGCTAATAAGACCGGCCAGAATCTGGCGCGTACGCGGGCTCGACGCCCACTCGTACTCAGGCGTGTCGCCCACAACGGCATGATGCACGGTATCGGTGTCGACAAGCTGGTCCTTTTGGCCGAGCAATCCGATCGTCGTGCCGCGGCGGTGCGTCACGCGGCCGTCGTCGGGTTCCAGCGTGCCGGCGAGTACACTCAGCAGCGTCGACTTGCCGTCGCCGTTTTTACCGACGATACCAATGCGGTCGCCCTCGCCCACGCCGAGCGTCACGCTATCGAAAATATGCTTGGTGGGAAACTCTAGGCTGATGGAATCGCATCCCAAAAGAATCGCCATATGCCCTGCTCCTTCGTAGAAATTCAACGTTGTCCATGATAGCAGCGAAAAGGCGGGCCGCACACGACACAAAAAGGCGGGCCATCTCCCAAAAGAGATGACCCGCCTCTCCAATCAGTCCCGTGGCAACCGTGGCCGCCGCGGGCCTCAAGCATGTCCCGGACTAGGAGAACATGCCGGTGAGGTAATCATTCAGCCGCTTATCCTTGGGCCGTTGGAAAATCTCGTCAGTCTCGTCGTACTCGACCATATCGCCCATGTAGAAGAACGCCGTGCGGTTGGACACACGCGACGCCTGCTCCATGTTGTGCGTCACGATGACGATGGCGCGGTCGGCAACGATCGATGACATCAGGTCCTCGATCGCCAGCGTCGAGATGGGGTCGAGCGCCGAGCAGGGCTCGTCGAACAAGATCACGTCGGGGTTGAGCGCCAGCGTGCGCGCGATGCACAGGCGCTGCTGCTGACCGCCCGAAAGCGCGTAAGCACTCTTGTCGAGCTTGTCCTTGACCTCGTCCCACAGCGCCGCGCCGCGCAGGCTCTCCTCGACCATGCGGTCGAGTTCGTCGCGGTCGGTGATGCCGTGGCGCCTAGGCGCAAACGTGATGTTGTCGCGAATGGACTTGCGAAACGGGTTGGGCTGCTGGAACACCATGCCAATGGAGCGACGCAACTCGTAGGTGTTCTCGGTCTTGGTGTTCACGTTGCGCCCGCGATAGTTGATCTCGCCCTCCACGCGGCAGCCGCGAATCTCGCGATTCATAAGGTTGAGGCTACGCAAGAAGGTCGACTTACCGCAGCCCGAAGGCCCGATGAGCGCCGTGATCTCGCCCTTGTGAAAGTCGAGCGACGTGTCGTGCAGGGCATGGTGGTCGCCATAGTACACGTTGACGTCCTTGGTGGAGAGCACGACCTCGTCGCTCACGGCCTTGCCGCTCACGCGCACGCGCTTCTCGCTCTCCCCCACGCTCGACAAGAAGTCCTGGGCGTCGGACGATGCTGCTTCGGTTGCGGGCGTTACATTCATCTCGCTCATTCGGCCGTCATCTTCCTTGCCAGTTGCTTGCCCACAATGCGGGCGATTACGTTAAACAGCAGCACGCAAATCATCAGCAGTGCAGCGGTGCCCCAGACGATCTGCTGGGCCTCGGGGCTGCCCTCGCCATAGATCTTGTAGATATGCACGGCAAGCGACTCGCCGGGGCGGAACACGTTCCAGGCGCAGGTAGGGCTCGACAGGTTAAAGCTCAAGAAGTTCAGGCGAACCGGCGAGCTCATGCCCGAGGTAAAGAGCAGCGCCGCGGCCTCGCCAAAGACGCGGCCGGCCGAAAGCACGATGCCGGTCACGATAGCGGGCATGGCCTCGGGGATCAGGATGTGCAGCGTGGCCTCCCAGCGGGTGAGGCCCATAGCCAGACACGCATCGCGCTGGGCCTGTGGCACGTCCTCGAGCGCCTGTTGGATCACGCGCACCAGGATGGGGATGTTGAACATGGTGAGCGCGACAGCGCCGGAGATGATGGAGTACTTCCAGCCCAGCTGCACCGAGAACACCAGAAAACCGAACATGCCGACGACGATGGAAGGCAGCGAGGACAACGTCTCGATGGCGGTGGAGGCGATGTCGCGGATGGGTCCGTCCGGCGCGTACTCAACCAAAAAGACCGCTCCGCCCAGGCTGATGGGCACCGAGATGATCAGGGTGATCAGCAGCAGGTAGAACGAGTCGAACAGCTGGTAGAGCACGCCGCCCTGCGTTCCGTTGGCGCGCGACGGCTCCGTGAGAAAGCCCGGCTGGAACAGCGTCGAGATGCCCTCGAACAGGATATAGGCCACCATGGAGACGACGATGAGCATGACGATGGCGACGATCGCCGTCAACACGCCCGTGGCGATGCGGTCCTGCTTTTGGACACGCCCGAGTCTCGCCTCGTCGATGTGGATGCGCGTGCTAGCCACGAGCCTTCGCCCCCTTGCGGCCAATGAGATGGATAATCAGGATGAAGATGAGGCTCATGCCCATCAGCAGCAGACCGAGTGCCCACAGAACGTCGTCCTGGGCCGTGCCCTCGGCATAGACCGCCATGGACGTGGTGAGCGTGGTCGTGATGGTCGAAGCCGGCGACAACAGCGACGTCGGCATGGCCTCGATACCGCCGATGACCATGCGCACGGCGAGCGTCTCGCCAAAGGCGCGCGTCATGCCCAGGATGACCGCGGTCATGAGCGACGGCATGGCGGACTTGAGCACCACGTGCCAGATGGTCTGCCAGCGGGTGTAGCCCAGCGCGAGCGAACCCTGACGGTAGCTGTCGGGCACGGCGCGCAGGCCATCAACCGAAAGCGTGGTCATAGTCGGCAGGATCATGACGGCCAGCACGATGGCGCCGGGAAGGATGCCCAGGCCCGTGCTCACGTGGAAAACGCTCTTCATGAGGCCGACGACTACGTGAAAGCCGATCAGGCCAAAGACGACCGAGGGAATGCCGGTCAAAAGCTCAATAAGCGGCTGAAAGACCTTGGAGCCAAACTTAGGCTGGATCTCGATCGCAAAGATGGCAGAGCCGATGGCAATGGGCAGCGCGATGAGCGTGGAGAGCACCATGACCGCAAACGAGGTGACGATCAGGGGCAGGGCGCCGGTATAGGGCAGACCGTTTTCGGCCGTGTTGGCCAGGTCCCACTTGGTACCGGTGAAAAACTCGACGACCGAGACGCCGTCCTTTACGAAAGCCGAGAGGCCCTTTTGGGCGACCATGAAGATGAGCGCGGCAACAACAAGCGTCACGAGCGCTACGCACGCGCCCGTGACGCCCAGGCCCACGTTCTCAAGGTCGCGCTTTGGCAGCTGTTTTGCCATTGCAAACCTTTCCGGGGGCGATTACTTATTTAGCGGAAACCTTGCCGCTGGCGTCCTTGACGACCTTCATGGCAGAGACGGGGATGAAGCCCTGCTCTTCGACGAGCTTGCCCTGGACGTCGTCGGAAAGCATAAAGTCCAGGAAGGCCTTGGTGGCCTCGTCGGCATCCTTGGAGCAGTACATGTGCTCGGTCGCCCAAATCTTGAAGGAGTCGTCGGTGACGTTCTTGCTCTTGGGCTCGACGCCCTCGACCTTGACGGCGTTGAACTTGGAGTCATCGAAGTGCGAGAAGTCGAGGTAGGAGATGGCATTGTCAGTGCTGGCGATCTGAGTCTGGACGTCGCCGGACTTGTCGAGCTCGGCGTCGCCCTTAAAGTCGACGGCCTCGTCGCCAAAGACGACGGCCTCGAAGGTGGCGCGGGTGCCGGAGCCGGCCTTGCGGTTGAGGACGACGATGGTGGCGTCGTCGCCGCCGACCTCCTTCCAGTTGGTGATCTGGCCGGAGAAGATGCCCTTGAGCTGCTCGAGGGACAGGTCGTCGACCTTGACGTTCTTGGAGACGACGGGGCCCATGCCCACGACGGCGACCTCGTGGTCAACGAGGTTCTTGACCTGGTCGGCCTCGAGCTTGGTCTCGGCAAAGACGTCGGAGTTACCGATGGTGACGGTGCCGGCGGCGACGGCGGTCAGGCCCTTGCCCGAACCGTTACCCGAACCGGAAACGGAGACGTCCGGGTTGGCATCCATGAACTTCTCGGCAGCAGCCTCGACGAGAGCCTGGAACGAAGAGGCGCCGTCGTAGGTCACCTCGCCGGAGACGGACTCGGCAGCAGCGGCGGCGCTACCCTTGTCGGCGGCATCGGAAGCGTTGGAACCACCGCAGCCAACGAGACCGAGACCGACGATGCTGGCAAGACCACCAGCGAGGCCGAGGAACTGACGACGAGAATAAGCCTGATCGAGCATGATCTTCCTTTCATACATGCGACTCGCGGGCACCCTGCCCGCTTTGCTGTTTGGAAAGATACGACCTCGATCAGGCGACAGCCGCGCCAGCTGCGGTTTCTTACGGGCATCTGATAGACCCTTACCGCAAGCGCTGCCCAGCCTTTACAAACGAATAACAATCCCGGCATTTAGCGTGGCGCGCCTTTTACACCGATAAAAAAAGTTGCGGTGAAATAGTTCCTGTTTGGCTGTCAGGCAGCCGATTCTAGGAACTATTCCACCGCAACTTAGATTGGCAAAACGCCGTAACCCTAAAGCTCCAACTCGTTGAGCTTTAAGATTGCCACGATATAGATCTTGAGCGCCTGCTTGAGCTGGACTTCGTTGGCACACTCGTTGGGGCCGTGCATCTGGCCGCCCCACGCGGGCAGCTCAAGGCCGGTCTCCTCGGGGCCAAACGACACGGCGCGGGCAAAGTTGCGCGCGTACGTGCCGCCGCCCATGGCGAAGGGCTCGGCATGCTTGTCCGTAAACTCGTTATAGGTATCGATGAGCGCCTTCACGGCCGGATCGTCGGCCGAAACCGAGAACGGCACCTTGGCGCGACCCACGCGATACGTCACGCCAAAGCGGCCCACGAGCGGCTCGAGCTGCTCGCACATGGTATCGGCACTCGTGCTATCGGGAAAACGCACGTCGATGACCTGCTCAATGTGGCCATCTGCCACGCGGATGACGCCGGGGTTGCACGTGAGCGGGCCAAACGCCGCACTCGTCGCATCAATCCCCAGGCCGCGGCCATAGGCATCCGCGTGCACAAAGGCCAGGAACTTGACGAACTCGTGCTCGGCAGGCGTCAGTAGGCGCTCGCCGCGGGCGCCAAACGCGTCCTCGGCCTCGCGCAGATACGTCACGATCAGGCCGACGGCATTGATCGTGCCCTCGGGCATCGAGGCATGGCCACCGATGCCGTGAGCGAAAATCTGCGCATGACCGTTGTCGAGCGCCGTAATCTCCAGAAGGTCGGCGTTCTCGACCGGCGCCGGCAGCTCGTCGACGGCAATCGCAAGCTCGCAGATAGACTGCGACGGGATAGCATTGGTCGCCTCGGCACCGCTCCACGACACGATGCGCCCGCCGTCGATCCTGGGGCTCACGAACGTTGCCTCAAACTGGCCCTTCTCGGCATTGCAAACCGGGAACTCGGCATCGGGCGTAAACAAAAAGTCGGGATCTGCGTAGTTCTCCAGATAATGGTGAACGTCGGACATGCCCACTTCCTCATCGCAGCCCAGCAGCGCGCGGAAGGTATAGCGCGGGGTGATGCCGTGCTTGAGCAGGTAGGCGCCGGCGTAGAGCGACAGCACGGCCGGGCCCTTGTCGTCGATCACGCCGCGGCCGAGCAGCCAGCCGTCGCGACGCTCCATCACAAACGGATCGGTATTCCAACCGGGGCCGGCGGGAACCACGTCCACGTGGCAGATGGTCGCGAGCTGCTTGTCACCGCGGCCCGGGATATCGGCGATGCCCACATAACCCTGATCGTCGCTCGTCTGGTAGCCGAGCTTTTGCGCGATGCCGAGCGCGCAGTCGAGCGCGTCACGGACCGGGCGGCCAAACGGCGCGCCGGGCTCCGCATCGGCGGCAACGGCGACAGACGGATAACTCACCAGCTGCTCGATATCGGCGACGACATCCTCCCAGACCTCGTCGACATACTCGGCGACGCTCTGCTCCACCTGATTCATGGACTACCTCCCAACCAATGAGGGGCGAGCGCGCCCGCCCCTCACATCAAACACTTATATTGCGAAAAGTTTAGCAAGCTCGGCCACCGAGTGCACCACCGCATCGGCGCCCGCGGCCTCGTGCTCCCCCGGCGCCGCCGCACCCGAATAGATGCCGATGCACGGCACGCCCATCGCGTGCGCGCCCTCCACATCGTTAAAGCGATCGCCGATCATCACGGCCTCGTCCGCAGTCGCGCCCAGGGCAGCCAGCGCGTCGCGGACCGAATCCGCCTTGGTCTCGCGGCCCTGCGGCGGATTCATGCCAGCCACGGCTTCGAACTGGCAAAGTCCCAGCTCGCGCACCATATCGATGCACTTCGCCTCCATACGCGACGTCGCGACCGCCATGCGATGCCCCTGCGCCGCGAGCCCATCGAGCAGCTCGGGGATTCCGTCGAACACGGGATACTCCTCTGGCCCCAGCTCGTCAAAAAAGGCGCGGTACTCGTCGGCCACCACGAGCGATTCCTCACGCGTAAAGCCGTAAAAGTCGTGGAAGCTCTTCCACAGAGGAGGCCCGATCATGCGGCGCAGGTCGCCCATCCGCGCTTCCGAAAACCCGCGCGCAGCCAGCGTCTTGCGTGTCGAGGTCATCACCGCCCGTCCCGTGTCGGCCACCGTGCCGTCAAAATCGAACAGCACGATCGGCCGCTCACATAGATGTAATGCCGCCATGGGCATCCCTCTTCCCCAGTTGACGATTTCCACACCGACGCTTCAAACCGTTGACTATTCAACAATTAAAGCTGGCAATGTGGAACAACTCCACTATACTTGACGCACTTTGCTCTCAATCGGCGGCGCGCAGGCGCCCCATCGAAAGGTGCAATTATGTCTTTTGCCATCATAACCGACTCCACATCGGACATCTCCCCCACCCGCGCCCAAGAGCTCGGCATCTACGTGATTCCGCTGCATGTGATTATCGAAGGCGAGGACCTGCTCGACCAGGTGCAGATCACCGCCGAGGAGTATGTCGCCCGCATGGCCGGCTCCGAGCAGCTGCCGCACACCTCGCAGCCGAGCGCCGGCGAGTTCAAGGAGCTCTTCGATCGTGTGCGCGCCGACGGCCACGACAGCGCCATCTTTATCTCACTATGCAGTGAGTGGTCGGCCTGCTACGCCAACGCGTGCCAGGTGGCCGATACCCACGAGCTCGACGTACGCTGCATCGATTCGCGCACCGGCTCGGGCGCCGAGGGCCTGCTAGTGGAGTACGCGCTCGCCATGCGCGAGGACGGTCGCAGCCTAGACGAGACCGAGGCGCAGATCCGCGCGACGCTGCCCGACGCCCATCTGCTGCTGATTCCGCGCACGCTCGAGAACCTCGTTAAGAACGGCCGCGCCCCCAAACTCGCCGGCCAGCTCACGCAGATGCTCAACATTCGCCTGGCCGTTTCGCCAGAGTGGCAGTCGGGCGAGATCAAAGCCATCAAGAAGGGCCGCGGCGCCAAGCGCATCGTCGCCAACACCATGGCCGATTGCCTCGCGTTTTTGGCCGATCACCCAGGTTCGAGCGTGCGCGTACTCACGACCGGCGCCGCCGAGGAGCAAGAGCTCGTCAATCAGGCGCTCGCGGGCCAGGACTACGTCGACGCTGGCACCGGCCCCATCGGCTGCACCATCGCCACCCACGTAGGCGTCGACGCCATCGCCATCAGCTACTGCCCCCGCTACCAACCCACCCACTAGGAGCACCTTCATCACTTGCGGTGAAATAGGGACTGTTTTTAGCTTATCAGCCGCAAATCAATCCCTATTCCACCGCAACTTTATTGCCGCGCGTCACCCACAAACAAGATATTGCTGGCGATCGGCGCGTTCCCAGCTGTTTGGGGAGCTTTGATTGGCCCCGACGATACCCAGTGGGCAAAAAATGGCGAATATGAGTACTGTCACAATTTTAGTAACAGCAAAATTTCGCTGAAATTGCCCACTTCCACCGATTTTCAAGCTCCATAAAGCACCGAATCGTCGTGTTTAGGGGGTTGATATATGCAATCGCAGCCAATTGGTCTTAAATACTTTCCAAATGATATGATTCTATCCTAGCAACAGTACTCATATTTGCCATTTTTTGACCACGGGGTCTCCTGGTGGCTTGACCCCCACGCCTCCAGCCCATCTCATGACCGCTAAAGCCATTTAAGACCAGCAGCCACACGTTCCGGCGCGGGCCAGGCACCGTTCACGGAGCGACAACCCACCGTTGCCGAACCAAAATCGATGTCGAGTATCCCAAAAAAACGAAATGCCGTACTCTCATCTCAATAAACTCCTTTAAGACGAGAGTACGGCATTCGAATGTCCAAGCCTTTACATCAATACGCCCTCTTTGGGACCGCACAATTTAAATACGATCAGACGATCGCGCACACCTCGGACCCACACCGACAAATCGTCATTTGCAACAACGGTTCAGACGTACGCTACGCCACACTTGAAGAGTGGGAAGAAGCTGGCGCTTTGTTCGATGAACGAGCGCGAATCGAGGGCATCGTCACCAGCGCGAGCCCAGCACGTGACAAACTCGAGCTCTTTCGCAGTCTCTTTACCGGACGTAAAGATGTTTACGCTCATGGATATCGCAGAAAAGACGGAGGTATCGGCTATACGCCCGCTTGCGCAAACGAGTGGAAGCCGGAAATTTGCCCCAAAGCAGCCCATCAAAGAGTCAAATGCGCAGAATGCGGCAATCGCATCTTCCCCGAATTAAGCGATGCCGCAATCATTGCTCACTTTAAAGGCAAGGACGACCGATTCCGCGATGTCCTTGGGCAATATGTGCTCGACAGGAACTGCAACACGAGAGTTCTCGTCATCGATTTTGACAAAGCGGACTGGAAAGAGGCAACAAATGCCGTACGGCTTGTTGCAAAACGACGGGGCATTAACGCCGCCGTTGAGCGCTCAAGATCCGGCAACGGCGCACACATCTGGTTTTTCTTTCTCGAGCCAATCAGTGCAAAGGCCGCCAGAGAGTTTGGAAGTTGCCTCATAACCGAAGCTGCGGCGCTCAATAAAACAATCACGTTCGAGGCCTTTGATCGAATGCTACCCGCTCAGGTCACTATCCCCGATGGAGGCTTTGGAAACCTCATCGCACTTCCCTTTCAAGGCAAGGCACAACGTGAAGGAAACAGCGTATTTGTAGACGAACAATTCGAGCCCTTTCCCGACCAATGGCTTTATCTGTCGCAAGTCCAGCTGATTCCGCGCTCGACAGTGCAAAATCTGATCGAAACCACTGGGGACAACCCACACGGGCTAGCAACAGTTACGGTGGCAAACAAGACCAAACGGTATGCCCAAACGCCCCGCAAACGGCTACCGCTCACATCGCGGGACTTTCCTTCATCGCTGCCCGTCACACAAGCCGATATGCTGTACATCCCCGAGAAGTCTCTGAGTCCAGCGGCTCAAATGGAAATCCGCGGGCTCGCAACATTCGCCAACCCGGAATTCTTCCGCGCGCAATCTATGCATCAATCAGTATTCGGTAAACCGCGGCTCATAGACCTCAGCGAGCTTAGAGGCGGCTGCGTCGCGATTCCCAGAGGCTGCAAAGCTCAACTTGAGCGACTGCTCCAAGAAACCGGCGTCTCTGTCCACTATTCAGACGAACGCAAATCTGACAATCAAATTGTGATGACATTTAAAGGCGCCCTTCGCCCTGAGCAGCAAATCGCCGCTGATCAGATGCTCATATACGAAGACGGAATCATGTCCGCTCCGACAGGCTTCGGTAAAACCGTCACCGGAGCTTACCTTATTGCCGCCATTGGTCTTCCAACGCTCGTCATCGTTCCCAAGACCGCGCTCATAACCCAATGGAAATCCCAGCTCGAGCGATTTGTCGACATTACGGACAACAGGGAGCCCGTCCGAACCCCAAAAGGACGAATCAGCAAAAAGCAGCCTCCGCTCATCGGGCAAATTGGAGGAGGCAAGACCGCCGTAAGTGGCCTCATCGACGTCGCTTCATTTCAATCGCTGTCTGGCAAAGACCGCCAAACCAGAGAGCCAATAGTTAAGGACCTTGTTCGCAATTACGGCCTCATTATCTGCGACGAATGTCACCATGCCGCCGCGCCGCAGCTCGAGCTTGTTCTCAAGTCTGCCCCGGCCAAATACGTATACGGCCTTTCCGCAACGCCCGAGCGCTCCGACGGTCTTACGCGGGCACTCTCCATGCTCTGCGGCCCGCTTCGCTATGTCATCGATCCAAAAACGCAAGCGATCCAGCAGGGCATCCAGCGCATCGTACGGCCTCGTTTTACCGGAATTCGACTACCGGCCTACGAGCCCGGTGCAAGCTTCAATCAGATTCTCGACCTTCTGTGCGCGCATACGGCAAGAAATGAATTGATTGTCGACGACGCCCTCGAAGCCGCATCAAGCGGTCGACATCCACTTGTGCTTTCAAAAAGGAAAAAGCATGCCGAGGAGCTGTTCAGGCTGCTTAAAGACCGAGGACACGAACCCATTCTCCTGACCGGGGAAATCGACGCCAAAGAAAGAAAAGCGATACTGAACAGTCTTCCCTGCTTCGAACACGAACATCGAATCATCGTCGCCACCGAAAGCCTTCTGGGCGAGGGCTTCGATCTGTCCTACCTTGACACTCTCCTCATTGCCACGCCGATATCGTGGGACGGCAGCATCACGCAGCAGGCGGGCAGACTGCATAGAAGTCACGAGGGCAAGCGGCGGGTTGAGATATACGACTACGTTGACCTGTCGATACCCATGCTCGCCCGAATGTACCAGAAAAGACTCAAGACCTACGCCAAGCTCGGGTACGAGGTTTATGTAGCGAAAGACGCCAGCCAAGCCGAGGCAAACATTCTAATTGACTCTTCGCATTTCCTTGAGACCCTAAACAAAGATATCGTCAATGCCACGAAGAACGTTTTCATCGCCGCCCCCTATGCATCTTCCGCATGCCTTACGAAACTCAAGGATTCACTCACCAGCTCCATGACTCGAGGAATTAGCATTGAGATAATCGTTGCCTCAACTCCGCGCGATGACGCGAAGGCGGTCTTTGCCGAAATGGGCATCGACTATTCCGTCAAAACTGAAGGGCGTTTGTGCGCGGCAGTGATTGACGAGGAAACCGTCTGGTACGGAACCATTCCATTACTGGCTTTTCCCAAGAATGAGGATTGCAGCATTCGTTTCAAAAGCAGCGAAGTTGCCGCCGAGCTTTTGGACGAAATCCAGCGAAGAGGAGAACCGAAAGCTGCATCAACAAGCGGGACATCCCCATCACTTGCGGTGAAATAGGGACTGTTTTTGGCTTATCAGCCGCCAATCAGTCCCTATTTCACCGCAACTTAGAAATCGGCAATCAGCCCTGCGGGCCCTGGAATAATTCCTCATGCGAGCCCATTCTGACCAGCCGGATCACAGGATTAGTCTTATGCGGCAAGTAAAGAACGACCACATCGACCAAGCCATCGGATAGATGGAAATCGATGTGGCCGTTGTAATTGCCGCCCGGGTTTGAAAGCTCGTGGGCACCATATTCCGCGGGAAGCGAGCCATGAGCTGCAAGCTCTGCGACTGCCGCCTTAAACTCGGTTTTTAGTTGCGGATGGATGCGCATCGTCCGTTTGTAATCCGCCTTAAACTGAGCCTCGACTTTAATCTCGAACATCGCTAGTCCTCATCGAGGAATGATATGAGCTCATCAGCGTTATTGAATGACGGGCTGTCGTCTGGCAGAATCCCCAACTCATGAGCCTCGGCAATCACCATGGCGCGTCTCGTCGCTTCGTTGGGCACCTCCACCCTTCCTACGATCTCAAAAGGAATCTTTCGTTGATTTACCAGCTGTCGAACAGCAAGGTTGAGATACGAATTGAGACTCAGGCCAACCGTATCCAAGAACTCAGTCGCCTGTTCCTTGAGCCCTTCTTCGATGCGAACCGTCGTAGGCTTAACCGTTGCAGTAGACATACGCGACCTCCTCGCCCTCGTCTTTTACACCAGTATACCCAATATAAATGGCAATCTGATGTTAGATAACATCAGATTGCCATGCGTATTCATGTCGCGTGGGCACGATTGATCTACATCAGCCCGCTGAGCGCAATGTCAACGGCCTCGTTGAGGTCGTCGGTAATGTGTACCAGATCCGGATCGAGCGGGCTGATCATACCGGTGCTCATCACCGGGCCGTTGAGCCAGTCGAATAGGCCCTGCCAGTACTCGGTGCCCACCAGCACGAGCGGCATGCGCTTGACCTTGTGCGTCTGCACCAGCGTGAGAACCTCGAACATCTCGTCGAACGTGCCAAAGCCGCCGGGAAATACGATGGCGCCCGAGCTGTACTTAACGAACATGGTTTTGCGCACAAAGAAGTAGCGGAAGTCCATGCCGAGGTTCACGTATTTATTGAGCCCCTGCTCGTGCGGCAATTCAATGCCTAGGCCAACTGACTTGCCGTTGACACTCGCCGCTCCCCTGTTGGCCGCTTCCATGATGCCGGGGCCGCCACCGGTGATGACCGCCACGCCACGTTGCGCAATCTTGCGCCCGACGGTACGCGCCGCCTTGTAGAGCGGATCGGTCTTGGGCGTGCGGGCGCTGCCGAAGATGGTCACCGCGGGCCCGAGCTCGGCAAGCGCGCCAAAGCCGTCGACAAACTCTGCCTGAATGCGCAGCACACGCCACGGATCAGCATGCAGCCAGTCGGTCGACTCCTCGGGCGCCAGCAGGTTGGCGTACGTATTGTCCTTAGGAATCATGGGGCCGCGCATGACCACGGGGCCGCGGCGGTACGTCTCGTCGTAGGCCGGCTCGCCCTCAACATTCTCGTTCTTAATCATGGGTACTCCTATCGAGAAAAAGAAAACGGGCGGGGTCGACGCCATGCGCCAAACACCCGCCCGAACATCAACTATTCGGTATGGTACCCACGATGCATCAAGTGCTTGCAAGCTATCGGTCAGCGGTCGCGCAGACGGTCTTAGCGAACGCGATGACCGGCCGGCGCTCGCCCTTGCCGTTGCCCGCGCTCTGCAAGCGCCCACGCCGCTCTTAGTAATCCACCGCCGCAGGGCTGTTCATCCAGTCGCTCACAAACGCGCCGTAGCGGCCCTCAATAATGGCCTGGCGGGCACGCTGCATAAGGTTGAGCAGGTAGTAGATATTGTGCATCGACAGCAGAATACCGCCGAGCATCTCCTTCTGCGTGACCATGTGGCGGATGAGCGCGCGGCTGTAGCCGCCCGTGCACACCGGGCAGGTGCAGGTGGGGTCGATGGGGCCGTCGTCGTGCGCAAAGCGCGCGTTGCGGAAGTTAAGGCGACCCTCACTGGAGAACGCCGTACCCATGCGGCCGGTGCGCGTCGGCAGCACGCAGTCGAACATGTCGATGCCCACGCCAACGCCGCGCACGAGCGTGGTAGGGTTGCCGACGCCCATGAGGTAGCGCGGCTTGTGCTTAGGCATGTACTCGGAAACCAGCGGCGCCAGCGTCTCGAACATGGTCTCGTGGTCCTCGCCCACCGAGTAGCCGCCGATGCCGTAGCCGGGGAAGTCGCCGCACTCCTCCAGGTGGCGCAGCGATCGAAGGCGCAGGTCCAGATGCATGCCGCCCTGGACGATGCCAAAGAGTGCCTGGTCATCGCGGGTGTGAGCCTTGTAGCAGCGCTCGGCCCACATGCTTGACAGCTCCACGGCGCGCTCGACGTAGGCGCGCGTGGCAGGATAGCCGGGGCACTGATCGAGCTGCATGCAGATGTCGGAGCCGAGCTTCATGGCGATTTCCATGTTGTCCTCGGGCGTCCAGAACACGTGGCGGCCGTCGTAGTCGTTGACGATAAAGCGCACGCCCTCGTCAGTGAGCTTGACGGCGTCGTTGTGGCTGAAGACCTGGAAACCGCCCGAATCGGTGAGGATGGGGCCGTGCCAGTTCATAAACTTGTGCAGTCCGCCCAGCTCGGCGATGGTGTCCTCGCCGGGACGCATGGACAGGTGGTAGGTATTGGCAAGCACGATCTGGGCGCCGAGCTGCTTGACGGTCTCGGTAGGAATACCCTTGACGTTTGCCTTGGTGCCCACGGGCATAAAGATCGGCGTCTCGATGTCGCCGTGCGGGGTGTGCAGCACGCCAGCGCGCGCGTGCGTCGTCGGGTCCTCGGCGATCAGGTCGAATTTAAAAAGGCTCTGGTCCATAAACTGGAACTCCTTGGTTGCGGTTCATACGCAAACCATTATACGGGCAACCCGCAAGAAGCACCGACTCGACAGAAACTGGTGCGAGGAGGATACGGCAGGGACACGGCAAATGAGCGTGGATTTTTGGACGCTTACCGGATGAGCGTGGATAATCTCCCACTTTTGCCCAAAGCACAGCCCAAAAACGGGAGATTATCCACTTTCATTCTGCGGGCACTCATTTAAGTACGTCCCCGATGAGTGGAGCTATTTACCAGCCACGGCAACGCCGATATTTTGGCAACGTCAGCGAGCGGGTCGCATTTGAGACAAGGTGCCGTGAAATGAAAGGGCGCTGACCTTCTGGTCGCGCCCTTGAAATTGAACGGCAGATTGTCCAAATGCGGCCCGCACAGCGTCGGCCGGTCCGCCGTTCGGTAGAACGGCGGAACCCCTAAGGACGCTGGCCCATGCCACCCTCGAGGGTGACGGTCTCGCCGTTCATATACTTAAAGTCGGGACCGCAGAGCTGAACGACAACGCGGCCGATTTCCTTCTCGACGTCGCCGTAGTGACCCGCCGGCGGCATGTGGACGTTGGCCTTGAACGCCTCGGGATAGGCATCCTGGAAGTTCTCGAGCGCGGCGGTCCAAGCAAGCGGGCAAACGATATTGACGTTGATGCCGTCCTTGCCCCACTCGTTGGCAGCGACGCGGGTCAGACCGCGGATGCCCTCCTTGGCAGCGGCGTAGCTGCACTGGCCATAGTTGCCAAACAGGCCGGCGCCCGAAGCAAAGTTGACCACGGAGCCCTTGGTCTCCTTCAGGTGCGGGTAGGCCTTCTGCATGTACAGGTAGGTGGCATACAGACCGGAGTAAATGGCGAGGTTGAACTGGTCCATGGTGTGATCGGCAATGGTCACGCCCGAGGCGCTGGCCTGAGCATTGTTGACGACGGCGTCGATGCGGCCGAACTCCTCAATAGCCTTGTCGATGACGTTCTGGACGACGGCCTCGTTGTCCTGACCAGCCGAGACATCGGCCTGAACAGGCAGAACCTTGACACCGTACTCGGCCTCGAGAGACTCCTTGGCGGCCTCGAGCTTGGCGACGTTGCGGCCAGTGATGACAAGGTTCGCGCCCTCCTTGGCAAATGCGATATCGATGCCGTAGCCGATGGAGCCAGCGGAGCCGTCCTTAAGCGTGGCCTTGCCGCCGCCGGTAACGATCACGGTCTTACCAGTGAAAAGTCCCATATAAAGTCCTTTCAAATCGCGACGGGCCTGCCCGTCGACTGCGCGCATCCAACTTCACGCGCCAAAAGCTGAAATGCAACTTTAGCGGGTTCAAGTGAAAAATAAAGCCCATGGCAGGCGAACGGCGCAACGTCTTTCGGCGAAGGGAATGTCAAGTACAAACTGGATAAAGTGGCCGAGTTTTTGCTATCGACGCGAGCCATCGAACACGTTTTGAAACTTTGCTGCAGTGCGCGGGATGTCGGCGCGAGACTTTATCATAGGGTGACAAACAACGATGAGGAGCACATGCCTATGACAGACGAGCTGGACCCCCAGACTCAACAGCATATTGATGATTCCGCAGACGTCACTGCAGATGCCGACGCTGTGACCTGCGATGATATTGACCTCGACGACCCCATCTTGGACGAAAGCGCTACGGCGGAAACCCCCGGCGCCGAAGATGCCGGCGAGCAAAACGACGATGCGCCCGCTCAGGACGACGACCCCGTACAGGATGCCGCTTCGCAAGCTGCGGGCCCTATCGAGGTTTCTTCGGAAGAAGAGCTCGACGCCGTCATGGACTCCATGATGGATGCCGTCAAAGCGATGAAAGACGCCGTGGCCGACGCTGACGTTGACGCCGAGGAAGAGGAGGCCGCCGAGGCAGCCTCGACCTTCGTACCCGGCGAGACTCCGGTTGCCGACCAGGGCAGCGCCATGCCCTCGTTTCTGCAGCTCGAGCATCCCACGATTGGCGCTGATGCGGTCGACCCGCACGCAGCAGGCTTTTCTGTGGTCGAGGGCGGCACCGGCAATATCGCCGCGCCGCAGGCTACCGATGCGGACGCTGCCGACACCGCTCGCCCGACCGCCCCGCACTCCCCTGCCGCGAACCGCGATCTGGGGACCGCTGTCTCGAACACCGCGAACGCCGTGGGCACCTTTATCGCCCAGGGCGCCTCGGCCATGCGCGAGATGAACGCCGCGAAAAAGGCACTTGCCGATGCCCGTGCCCACTTGGCCGAACTTGAGCAGCGCATTGCCGATCAGGCCGAGGAACTCGAGACGCGCCAGGATATCGCAGGCCGCTACGACCAGATCGTCGCCGACCAGCGCCAGGCGATTGCCACGGCCCAAAAGACTGCAGCGGCCGCCGAGATTGATCGTGATGCCCACGCCTCCAAAGCGACAGAGCTCAAGGGTCAGCTCGAACAAATGAAGACAGAGGATGACGCGACTGAGCTCCGTCTGAAGGCCGCGCTCGACGCCGTGGAGGCCCGCGAGGCGAGCTCACGCGAGACCGGCAACCGCCTCGTTCGACGTCTTGAGGATTCCAAGCGCATCCGCGACAAGGTGAAGGCAGAGCGAGACGCCGGCATTGCCGCCGCACAACAAACCGTCGACGCCACGCGCGCCCAGCTCGAGACGCTGCGTCATGAGTATGCCGAGCTGCAACGCAATCCCTCGGCAAATCCCGCCAACTATACGGTGCGCACCAGCGAGCTCTCGATGCAGATTTCCGACACGGCAGATGCCCTGCGTAAAGCCGAAGAAGATGTCCCGCGCATCACCGCCGACCTTGAGCACTCGCTTGCCGCAGCCGAGCAGGCCGTCGAGCAGGCTCAAGCCCCTATCGCCGACGCAAAACGCGCGCACCAAGCCGTGACGACCGAAGCCGATGCCGCGCGCGACGAGCTGCAGACGGCGAAGACAGCCGCCGCGACTCGTCAGCGCGAACTGCGCGAGAAGATCACTGCCGAGGACAAGGCACGCCGCGACCAGGAGCAGAGCATCGCCAACGCCCAAGCAGATGCCGCACATGCGCAGTCGATCATCGGACAGGCGACCGAAGTGCACGACCACCCAGAGATCACTGAGTCGCTTGCAGGATCCTTGGCCCGAGACAAAGCCGAACACGCCGAGACCGAGCGAGAAGTCGCCCAGCTCGAGGCCACCGAGGACGCGGTGCGCGAACGTACCCGCGACTCACGCATCAAATTCACCGGCGCCATCGTCTGCATCGTCGCCGCAATCCTGGCGATCATCCTAGTCTGGCTGTTCGCAAGCAAGTAGTCATTGGGGACGTTCTTAAACGACTAGTCAAACAAGAACGTCCCCAACGACTAGCCCAATGACGAGAGTGGATAATCTCCCACTTTGAGCCCCCAAGCAGGCCAAAAACGGGAGATTATCCACTCTCATTCTGCAGGCACTCATTTAAGTACGTCCATTACAGTCGAAATTGTCAGCCCGGGACCGTCTCGGGCTACGATTGAGGCGCGCCCAGAACGGGCCGCCGACCGGGCGCCCGCGCACGGCCGAACGTCCCTGCCCCCGAGAGGGCCCGTTGGGTGCTGCCGGCGCGGGACGCGCCGCCCCCGACGGCTGATAGGAAAGTGCCGGGCAGGCGCCGCGGCTGGTAATGTGAGTGCCGAGGGGGAGGCCATCCGGTCGAACGACTACCGGAAGGATACCACCGTGAAAGCGCCATCCACCAGGCCCGCGGCCGTGCTCGGCCTGGACGTCGGCAAGTCATCGCACTGGGCCTGCCTGATCGACCGCGACGGGGAGGTGCTGGCCAGCGCCCCCGTCCGCAACAGGGAGGCCGAGCTCGACGCGCTGTTCGCCTCCGCGCCCGCCGGCACGCTCGTCGTCGTCGACCAGTTCCGCAACATAGGGTCCCTCGCCGTGAGGCGGGCCCGCGCCGCGGGGCTCGGGGTCGCCCACCTGCCCGGGCTCGCCGCCAGCCGCGCCGCGGGCCTGTTCGCCGGCGAGGCCAAGACCGACGAGCGCGACGCCGCGGTGATCGCGCGGACCGCCCTGGGCGTGCCGGACTCCCTGTCGGGGGTCCCGGGCCGCGGCGAGGCCCTCGAGGCCGCCCGCGCCCTCTCGTCGCAGCGCGACCACGTCGTCGCCTGCGCGACCAGGGACAAGAACCGCCTGCGCGCGGTGCTGCTCGAGTCCTGCCCGGCCCTCGAGGCCGCGGTCGACCTGTCGGACCGGCGGTGGCTGGAGCTGCTCGCCGGGTTCGGCGGGGCGTGGGGGATCGCCCGCTCCGGGGCCGGGGGCCCGCGGGCCGAGGCCGCCGGGGAGGCCGCGGCCGCCTCCACCGCGCCCCCGCCTGCGCTCGTCGAGGCCGAGAACAGGCAGGTCAGGTTCCTGGCCGCCCGGATATCGGAGGCCCTCGACGAGGCCGGGGCCCTCGAGGCCGAGACGGCGGCGCTGCTCGAGGGCGACGAGACCTACGCGTGCCTGCTCACCGTGCCCGGCATCGGCCCGAGGACCGCGGCGCAGCTCGCGGTGTCGGTCGACATCGGGAGGTTCCCGGACCACGACCACCTGGCCTCGTACTGCGGCATAGCCCCGAGGGTGAGGAGCTCCGGAACGTCGGTGAGGTCGGTCAGGGCGTCCAGGCGCGGCGACGCGAGGCTCAAGTCCCTGCTGATCTTCTCGTGCAACAGCCTGGTGAGGTCCTCGGGGCGCTACGGCGAGTACTACCGGGCCTGCAGGGCGCGGGGCATGGGGCACGGGCGGGCGCTCAAGGCCGTCGCGAGGAAGCGGCTCAGGGCGATATACGGGCTCAGGGCGATATACGCCGTGATGCGCGACCGGGTGCCCTACCGGGAGTAGCCCCGACGGTTGACAAAACTATAGGAACACCCAATGAGTACCTGCCGATGCTTTGGCAAAGTCAGCGAAAACGCCCCTAAGCGAGCAAGGTGACGTGAAAGAGGGGGGGCATTGACCTTCTGGTCATGCCCGACGATTGAACATCAGATTGCCGCTTAGGGGGGTTTGCAGCGTCGGCCGGTTACGGCGTTTGTAAAACGCCGTAACCTACAGAATGAGCATCGCGTCGCCAAAGCTGAAGAAGCGGTAGCGCTCTTCGATAGCAGCGGCGTAGGCATCCATGATCTGGTCGCGGGTGGCAAGCGCGCTTACGAGCATCATGAGCGTGGAGCGCGGCACGTGGAAGTTCGTGATCAGCGCGTCGACCACGTGATAGGTCGAGCCGGGCATGAGGTAAAGCTGCGTCGTGGCGTTCTCGCGCGCCACGATGTCGCCGCGGCCGAGCGTGTCGGCACCGTCCTCGCGGCCTTCAAAATAGCGCGCCGTCACAGCCGGATCGGACACCGGCGCGTCCGCGTCAAACGCACTCTCGAGCGAGCGCACCGCGGTGGTGCCGACGGCGATCACACGATGACCCTCGGCCTTCGCCTTATGCACGGCGTCGACAACCTCCTGCGACACGTGGTAGCGCTCGGTGTGCATGACGTGCTGCGTAGGGTCGTCCTCCTCCACCAAGCGGAAGGTATCGATGCCCACCTCGAGCTCGACGGCGGCAAACTTCGCGCCCTTGGCCTCGATAGCGGCCATGAGCTCGGGAGTAAAGTGCAGACCCGCCGTAGGAGCGGCAGCCGAGTGCTCCTCCTTCATGGCGTAGACGGTCTGGTACTTCTCGGGGTCGCCCTCGTAATCGGTAATGTAGGGCGGCAGCGGCACGTGGCCGGCCGCATGGATGGCCTCGTCGAGCGTGCGCGGGTCGCCGGCGGCATTGCAACCGACCGGCTCAAAGCGCACCAGACGGCCACCACGGCTATCGGTGACAAAGTCGATGACCTCGGCCGTCAGCACCACGGGAGCCCCCTCGGGCGCATGGGCGCCACCGGCGCGATACTCAATCTGGGCACCGGGCTTCAGGCGCTTGCCCGGCTTGACCAAGCACTCCCAAACATGGCCCAGCGGGTCAACATCCTCGCGGCGCTTGAGCAGCAGCGTCTCGACCACGCCACCCGAGCCGGCTTTGCGACCGATCAGGCGGGCCGGCATCACACGCGTCTTGTTGATGACGAGCACGTCGCCCGGCTCGATATAGTCGATGATGTCGCGGAAGATGCAGTGCTCAACGGTGCCGCCATGCTCCAGCGGCGTTCCCGCCTGGGAGCCCTTGCGATCCACCACCAGCAGGCGGCAGGAGTCGCGCGGCTCGGCGGGAGCCTGGGCGATCAGTTCCTCGGGAAGGTTGTAGTCAAAATCATCGGTACGCATAGACACGTCGGATTCTCCTTATATAGCTAAAGTCCGCCCTACATCCTAGCAGGCTGACGTCCCAAATGAACTACTTTTTGGCAGCCTTGCGCTCGTCGCGAATGCGAGCGCGGTCCATGGCCGCCTCGACGGCAGAAAAGCGGCAGCCGCAGTAGTTCTGTCGATACATGCCCAGTTCGCGCGAACGGCGCGTAGCCTCGGGATAATACGGGCGAAAATCGCGGATCACCGGGGTAAGCCCACGTGCCGCCGCCAGGCGCTCGAGTACGTCATTGCAGGTGTCGAACAGCTGGTACGGCGAGACGGCGAGCGTCGTACCCACATATTCAAACCCGCGCTCCTGGGCAACGCGGCATGCCTCGGCCAAGCGCAAGGCATAGCACACGCGACAGCGACGGGGACGATCGGCACCCAACGGGGCCACGCCGGTCTCCCAGCGTTCGCGGTCCTCCCCGGCCTCGATGAGCTCGATGTCGCCGTCGGCACACCACCGGCGCAGCTCGTCCAAACGACGCTGCCATTCATCGCGCGGCTGAATATTGGGATTGGTCCAGCAAATCGTGGGCTCAAACCCCTCCTCGCGCAGCAGGCGAACCGGCTCAAGCGAGCATGGCGCGCAACAAGCATGCAGCAACAACGGCTTCATCGACATCTCCTCACCCGAAAAAGCGCACGCCAAAGGACGTATCCTCGCAGGCGACAATGCGGCGGTCGCGCAGGATGGTCCGCACGTAATACCAATCGCCCACGCAGCCAGACAAGTGCAGACCAGCCGCCAGGTAGCACAGCAGCGGATAGCCCGAGAACGCAAACCCCAGGGCAAACGCCACCGTCAAAGCAACCGTGGGCGCCAGGCAAATGGCCATGTACCGCCGACGCGAATACACAACGCCCTCGGCGCAGGCATAGATCATCGCCGTCTCGCGATTCGCCCCAAAGGTCACCTGCGCGCCCGCAGGCGCCAGCAGCTTAAAAAACACCGCATGCACCAGCTCGTGCACAGCAAACGACGCTGCAGAAACCGCAGCCACACCGACTATCCAGCCCACGACGGTGGTCCAGCCGCCCGCCTCAGCCGCGTCCAAGTCTGCAGGCCCGCCCAGCAGCATAAACACCGGCACCAAGCACACGGCAAACACGCCGACTACGACCATCCCCCACACGAAGCAAGCGTGCAGAAAATCCTCGTCCTCAAACGCATGTATGTTGGAAATCTCATTCATAGCATCTTAGGATAGCGCCCCTGCCACGTACCCGTCCGCATGTGCGATAATGTCGAACGATATGCACGAATTGACCACCGCGTCGCCAGGCCTTGCGCCCGGCCGCGCTCCCACCATATGCGAAGGAGTCCCATGGCATCCAAATATTCCATGAACGACCGTCCCAGCTGGCCGCGCCGCGCCATCGTTACCGCCGGCGAGCCCTACGGCAACAAGGGCCTTCACTTTGGCCACGTTGGCGGCGTCTTTGTCCCTGCCGACTTCTTCGCCCGCTTCCTGCGCGACCGCCTGGGCCGCGAGAACGTCATCTTCACCTCGGGCACTGACTGCTACGGCTCGCCCATCATGGAGAGCTACCGCAAGCTCAAGGAGAACGAAGGCTACGATAAGTCCATCGGCGAGTATGTCGAGTCCAATCACTCCCGCCAGGCCGCGACCCTCAACAACTACAACATCAGCTGCGATATCTACGGCGGCTCGGGCCTTGAGCCGGCCGCGCAGATCCACAACGAGGTAACCGCCGAGATTATCAAGCGCCTGCACGAGCAGGGCACCATCTCCAAGCGCTCCACGCTGCAGTTCTACGATGCCAAGGCCGGCACGTTCCTCAACGGCCGCCAGGTGATCGGCCGCTGCCCCATCCAGGGCTGCAAGTCCGAGAAAGCCTACGCCGACGAGTGCGATCTGGGTCACCAGTTTGAGCCCGAGGAGCTCATCGCGCCCAAGAGCCAGCTCACCGGCGAGGTGCCCGAGCTGCGCCCGGTCGACAATCTCTACTTTGACCTGCCGGCCTACCTCGACTTTATGAAGACCTACACCGCCAAGCTCGCCCAGAACCCGCAGGTTCGCTCCGTGGTCTCCAAGACCATGGAAGAGTGGCTGCTGCCGGCTCAGCTCTACATCCAGAACAAGTTCCGCGAGGCCTTCGATGCCGTCGAGGACCAGCTCCCCGAGCACACCGTGCTGGAACCCGAGGGCAACAAGAGCAGCTTTACCGTCACCTTCCCCAGCTGGAAGGAGCGCGACGACGCCCACGCGGTGCTCGCCAACGGCGGCGTGCGCTTCCGCAGCGGCAAAGCGCTCGTGCCCTTCCGCATCACCGGCAACATCGACTGGGGCGTTCCGGTACCCGAGGTCGACGGCGTCTCCGACGTCACCTGCTGGTGCTGGCCCGAGAGCCTATGGGCGCCCATCAGCTATACGCGTACCGTACTCGCCCGCGACGCCCGCGCCGCCGGCGTGACCGAGGGCGTCGCCGCCCAGGATGCCGCCCTTATGGGCGAGCCCGCTGCCGACTCCACGCAGGTGCCCGCGCCCACCTACCAGCACAGCTCGCTCGACTGGCGCGACTGGTGGTGCTCAGA
Source organism: Coriobacteriaceae bacterium (assembly GCA_025992855.1). Lineage (NCBI taxonomy): Bacteria > Bacillati > Actinomycetota > Coriobacteriia > Coriobacteriales > Coriobacteriaceae > Coriobacteriaceae bacterium. The sequence goes on from DAJPGB010000001.1 coordinate 1,894,293, forward strand.
CGACGCACAGATCTACCAGTTTATCGGTCAGGACAACATCTACTTCTACTGCATCGCGCAGACCGCCATGTGGGAGGCCCTGGGCTGGGACCTCACGCAGAGCACCGTCAGCGCCTGCTACCACCTGCTCTACATGGGCAAAAAGGCCAGCTCGTCCTCGCAGACGCCTCCCCCGCCGGCAGACGACCTGCTCAACCACTACACCTGCGAGCAGATGCGCGCGCACTGGCTGTCGCTCGGCCTGTCCGAAAAGCCGGTGAGCTTTAGCCCCAAGGCATACGACACCCGCGTGACCGGCAAGGACAAGGACGGCAACGAGGTGCGCGCCTGCGACGACAAGCGCGTCATCGATCCGGCCCTTAAGGAGAGCGCCCTTTTGACCGGCGTGTTCAACCGTCTGGCCCGCAGCTGCTTCTACGGCGTCGCCGTCAAGGAAGGCGACGAGAGCCCCTATCGCAGAGGCTGCATCCCCGCCGGTGCGGCCTCTGCCGCCGTGGTCGAAGCCGCCGAGCAGGCAGCTCTCGCCTTTGAGCAGGCTATGTACAAGTTCGAGACGCACCGCGCGCTTGCCGTGTGCGACGACTACCTGCGCGCCGCCAACAAGCGCTGGAGCGACGCTTCCAAGGCCGCCAACAAGCTCGAAGGCAAGCCAGCAAACGCCGCGATGACGCAGGCCCTCGTCGACGCCTTTGCCGAGCTGCGCGTGGCGACCGTGCTCATGCACGGCATCGTCCCTGCCGGCTGCGAGCTCATCTGCGAGTACTTCGACATCGACCCGGTCGCCTTCTTTAGCTGGGATAACATCTTCGCCTCCACGGATGAGTTTGTGGAGAGCCTGGGCGAGAAGCCCGGCGAGCACCGCGTAAAGCCGCTGCCCCCGCGCTTCGACTTCTTTAGCAAGCACGAGAGCCAGTACTAAACACTCGACATGTAATGGAATGGGAAGGAAAGACGGATGTCCAAGCCGCGTCGTCGTAAGCAGAAAAAGCAGGTCAAGGCCGAGCTCAAGCGCAGGCAGTTTGCCGCCACCGAGCTTTCCGACCAGCTTGCCGCCCTTCCTTGCGCCGCCGACCTGCCGCGCTTTATGGTCGACACGGTCGCCGGCGCCTATGCGCCCGCCGATGCCGAGCTCATGATCGAGGGCTTCGGCGCCGCGGCCACACGCCCGGTCACGCTGCGCGCCAACACGCTCAAGGCAACCGCCGAGGACATCGCTGCGGCGCTCGATGCCGCCGGCATCGCCCACAACCCCGTCACCTGGTACCCAGACGCCTTTATCCTGCCCGAGGCCCAGGTTTCCGATCTGTGGGATCTCGGCATCTACCGCGACGGCAAGATCTACCTGCAGAGCCTGTCGTCCATGATGCCGCCGCTGGTCCTGGGCGCTCAGGTAGGCGAGGACATCCTGGACATGTGCGCAGCCCCTGGCGGCAAGACGACGCAGATCGCCGCCCTCACCCAGGGGCAGGCGCACCTTACCGCCTGCGAGATGAGCATTCCCCGCGCCGAGAAGCTCGAAGCCAACCTCCACCGCCAAGGCGCAAAAAACGTGCCCGTCATGCGCACCGACGCACGCGAGCTCGACGAGTTCTTCCGCTTTGACCGCATCCTGCTCGACGCTCCCTGCACCGGCACGGGCACCGTTATCAGCGGCAACGAGAAAACCCTGCGCGGCCTGACCGAGCAGCTGCTCGTCAAATGCGCCCGCTCGCAGCGTGCGCTTCTGGACCGCGCCATGGGAACCCTCAAACCGGGCGGCACGCTCGTCTATTCGACTTGTTCGATCTTGCCGCAGGAAAACGAGGACGCCCTGCAAGAGGCCCTCGACAAGCATATGGACTGCGAGCTCATCCCCCTCGACGGCACGCCAAGCGAAAGTGAGGCACGCCGCGCCCAGGAAGCTGGCGAGGAGCCGCGCATCGAGTCCAACGCCCTAACCGAGGCCATTGCCGCGGGTCAGGTATCGGCCATCGCCAACGGCCTGTCCGGCACGCTCACCATTCCGCCCAGCCGCGACTTTGAGGGCTTCTACATTGCCCTGATCCGAAAACGCAGCTAGCGCACGGATCCAAAACTCAACAAGCTATCTCCGTGCGCGTTTGCTCTGCTGGTCGCGATGCTGTTTAAGCGTCGCGCGCTCTTTGCGTTCGGCCCTTTTGCCCTTAATGGCCGTGACCACAAAGTAGATGACCGCGGCGGCTACGATTGCGCCCACGCATAGGCCAATCGAGCCCAACATTGCCGAAAATTCCATACCGCGTCACCTCTCTTGAAAACGGGACTTTCAAGATAGCACCTCGATCCCCGCCACCACAGCTCCTTCACGTTCGCCTGCTCTTCGGTCTAACGGATGGCGCGGCGGGGAAAAATCAACTCGTCAAACGATTTAGCATTCGCAATTCCGGCTGCATCGCGCCGGCCGTCATCACATAGAATCGAGCTTCCATGGATACCCTCAACGATCTAAATGAGCGCGTCGACGCCTTCGTCGGCACCAGCTCTTTCGACACGCCTGCCGCGGCAAACGACCAAGCTCCCATCGATGTGCCCGCCGAGGTTCACGAGGACATCGTCGCCTCGGTCGATTTCTCCGAGGTCGAGCTCGCAGACGAGTTCACCGAGCCCCAGGTAGCCGTGACCCCCAACGGACTGCTCCCCATGGAACCGCTGCCCATCGACGGGCGTTTGCGCAAGGCGGCCCTTCGCATGCCCGACGAGATCGAGGAGGCCAGCGGCTTTACGCTCTTCGGTCGACGCATCAAGTCGCTCATTTACACCACCGACGTGGCCGTCATCCGCAACTCCAATGCCGATGCTGTCTTTGCCGTTTACCCCTTCACGCCGCAGCCGGCCATTACGCAGGCGCTGTTGACCGTCGCCGAGTGCCCGGTCTTTGTGGGCGTAGGCGGCGGAACTACGACCGGTAAGCGCTCCGTGCAGATGGCAGCTGTCTCCGAGATGCAGGGCGCAGCGGGCTGCGTGGTCAACTCCCCCGCCACTGCCGAGATGGTCGAGCACATCACCAATATCGCCGACATCCCCGTCATCGCCACGGTCGTTCGCTGTGACGACGATGCTCACGCCAAGGTGCGCGCCGGAGCCAAGATTCTCAACATCGCCGCCGGCAAAAACACGCCCCAGGTCCTGCGCGAGCTGCGCGAGCACTATCCCAACCTGCCGCTCATCGCACCGGGCGGCAAGACGCCCGAGAGCATCCGCGAAACCATCGCCGCCGGCGCCAACGCCATCATCTGGACACCGCCTTCGGCCCAGCAGCTACAGACCGACATGATGCAGCGTTATCGCAAGATGAAGGAAGACGCCACACCTGTCATCTCGCGCGACGATGTGCCCATTATCGACCAGGTCGCCGCCGCCGAGGTCAGCCAGGTCGAGAACATGAATCCCGATGTGCCAATTCCCGACGAAGTCATCGAGCGCGTCGCTTCGATCCACGAGCGCGTCGAGGAGCATCGCGCCAACCGCGGCCTCAAGCCGTCACTGCACGGCTTCTTCTTCCGCGGAAAGAAACGCTAGCCGCAACAGCAAGGCCCGCCCCACAAACGTGAGGCGGGCCGTTTTCGTTTGAGCAATCACGCAGCGACGTGATGAGCCAAGTTAATCCACGCGCTTGTCGCCCATAAAGAAGAGCGCCACCGTACCAGGTCCGGTATGCGAGCCAATCAGAGTACCGATATCATTGATCTCAATCTTGCCTTTAAGCTGCGGAACCTGTTCCTCAATCAGCGCCGCAACTGCCTCGGCATCCTCGCGGCACGCCGAGTGCGACATGATGCACTTACCCGAATAATCCGCACCGTCCTGCACGTGTGCCATCATGGTCTTGGCCATCTCGGAAATCGCGCGCTTCTTAGTGCGAATCTTCTCACGTGGCGACAGCTTGCCGTCGCAATCGACCGTCATAAGCGGGCAAATCTTAAGCGCCGTGCCGATGATCGCACTCGCAGCCGAAATGCGACCGCCTCGTAGGTAGCTCGACAGATCGGTCGAGAAGAACCAGTGATGCAGGTTGAGTTTGTGCTCCTCGATCCAGGCAGCCGTCTCGTCGAGTGAAGCCCCACTATCGCGCACGTCGGCGGCATATTCCACCAGCAGGCCAAAGCCCGAAGCCGCGGCCAGCGAATCGATAACGCGCACCTTGCCGCCCTGGGGATAGCGATCCGCGAGCATCTGCGCCGCAACGCAGGCCGATCCATACGTGCCCGAAATACCCGACGACAACGTCAGGTGCAGCACGTCTTTACCCTCGGCAACAAACGGCTCCCAAAACTCCTCGTACTCACCCACGCTCACCTGAGACGTCTTGGGCATGGCGCCCGCGGCAATCTGGGCAAAAAACTTGTCCGGCGTAATCGACTGATACAGATCGTCCGTATAGACAACATCGTCGATCTCGTAATGAAAACACACGACAGGAATATTGCGCGACGCAAAGAACTCACGGGTTCGGTCGGCGGCGGATTCACAGGTCAGGACAAAATCACTCATATGAGGCTCCTTACTCATTGCTGCGCAAATTATCGCACAGTGAGCCTACATACGGTACATATGTCCACTATTTACCAAATCGAACCAAAAATAGCGAACATCTTTACCACCATCGTCTCCACCGGCTCCACGCATAATTATCTGAGAAAACACCTTCTGTCGTCTCCACCCGACCAACACATCTACCTCAACTAAATCGATTTACCAAACCGTTCGGCCAACAATTCGACCTCCCACCCCCAATCGAAACAAAAGCGGCGCATACTGATAAACGTTTGACGCTGTTTATCAGTTTTACCAACCCCATCGGAAGGTGTTTCATGGTCGCATTCGATCGCAATCCGCAAGACTTTAAGTATCTGCGCCTGCTGTCGAGACAGTTCCCCACCGAACAATCCGCATTTACCGAAATTATCAACCTCTCGGCCATCCTCAACCTACCCAAGGGCACCGAGCATTTTATGAGCGACGTGCATGGCGAGTACGAAGCCTTTATGCACATCCTCAACAACTGCTCGGGCGTCGTGCGCGAACATGTCGACGAGATCTTTGGCGACACGCTCTCCTTTGACGAAAAGGGCGAGCTGTGTACGCTCATCTACTACCCGCGCGAGAAGATCGACCTGGTCCGCAGCCGGCGCGAGGACTCGCCCACCTGGTACAAGACGATGCTTGACCAGCTCATCATGGTCGCTCGCTCACTTTCAAGCCGCTACACGCGCTCCAAGGTGCGTAAGGCCATCCCGCGCGACTACGCCTATATCATCGACGAGTTGTTGCACACGCACCCGGACGAGAATAACTATCGCGTGCGCTATCACGAGCGCATCGTGGAGTCCATCCTGGAGACCGCCAGCGCCGACGACTTTATCGAGTCGCTCGCCTCGCTCATCAAGCGGCTGGCCGTCGACCACCTGCACCTGGTGGGCGACATCTTCGACCGCGGCGGCGGCGCGGCCAAGATTATGGACCGTCTGCTCACCTACCATTCGCTCGACATCCAGTGGGGCAACCACGACCTGCTGTGGATGGGCGCTGCGGCCGGTGAGCCCGCCTGCATCGCCACGGTGCTGCGCAACAACCTACGCTACGACAATTACGAGATTCTCGAGAACGACTACGGCATCTCGCTGCGCGAGCTCGTCGCCTTTGCCGATGCCACCTACACCGCCGGTGAGCCCATCACCCCGCTGATCAAGGCCATCAACGTGCTGCTCTTTAAGCTCGAGGGCCAGATTATCCAGCGCCACCCCGAGTTCGACATGACCGACCGCCTGCTGCTCGACAAGATCGACCGCGACACCGGCACGGTCACGCTCGCCGACGGCAGCGTGTGGCCGCTCACGACCAACGACTTCCCCACCGTCGACCCGGCGGACCCCTATACGCTCACGCCCCAGGAGCAGCACATCATCGACAAGCTCGTGTCCGAGTTTGTCACCGCCGATCACCTGCATCGCCATATCGATTTCCTCTATTCCCATGGCTCGATGTACAAGGTCGCCAACGGCAACCTGCTCTTCCACGGCTGCGTTCCGCTCAACGAAGACGGCACCTTTAGCAGCATGAACTGCTTGGGCACCTGGCACGCTGGCCGCGATTATCTCGATTTTTGCGACCACATCGCCCGCCGCGCCTGGCGCGTGGGCGACCGCGACGCTCTCGACTGGATGTGGTACCTGTGGATTGGCTTTAACTCACCCGCCAGCGGACGCCTGGTGCGTACCTTTGAGCGCGCCTATATCGCCGATAAGAGCACCTGGGTCGAGCCGATGGACCCGTACTTTACGCTTACCAAGTCGCCCTCGGTCTGCGATGACATCATGCGCGAGTTTGGCGTCGCGCCCATGGCATGTTCGCCGACCGGCCACATCATCAACGGCCACACGCCCGTTAAAACCACCAAGGGCGAGCAGCCCATCCGCGCCGAGGGCAAGCTGCTGGTCATCGATGGCGGCTTCTGCCGCGCTTACCATCCCAAGACGGGTATCGCCGGCTATACGCTCATCTCGAGCTCGCGCGGCTGCCGCCTCAAGTCGCACCGGGCCTTTACGACGGTTGCCGAGGCACTCACGCGCAACGTGGACATCGAAAGCGAGACCAACCGTTTTGACCAAGCGGACCGTCGCCGCATGGTGAGCGACACCGATACTGGCGCCAAGATCCGCAGCCAAATCCAAGACCTGCGTCAGCTGCTCGATGCATATAGAAACGGTGCTATCGAGGAGCGCGCCTAGCACCACCCGCGGGGATTGGCTAAACTTGCTGAGTTTGTCATCCCCGCGGCGCTTCGGCGCCAGCTTAAGGCAGGTACCATGCAAAAGCTCCTTGCGCAGATCATGAAATTTGGCGTCGTCGGTGTCATTGCCACGGTTATCGACTTTGGCATTATGAATCTGCTCCACTACGGTCTCGGCCTCAACATCCTAATCGCCAACACCAGCGGCTTTATCATCTCACTCATCTTTAACTACCTCGCAAGCATGAAGTACGTGTTTGCGCACAAGGAAGGCATGAGCCGCCGCCGCGAGTTCATCATCTTTGTCGTGCTGTCCGTAATCGGTTTGGTGCTCAACGACGGCATCGTGCTGGCGCTCAACGCCGGCCTGGGACTCGAGGCCAATATCGCCAAGATCTGCGCCACCGCGCTTGTCATGGTCTACAACTTTGTGACCCGAAAAATCTTCCTGGAGGGCGACGAGACAAAATAGCTCGAAACCCCTGCAGCATTACGGCGCCCACGGACGACGCGCACTCAGCGCAGTATCGTCCGTGGGTGTCGCTCGTTTACGGGCAAATTTTCAACGTTTGCGGATTAGCTCTTGAAAATTTGGCGAGTTCATATAGTTCTTGGCAAAGACCTTACGTTTCCCTTGTAAAAGCTCTAAAGTATCCTCTGCTCGATTCATCAACGCATTGGATGTGATTACGTGCGCAAGGCGCTGGCACAACCTCATACCAAGCAGTTCCTCAAGTTTGCTGTCGTGGGTCTTATCTCCTTTGGCATCGACTGGGGCATGCTCATTGCGCTCGTCGAGCTGTTCCACCTCGACTTTTTGATGAGCACCACGGTTTCGTTTATCACGTCCGTCGTGGTCAACTACTGGCTCAGCATGAAGTACGTGTTCGACCACCGCGAAGGCATGAGCCGCAAGCGCGAGTTCACGATTTTCACCATCCTGTCGGTGATCGGTCTGGGCCTCAACGACCTGTACATGTTTGTGGGCGTCACGTTTTTGAGCATCGGCTACCAAGCCATGAAGGCCATCGCCACGTTCCTCGTCACCTGGTACAACTACTTCAGCCGCCGCTTCTTCCTCGAGGGCGCACGGTCGTAGTCGATTCACTATTTGCTTGAATGTATAACCGGTTGGAATTCCCATTCCAACCGGTTTTTTGTTTGCCGAGAGACCCGGCGACCCAGTCCTCTACGCATGAAAAACGGACGGCCCGGATGTTTGTCCGAACCGCCCGTCTGGCGCGCTATGTCGAGGCCTCTAGCCTGTCACGTAATACCAGACCACGTTGTCACCATTGGAGAGAACGTAGTTGCTGCAGGCCGTCATGGGCGTTGTGCCGTTGACGGAGTACATCCAGCCGCTCGTGCCGCCGTGCTGTTTCTCGGCCAAACCACCAATCGCGGAGACATACGTGCCGTACGACGAGCCATGTGCGTTGACAGAAAGGCCCAGCGCGCACAGGGCATCGTAGACAGTAGCGCCTTCGTTAAAGGTAAAGGTGCCACCAGAGGACACAGGATTGCCCACAGCGCTCGATGTGACCGAAACCGTCACCGTAACGTAGTTAGACTCCTGTGAGCCGCTCTGGCCGCCCGAGGAGGCGTTTCCACCATTAGAGGATGAGGCTCCATTAGACGACTGGCCACCGCCCGAAGAAGCACCGCCAGACACATTGGAAGTATCACCGGCTCCCGTATTTTGGGCAGCAGATTTATCGCCAGACTTCTTGCCGTCCTGGTCCTCAGACTTCTTGCTATCCGAGCTTTTATCCGATTCCTTGTGCGAAGACTCGGAATCGTCCTTGGACTTGGACTCATCTTTTGCGTCATTCGATGACTTGGAATCCTTGGAACTGGCCTCGCCCGAAGCGGCAGACGAGCCAGACGCCTTGGTGTCCTTGGTGACGACGCTCTCCCCCGTCACAGTCTGAACGATCCAGTCAATGGACCAGGCGCCGCTCTCGGAAGGATGGACGAAGCCCAGCGATATGACAATCAGCGCAACGCACGCGGCGGTCAGGACGCCAGTAAGCGCCTTCCGTCGAGGGGCGGACGCCGTCGAAGCGGCGCCCTGTTGCTTTGAATCGTCGAACTGAATGAACGAGGAATCTGGTTGCTTGGGGTCAGCGTCCTTGGATTTATTGGACACAGCCCTCACCTACCGACGTTTGGTGAACACGAACACGCCGACGATGGCGAGACCGATGACGCCGGCGGCAACGCCGACGATGGCGAGCGGATTGGTGCCAGTCTCCTGCTCGGAAGCACCAGAGGACTTCTTAGCAGTGGTCGTGGAAGCAGCACCCGTATCGGACTTGGAATCGGACTTGGAATTGGACTTGGAATCGGACTTCTTGTCAGACTTCTTGTCAGACTTCTTCTCGTCCTTCTTGTCGGACTTATCGGAGTCCTTCTTGTTGGACTTGTTGTCCTTGGCCTCGGTCTTAGTCGACACCGTCGTCTTGGTCACCGGCTTCTGGCCCGGGGCAATAGCGCCGCCCTTCGAGCCGGAGCCAGAACCCGCGCCAGCGCCAGTGCCGGAACCAGCACCGGTACCAGAACCGCCGCCATTCGAACCAGCGCCGCCATTACCGCCAGGCTTAACGGCATTCTTGGTCCACTTGGCATACAGCGTCAGATCGGCCGTTACCGGCGTACTGAAGTCATACGCCTGCGTGCAAGCCTCATCGGTATACCAACCGCCGAAAGTGTAGCCATCGCGCGTCGGATCGGCCGGCTTGACCAGCTTGCCATCGGCCGTAGCAACAAACTTAGTGTCGCAAGCAGACCCGCCGTTGGAGTTAAAGGCAACCGTCCAAGACTCGACAGCTCCAAGTTTAAACAGCGTGCCCGAATCATTAATGTAGTAGAGATTGCCAGAAGCATCGGCAATGACCGGAGAGTCACAGTACTGGTAATGGCCAGCCGCATCATAAATCTGCGTCGCCTCTGCATCGCCGAGCGTATAGCGATACACGCCACCACCAGAAGAGTAGTTGACGTAATCCTTGCTATCCGCGCTGTTAACGGTGAAGTACACATAGGTCTTGCCGCCCTGAACACTCACCAGCGGAGTAGCAGCAATACCGTTGAGGCCAGCCGGCAGCGCCTTGCCGTCGGCAGCAGCGACCATCGTGGTCTTACCCGTCTTCAGGTTATAGAGAACCAGAGCAGAGCCAGTAGCCGTCTGTCCGCCGACAATCAGATTGTCACCAGACACCGCAGGGGCACTCAGATTATTCGTAAGGCCCAGATCAACCGTCTTCTGTTCACTCAGCACGCCCTTCGCCGAAAGCGAAATCACATGGAGCTTTCCGTCGTGCGTCATCTGATAGAAGGTCGAACCATTGGACGGATCGGCAATGCAATCGGCATTTGCGACAGCGCCGAGCTTCATGGTCGAAACGACATCGCCCGTCGTCTTATCAATGCACTTAAGCGTACCCGCGCTCGTAGGAACGATGGCATACTTATCCGTCAAAGCCGCACCAGTCCAGTAATAGCCCTCGGCAGGGTCGATGTTCTGCCAAGAAACTTCGCCCGTGGCAATCTTAATGCGCGCAAAGGAGCCGTTGCCGTAGGTCGCGTTGTAATTCTCGTCATACGAAATATCGACCGAGCCTACATAGACGTACTCGCCGTCCGAAACGACGGTGCAGGAGCTCTGCGTCAAGTCCGTCAAACCAGGCGTCAGCCACTTGCAGATCAGCTTGTCTGCAGTAATCGCCTGGACCGCACCGCCGTTGAGCGGAACGATGATAAGGCCGTTGGTATAGATCGGACGAGAGGTATAGCTCACCTTGGAGGCAAGCGGCGCAGAGGCAACCTTTTTGCCCGTGGACGAATCGATCTTAATGAGCTCGTTCTCGGTCGCGATGTACACAAAGCCGTTAGCGATGACAGGCTCGCTGCAGTTGGCATACTGCTGACCAGACTCGGCCTTCCAATCGAAGGCCCACTTAAGACCGGCGGCCTGCGCAGGCGTCTTGGCATCCGTTACGGTCGAACCGTTGCCACTGTTGCCGTAGCCGGCCCACTCGGCATCCCAATCAGGAGTCGTCGCGCTCGGATCCACGACAATCTTGTCGGGATCGGGCATGGGCGAATTATCGGTGGCATAGGCAAGCGTGACCTTATCGCCGCTCTTGAGCGTAATCTGGTTGGCACAGAGAGATGAGGACTCTCCGTTGATATACAGATGCCAGTATTTACCGGTCGCACCATCATAGCCGTAAGACTTGTCTTCGAACGGCGAAGTAATGGACCAGTATGCACCACTCTGGGAGGCCTTGTAATCAATGCCCTTCGCCTTCAGAACCGTCTCAATAAGGTCCTGGGCCGTAGAGCCTTCGGGCAGGGAAACATTGCCTGCCGAGCCCCAGCGAGTATTGTTGCCGTTGACATCGGGGCCGATGATATCGGCGGATCCAAGCACCTGACCAGGGAGGGCATCGCTGTCGCCAGCATACATAAAGGTGACGGCGTCACCCTCATGGAGCTCGTAGGCACCAGCGCCAACGTCGGCGAACTTGTACTTTGCGTCGGACTTGCCCTTTACGTAGAAGCGCCAATAGCTATTGGTCGCAGCATCAGAGCCACAATAGGTCTTACCGTCAAGCGGCGAGGTAATGCCCCTAAGGTACCAACCCCAAGACTCTTCTGTAGCTTTGAGTTTAAGACCAGTCTGCTCCAACAGGTCCTTAGCAGTAGAGCCCGCCTTGAGACCCGTCTGGCCCGTCGAAGCCCAAACCTGCTGCTTGCCGTCCTTGTCCTTGCCAAGCACCTGAACGGAAGCATGGACAGAATCGGACGGCAACTGGTCGCCCCAGCCACCGTAGAACCACGTGACGGCATCGCCAGCATGGATGGTGACATTGTCCGCCGTATAGTCACTCGACTTGCCGTTGATAAACAGCTGCCAATAGGTCGAATAATCTTGGGGCGTACCCAGCTCAACACCGTTGTACTTAAGGCTCAGAATGAAGGAGCCCGCAGCAACGGCGTCAATGTCGTTCGCCTCGAGCGCGACCTTCGTAAGATCAAGCGCGCTCGAACCGGACGTCACCACATACTGCGCGTTGTCGACCCAGGTCTGAGTCTTGCCCTGGGCATCGCGACCAATGACGGTCACATTCGCAGCAAGCTGGTCCTTAACGACAGGGGACGCGCTACCACCCGTAAAGGCAAACTCAATCTTCTGCCCCTGGGTGAGTTTGACGCTGCTCGCGCCAACCGAGGAAGACGCGCCGTCGACGAACAGCTGCCAGTAGGCATGAGTCGTCGGATCGTAGGCAAGCGTGCGGCCATCGCTCGGGGAGGTGATGCTTTCGAGGTAGAAACCGTATGCCGTGTTCGGATCGTACTTCGCCTTGAAGCCCGTCTTCTCCTGCAGCTTAATGAAGGCATCCGCAGCCGTCGCGCCCTCGTCGAGCTTGAGCTGCGTAGGCGCCACCCAGGTCTGAGCCTTGCCGTCGGCATCGGTGCCGATAATCGAGAACGAGACCTCGATTTGCTTCTTGACGACATCGCCAGTTTCTGTCGGGTTCTCTGTCTGGACGGCAGCCGCGGCGGCAGATCCTGCTTGGCCAGCGGATGCCGTCGAAGACTGCTCGCTCGTGGCAGGGCTCTCCCCCGTCGCCGAGCCTTCGTCGCCAGTTGCTGCCTCTGTAGTGGCGGCACTAGCTGCAGGCGCGCTCCCGGAATCCGAAACCTCGGCGCCGCTCTGCTCAGCGGTACCGCCCGCAAGCGCTGCGTCCTCGCCTGGCGTCGTAGCCTGAGCCACAGCGTCGGTAATGCCCTCGGCACCCTCGGCCCACAGCTGAGCCGGCGTGGTGCTGAAGGCCATCGCGAAGGCCAGGAATGCCACCAGGCAGCGCTTTGCCACGCCGCGCGCGATTACGCCACGGCGACGAAGCGAGGCACGCTGGCACTCGTCCTCAAACATATCCATTTGTCTCCTACTGTCTGTACTTGGAGCGTTGCCTTGAAGCTGCCCCACGTCATCGCGCATGTTGCGCTCGAGTTCCCCCATCGGGGTCCCCCTTCCCTCCAGAGCCCTATGCACACCGGCGGCATACGCCGCAGCCGCATGCAAGATGGGAGGCGATCCGACTTAACCTTAACGACTCGGGCGCGCCGTCCGATCTGCGACGCGAACATCCCGAGCCAAGAGGAATTACGGTTACTGGTACAGCCGGGGACTTGCACCCCGATTCTCCCAAACGCGCAGGAAAACCGCGCATTCGTGCGTCTCCGCACCACCATCTAGGCCATCGATTAAAACCGTCAATATGCTATCACGCAAAAGGGCCTCGCACGCAGGCGAAGCCCAAGGTAAAAGCTATTGTTTGCGATAGGAAAATGCGGTGACGGCCGCAGCCTCTAGTGCTTGCCGCCGTGACTGTTGAGCCAGATATTGCGACCCAGCATAAGCGCCAGCACCAGCGCGCTCACGTAGCCCATAAAGCCAATGACTGGGATACCAAACACAACCGGCTCGATGCGTGCGTAGTACACCACCGACGAACCGATAAACAGGCCGGCGATAACGATAGCCATCGACATGCGGTCGATAATTCCGCCCAGCTGTCGCAGCGCCTTATCGCTGCTCATGATCTGCGTGTTTACCTTAAGCTGGCCGCGCGTAAGCATACGCGAAGCCAAGCCCAGATACTCGGCCGCCTCGAGCGAGCCTTTTGCCGCGCGATAGCTGCTCGCGGCAAGATCGCGGCTCATCTCGCGCATGCGGGCGTAGGTGCTCTTCTCGTTTTTGATGTGCGTCTGGATGATCTGGATCATGTTGACGTTGGGCATGTACTCGGTCAACAGGCCCTCGAGCGTCACCATGCCGCGGGCGAACATCGTCACCACGCTCGGCAGCTCAACGTCATTTTTGCGCGCGAGGTTTAACAGCGAAGTCAAAAACTCGCCGATATCCAGGTCTTTAAGGTCGAGCCCGGCAAAGTCGGCAACAATAAAGTCCAAGTCGGACAAAAAGGCCGAATGGTCAAGCTCGGCCGAATCGCCGCGCGTCACGGCAAAGCGCATGAGCGAATCCTTGAGCTTGGGCACGTCACCCTCGGCCACGGCGAAAATCATGTCTTTGACGATACCGCGGTCATGGCTCGACATACGTCCGACCATACCCAAGTCGATAAAGTAGACAATACCGTCCTTGAGGATGATGTTTCCCGCATGCGGGTCGGCATGGAAAAAGCCGTCGTCGAGCACCTGCGTCGAGTAGTCCTCGACAATCGCGGCACCGATCTTTTCCAAGTCATAGCCCTCGACCACCAAGCGTTCAGGATCGGCGATCGAAATGCCGTCGACGTAGTCCATAACCACCACGTGCTCGGTGCACAGGTCCAGATAGGATTTAGGGCACGTCACGCCATGAACGCTCTTATGGAACTCGTAGAAGTCGTTGAGGTTTTTGGCCTCGGCCAAAAAGTTGGTCTCCTCGCGAAACGAGGTCCACAGCTCCTCGACTACGCCGTGCAGGTCAACGAATTGATCGGTGTTGACGAACTTGGAAACGATACGCACCACCGAGCGGATGATATCGATGTCCTGTGCCATAACCTGCTGCGCACCGGGGCGCTGAACCTTGACGGCCACGTCCTCGCCCGTCACCAGACGAGCGCGATGTACCTGTGCGAGCGATGCGCTACCAAGCGGATTGGGGTCGATCGCATCGAACATCTCCCCCAAGCGCAGGCCGTATTCCTCTTCCAGACAGCGGAGCACCACCTCATACGGCACCGGCTCCACGTCGGAGCGCAGACGACGCAGCTCGTCGCAAAAGCGTTGCGGCAGAATCTCGGACCGGTTGGCCAGAATCTGCCCCATCTTGACGAACATGGGGCCGAGTTCCTCGAGCAGGCGGCGCAAACGAACCGGCGTGAGGTTATCCCACACGCGGTACTTTTTGACCAGGCGAACAATCTGTCCGATGCGCTCGCGGCGACCCGCCGGCGTGAGCTGGTATTCCTCGTCCGGCGCCATCGCGTCGGGCTCCTCGGGGACCATATCGACAGCGCGCGGCTTCTTGCGAGCGCCCGAGACGACGGCATCGACCTCATCGACAACCGCCGCCTCGTCACCCAAGGGATCTAGATTGTTGTAATCGGTGGTGGGATCTGCCATCTGCGCTGCTACTCGGCCTCTTCGGTATCCTTCGCATCGTCGGGCTCAACGGACTCGACGGGCACCGAGGTCACGTTGTCCTCGACCGAATCGACGATGTCGCGCACATGGGTCAGGAAAGCCGTGCGCTCGGGGGCGGTCATAACGCGGACGCGGGCAAGGATGAGCTCGTCGAGCACGCGCTGGGCCGCGGTCTCGCCCTGCATGCCCAAGCGCTCGGTCAGATCGGAGATGGTACCGCCGGCCTGCTCGAACATGTCGGACACACTGCGGGCGATATCGGGGGTATCAGCGTCCTTGCGCACCTGCTCGCCCTTGGCGTTGAGGTCGTCGAGGACCTTCTTGCCTCCCTCGACGGCAACGGCAGCAGCGCCAAAGCCTACGTTGATGGCGCCGTTAACAAGCTGATCGAATTTCATAACCATGGTTGGCTCCAATCATGAACAACTGCATTGGCCTTCTTGTACCCAAGATTGCGCGAAAGCGACAAAGCGTTTTACCTGATGTTATCGTTCATCGCGAAGGAGTTCTTCATGGCGCAGCTCGTGGTGTAGAGCACCTTGCCTAGCAGGGCATCGGTCTCCGCGCGCACAAGCTCGGCGAAGGCCTCGTTGGCGCGTGCGAGCTCGGCAGGTACCTCGGCCTCGGGCAAGGTGGCTACAGCAGTGTCAACGTCATGGAGCTGCTTGTGGCCCATGCCGCCGACCTTCTCCTGGTAGTCCTCGACGGCGCGACCGCACTCATGGAAGCGAACATCGGCCAGGGCGCCGATCAGGCGGTTGGCCCAATAGAAGTTCTCGGACGTCACGCGTGCCTGGGTGTCGGCATAGTACTCGGGCATGGTCTCGACGTTGGCGTACAGCGGGACCAGCGCGTTAAACGAGTTGGAGCCAAAGGCCATCCACTGCACGGCGCGGTAGGCCGGATGCGCATAGGGGCGCAGCTGCAGCACAGCGAGCTGGCTGTTGCGGTTGATGCCGATGGGGCGATAGGCGCCACGCGTGGCGGGCGTGCCCTTGCTGCCGTAGCAGTCGTACTCCGTGCCCTGGTAGTGGCTCGAGAGTACGTACTTGATGTCCTCGATGGTCACCTTGCGCTCGGGCACGCGGCTCCAGGGAATATCGTCGCTCTCGGGCGTGTAGTCGGCCTCGGGACCGTCCCACACATCGCTGGGGTTAAGGCAGCGCTGCATATACCAGGCGCGCGGCGTGTTGTAGACGTGGTCGCTGTCGCTGTGCGAGCCAAAGGCCTCGCGCGGGTTGAAGACCGCGGCCGGACCGTCGCCCTCGACGCCCAGCGTCAGGTCCAGATGCCACTCGGCCATCCAGGAGCGCAGGTCGGCGGAGCACATGTGGTCGACCTGGACGCCCTCGGCGTCATCCAGGTCAAAGCTGTCGATACCCAGCTGGTTGGGCATGGTCACATAGGCGTCGTCAGGCACGCGCTTGGCGATCCAGTGGTGACCGCCGATGGTCTCGAGCCACCAGATCTCGTCCACATCACTAAAGGCGATGCCGTTGTTCTCGTAGGTGCCGTAGCGCTCGAGCAGGTTGCCCAGGATACGCACGCCGTCGCGGGCGGACTTGGCATACGGCAGCACCAGGGTCACCATGTCCTCCTCGCCCAGGCCACCGGGCTGCGCCGGAACGTATCCGTCCTCGCCCTCGTTGCCCTTGGCGGGCACGTAGTCCACGAGCGGGTCGGCGCCGCGGACGCGCTCGTTGGTGGTGAGCGTCTCGGTTGCAGACATGCCGACATTGAGCTCGTTGAAGCCAGCCTCGGCCCAGATGCCATGGCCCGGAACAACATCGGGGACGCTCGTGTAGCGCATGGGATTGTCGGGCAGCTCAACGGTCAGGTGGCTCAGGACACTCGTGTAGACACGCGGCTGCTCGTCGGGATGCACCACGCGCATGCGCTTGGGCTCAAACACCCCGTTGGACGAGTCCTCGTTGCGGGCAACCAACGTCGACCCGTCGTAGCTCGCGTTCTTACCAACCAAAATCGTTGTGCACGGCATGCGCATCCTCCTTGAGCGAAGAAATCAAACGGCAACAGTGTATCGCTTCGGCGCAGAAAGGGCGAAACCGCGGCGCTGGCAACCCCTGTGGTCAAAAAATGCCAAATGTGAGTACTGTCACCAATTTAGTAACATCAATTTTGCTACGTATGGGTGCCAAAAGTCTACATTTGTTCAAAAATTAGATGATGTAATTCCTCATAGGTCCAATAAAATAGGCTCTTTATCGATAATAAATATCGTTAGAGAGCCTATTTGACCTAAAGAATATGTGACTATCTTGGCAACAGTACTCATATTTGGCATTTTTTGTCCACGGGGTATAGAGCTAACCCCTCAAACAGCCCAAAACGCCTATTTCGATGCGCGCTCGGCCGCCTCGATCACGTGTTTGGCGAGGATCGCCGTCGTCACAGCGCCCACGCCGCCCGGCACGGGCGTGATGGCGTTAACGACCGGCTCCGCAGCATCAGAATCGACGTCACCCACCAACTTGCCAGCGGCCTCGTCCCAATTAATGCCCACATCGATGATCGTCTGGCCCTCTCGAACCGCATCCACGTCAATCGTACGCGCGCGTCCAACGGCGGCAACCACAATGTCGGCAGCACGGCACTCGGCAGCAAGGTCGTGCGTATGCGTATGGCACGTCGTCACTGTGGCATTGCGAGCCGTAAGCATGGCGGCAACGGGACGGCCAATCACCAGCGACCGACCAACGACCGCGACCTTGGCCCCATCCAGCTCAACGCCGTAATGATCCAGCAAAGCAAGCACGGCTTCGGCTGTGCAGGGGGCAAAACCCTCGCCGCGCCCCGAAAGCGTGGTGAGCAGCGAAGCCGGCGTCATGGAGTCAACGTCCTTGGCAGGATCGAGTGCCGCGGCAACCGCGTCCTCGTCAAGGCCGGCGGGCAGCGGGCGGAACATCAGGCAGCCATGAACAGACGAATCGGTATTGATGTCCTCGATGGCCGCCAACAGCTCGTCCTGCGAAACATCGGCGGGAAGCAAAACGCGGCGAGCCTCAATGCCAACCTTTTCGCAGCGCTTGAGCGCACCGCGCTCGTAGGATAGGTCGTCCTCGCGTTCACCCACGCGCACGATAGCCAGCGTCGGCACAACGCCGCGCTCGCGCAAAGCCACGCAGCGAGCAGCAAGTTCCTCAGTCAAAGCGCGAGCAACGGGGGCACCCTTCAGCAGTTCAGCCATGGCTATCCCCTCTTCCTTGCGGCGTCGGCGGCGCGGCGCGCCAGCGCATCGGCGCGCGGCAACCACATGTCGAGCAACTCATCACACGCCGTCTCGAGCTCCTCAGCACGAGCGCGATCCTTCATAGACGTGGTGTTCGCAAAGAGCGTCAAGCTCGCGCCCTGCATAGCGGAACGGCAGAACACGGCGCCGCACGCCACATCGGACAGCAGCTGACGCGAACCCTTGTCGGCCATGTCCTCGAGCAGCGCCAGTGCACGCCCGCAGGCATCCATAATGCGATACGGCGGCATAGCGGCCACATGCAGCGCATCCTGAATCGCGGTCGCTCGAGCCGGATCGCCACGCGGAATACCGTACGCCGCGGACACCTGCCCATATGCACGAACGTCCTCGGCAACCAACTCGACAAGCTCCTGGGCCAACTCATCTGCCTGGGCAAATGCGCGCGTCAGGTCATCCGCGCGATCGGCAAGCGCAGGATTGGTCGCACCATAACGAGCGACCATTCCACAAAGCGAGGCGCCCAGCGCGCCCACAAAGGCGCTCGCGCTGCCACCGCCGGGAACCGGCTCGCGTGCGGCAAGTGCCTCGGCAAACTCTCGACAGGTTTTATCCATCATCTCTTGGCTCATACGCACGCACCTTCAAGTCATATACATCGGTCAGGCGGCAACCGCCGACCGACCGCATCGAACACGTAATGGTGCTAAGTCTAGCCCATAAGCACATGGGCGTCAGCGCACCTGGCCATCGCGGATTTCTATGACGAACGATAGGCCATGCCAACGCAAACATGGGACACATGGCCCACGTTTCGAGACTCCCGGGCAGCGGCAACTGGGGCATACATATAGGTAAGGAGCCCCATGTTGGGGCAACGCTCATCACGGCACCGGACGACGAATGGAGGAATCACCGCACAGCAAACAAAGTCATCATGTGCACGCGCAACCGCCGCCCCAGCGATCCGCGGCACACGATGTCCCTGGCAGACAAGGAGGACACCACCATGAAGAAAAAGACCCTATCGATCCTTTCCCTTTGCGTCGCCCTCTTTGCCGCATTTGCCCTTGTCGGCTGCGGCGGGAGCGCATCGGGCGGAGGCGGCAGCACCGCCAAGAGCGAAAGCAAGGAAAAGGCCCCCGTCGCCAAGAAGACCGACTTTATCTGGTTTAAGGTCGAGATGCCCGAGGGCGTCGGCGTAAGCGACTCCGCCGGCAAGAATGCCGACAGGGTCCAGCTCACCTTCCCCGAAGACGAGAACGCCTCGGCCGATCGTTTTATCCCCGTTTGGAAAAAAGCGCTGACTGCCGAGGAATCCCACTCCGACCAGGCGGAAAAGAAGGGGGATACGTTCCAGTGGAAGGATGGCGGGTCCGTCGAGTATAACGGCAGGACGTGGCTCGTCGGAACGTACGAGGACAACAGTGGCATCACAACCCTCCTCTTTACCGACGTTGAGCCGGGAAGCGTCTACGTCCTCATCTCGAACTTCGACCAGCACAAGAAAGAAGCCGAGGCGCTCCTCAACTCCATCGAGTTCCCCGATGACATGGCAGAGGCAGTTTCCGAGGCACGCGAAGTCGAGATTTCGAGCATCGAGATCAAGTAACGGGACACCCGCACGCGCCTACGCGCACCAGCGCGCATGCGCCCATTAAAACAACGGGCGCCCAACCCGGGGAGGGCCGACAGCATCGGCCCTCCCCTCTTTTGGACCCGCGCATATTGCCACTTGTCGGCGCAATTCCAGCCCTCAGAATGGGACACATGGCCCACCCTAGCGAGCCGTCCACGCGTACAGTAAAGGCAGGTAATCCATGGGCGGTTACAGATCGAGGAGGACACGACCATGAAAAAGAAGGCCTTTGCGATTCTCACCCTCTGCATCAGTCTCTTTGCCGCGGTTGCCCTGGTGGGTTGCGGCGGAAGCGGCGGCGCTACCGGCAGTGGCGGTGGCGGCGGCGCAGAAAAGCCAGCCGTGGATATGAGGACCGACTTCATCTGGTTTAAGGTCGAGGTGCCCGAGGGCGTCGAAATCACGGACGTCGCAGGCGACACGGCCGATAGGGCCCAGTTTAAGTTCACCGAGAGCGAGCACGCCAGCGACCGCTTCATCCCCGTCTTCGACTCTGACAAGAACGCTGACGAGCTGTTCGACTACGAGGCCAAATGGAAGGCCAACTTTGAGTGGACCGAGAATGATCCCGTCAAGTACAACGGCAAGACCTGGCGCAACGCTTCCTATACACACTCGGGCGGCGTGACGACTGAGTACTTCACCGAAGCAGGCGGCGGCAGCGTATACGCGAGCATCGACAACGTCGAGGAGCACAAGGACGCCGTCGAGACCATGATGAAGTCTCTGGAATTTGCCGACGACATCGCCGAAGCCAAGACCGAGGCCATGGACGTCAAGCTCGACGATATCGAGATCAAGCGCTAAGCAACTGGCGAGCGCAGCGGGAAACACGGGCGCAGTGCAAACAAGCGACGGTGCCCCAGCGTTTCGTACTAAGGGAGGGCCGGTAAACCGACCCTCCCTTTCTTATGCCGGCACCTGACGAACGCGAGGATGCCGGACGCCGGAACCACCCCAAATGTGGCAACGGTACGAAAACGGCAAGCACCCAAACACGTCCGCCCGCCGATTTATAGCGCCGCGCAGACAATTAAACCAGCATCTTTAAACATCTGGGCAGTATAGTGACCAAAACTATCGCATAACCGCACTCTGCGAATGGAGAAGTTATGACCGAACACCATGCCATCAGCCGCCGAGCGTTTACGCTGGGCCTAGGGCTTGCGGCGTTGTCACCACTTGCAAGCCTGCCCGAAACCGCAGCGCCGGGCATTCCCCTGCGAGCGGCATTTGCAGACAACACACCCGCACCGTCGGACAGCCTCGACAATTTCGTCATTCGCCTTCGCCCCGCGGGCTATTTTCGCACCGCGAGCGTCAACCAAGACGGCAACGTTCGCGGCAACGTCTGCCACCTGTTTAACGACGGCACGTCCAGCAAGCTCATCCTTGAGAACGTAACGACCAAGAATGACGATACAAACTGGTATGCTATCCGCACCTTGCTCAATTTCGAAGAGCATAAAAAGACGGGCTACAGCATTTGGTCGGTCGACGACGACTCTGACAAAGATGGAAAGGTCATCCACGTATGGGGCGGCGAGTATGACAACAAGCCCAGCCGCGCTTTTGCGTTCGAGCGTCAATCAAACGGAACCTATATCATCCGAGACCGCACGGTCGAGAAAGAAACCGAGAAAAAAGACATTAAGTACCTGGCAATAGAATCGAACGGCGAAGACCAGGACAACAATAAGATCTGCCATAAGAGTAAGAGCATTCCGTGGGAGCTCGAACTTATCGGTTACGACATGAAAAAGAACGATGCCACGGTTAGCAGCCTCGACTGGATCACGTACAGCAGCTACGTCGATGGGCCATGTTGGATGAAATACGTCGACGACAACAAGTTCCTCGACGAGCTGAGCATCCCGGGTACGCACGATTCGGGCACCTGCAGCGTGGACAACGACACTGAGCCCCAATCCTCGCAAGTAAAATGCCAGCAGGATTACATTCCCACGCAGTTGCTCGAAGGCATTCGCTATTTTGATATCCGGCTCGGAAAGGGCGACGACCCCGGTATCGACCACGGGGATTACTACCTACTCAAAAAAGACGCGTACTTTATGCATCTTTCCGATGTCATAGGCTACTTCAAAACGTTTTTGAACGAAAACCCGACAGAAGCGCTCATCATGCTTGTATCACGAGGCAACGACGAGGCTACCGACGAAAGTGTTACGACGGCTTTCGCCAAGGTTTTGGACGACAACCCCAAACTGTTCTATACGTCGAGCCGAATCCCCACGCTACACGAGGTGCGCGGAAAGATCGTTCTGCTGCGTCGATTTAGGCTCGCCGGCAACAGTGTAAGCGGCCACACGTGGGGCCTCGACCTTACCGAATGGGATGACAAGATCAAGGCTCACTCCGACAGCGCCACTATGTGTCTCGTCCAAGACGCGCGGGGCTTTGAAGCCGCGGGGGAAACAGGCGACAAAGAGCCCTATTGCACCAAGGTATACGCCCAGGACAAGTACAAACTCACGGGAACCGACAAGCTCAGCTGGGTCGATAATGCGCTGAAGGAAACGACCGGGCGCACGCGCAACGAGGTAGATGTCGAGGACGATAACGGGGCCAAGGAGCAAGTCCTGGAGCGCTGCTGGTCTATCAACTACACCAGCTGCACGGGCTTGTCGCACGGAGGCAATCCTTTTACCTCGGCACGAGTAGTCAACGAGCATCTGTATAAGAGCCCGTACATCAACCCCAGCGGCACCGAGGATACAAAGTCAGATTACCTCAAGCACATTGGCATCATCGCATCCGACTTTGTTGATGCGGCGCTGGCCCGGAGCATCTACCAGCGCAATTACGATACGGAGCACAAGCCGACAGTTTCGTGCTACCTCCCGGACCGCATGCGCATGACGTACGGCGGCTCGCTGAGCGAAGCTTCGCTCCAAGGCGGTAAGACCGTTGGCGACGGCTATTTCCGCCTGGCCGACAGCAACAACGTTCTTAACGTGGCAGCCTCGGGCCGCGCATTTGCCATCGAATACGTGGATGTCGACGCCCTAGGCAACGAGACCGTTACGGAACTGCAGGGTTCCGTGCCTATCGATATCGACCCGCGCGCGCTGACGCCCCACTTTGAGGGGCTCGAAGGCTTTAAGGCCGGCGAGGACGTGCGTGCTAAGATTACGGCATCGCTTGAGGGCAAGCTCGAAAACGATGCCTGCGCGGCGCAGTTGGAGTTTATGCACGATGCAAACGGCGCGCCGGACACGGCAATGGCTGAGGGCGAAACATTTGCCGCAGGAACGTACTGGGTGCGCGCGAATGGGCTTTCGGGCGACGCGGCGCAAAACTACACGCTTGCCAGCGACGGGGCCGCGAGCTTTACCGTAGCGGCCTCGGGCAGTGCAGGCGGCACCGGCGCCGGCAGCGGCACGGGTTCCAACGCAGGCAGCGCTGATAAGAACGGTAAGGGCGACCAGGGCAAGAACTCGGGCGGAAAAACTCGCCGACACGGGCGACGGCTCCGGCATTGCCGCCGGACTCGCCGCTGCCGCCGTGGCGACAACAGTCGCCGGCGCGGCGATGCTTGCCAGTGACGGTGAAAACAACGAGGACGTTGTCGAATAGGCTTGCTGAACCTTTTGGACGCATCAACTCAATCGGGGCGCAGAATACCGTTCTGCACCCCGATTTTTACCTTGGCCCGAACGCCGCTATAGGCTACATCACCATATTCAGCGCATTAACAAATTCCTGGGCCTTCGCACGGCTGCTCAGGCTAAAAACGCAAGCGGTTAACAGTCGATTGCGCAGAAAAACATCGCGGCCTTTGATTCTATTGACGCCCGTGATGTCCTTAAGGTAAACGATCTCGGTGTGCTTGCCACCGAACGTGCCTTTCTTGAGCACCTCGATACGGTTGGGGAAGATCTTGACGTCTTTAAACCTGCCCGAACCTTTGTCCTGGAACAGCAGCGTGTTGTTGTCCATGCGCGTCACTCCCGTGAGGTTCGCTAAAACTGCCTCTATGGTCACATTTTAACCACCACAAATCCTTTTCGCGGTCGTGCGCAGAGCACTAAATCGTGTCCGCACGAGCAAATAAACTAACTACCGCAAGGAATATTTGCAGATATCCAAGAATGGCGACACAAAACAAAGGATTAGCAATGGCTAAGATTTAAGCCTAAAAACCTTAGGAAGTGCTAATATATAGTTATTGAAAGAGGCTGAGATGCAGAGACGCGAATTGATCCGTATCCTCGAAGAAGCCGGCTTCATCTCGAAAGGAGGCACTAATCACGAGAAGTTCGTCAAAGGAGATAAACTCGTGCTCGTGAAACGCCACCGAGAGATTGAGGATCAAATTGCCAAAAGAATCCTAAGGCAGGCAGGGCTTCGATAGCTCATCCTCATCACATTTCGCATCGCTTTTTAGAGGAGGTCTTACATGGTTTACGTATGGGAATTTGAGTTCTTTGATTCGGACGGCATGATCGATGCCGTGCCATGTGGCTCGCTAGGCGGAGGAGGAACGTTTGGCTCCGACTTAAACGACGCTGTCGAAAGCGCCGCCGATTTTCTCGCATGCATGGTCGACGATCACCTTATGGGCGGTGTCGATCTTCCCGCGCCGGACTTTGGACACCAGCCACAACACGGCGGCAAGATTATCGCCGTGGCCGTCAGCCGCGAGCTCGGCGACATCCCCGCCGTCACCGCAGCGGACGCCGCTCGCATGCTTGGCGTTAGCACGGCAAGGGTATCGCAGCTGATAAATGCTGGGCTGTTGGATTCTTGGAAGGACGGCACCAAGCGCATGGTGTCCAAAGCTTCCATCGAGGCACGACTCGCCGACGCGCCAAAGGCGGGGCGCCCGAAAGAGACACCTGTTGCTGTGTAAAGTGATATCAACGATTGCCTTTGTTATTTGACACGTCTAACAGCTGGGTTCTCTCAATTTGGGACTCATTGCGCCCCGAATTGAGCTGACTCATTATCGCAGGCCATGCGCAACCCCAACCCCGATGGCATCTCACACCACCTGGCATAAGAGGAGTTTTTCATGACAGACAGACCGAAAGCCACAGTGCGCGACTGCGTCTATGGGCTCGCCGTTGGCGATGCATTGGGCGTCCCTTATGAGTTCAGGCCCCGCGGCACGTTCGAATGCACCGACATGGTCGGCTACGGCACGCACGGGCAGCCCGCGGGCACCTGGAGCGACGATACATCCATGACGCTTGCCATTTGCGATTCGATTAGGGAGCTTGGGTGCATCGACACCGCGGACATGCGCGATAAGTTCGTGAGCTGGATTGACCGCGGCGAGTATACGATAGACGGCGTCTTCGATTACGGCGGCACGACCGCCCGCGCACTTCGCTCTGGCAAGGGTGGCTCCGGCGAGCGCGACAACGGCAACGGCTCGCTCATGCGCATCGCACCCCTAACGTTCACCGACGCGACGGACGAAGAGATCTGCGAGGTCTCCGCGATTACGCACGCCCATAGAACGTCAACCGACGCATGCGTCATATTTGTCGAGCTGATGAGGGGCGTGATGAACGGCGAGCTTCCCTCGTGGGTGCTCCACCTGAAAGACGCACCCGAGCACGAAATCAGGTCTGGCGGCTTCGTGCTTGACACGCTTAAGGCCGCTACCTGGTGCTTCGTCAACACTAAAAGCTACGAGCAATGCGTGCTCGCCGCCGTTAACCTAGGCGACGACACCGACACCACCGCAGCCGTCGCCGGCGCCCTCGCGGGTACGGCCTATGGCATGGACGCAATTCCGCAAGAGTGGGTCGACACCCTGCGCGGTAAAGAGCTGATTGAGAGATGTCTGTTTTAGGGCGCCCCTCAAACTAAATCTCGAGAAGCATCCGTATCGCACAAAAACGGGGCAGCCCGCACTCCTGCAAACTGCCCCGTAGCCCCGGCTTTCACGTCGCAGCGCCAACCGGCACCACTCCCCTACTTCCCAAAAATCGCAGCGAGCAAGCCCTTGCGTTTGGGCTTTTCTTCTCGGTAGGAACCCTCGGCAACCGCTGCAACCTGGCGCGGTTGCTCGCCGCCTCCACGGCGCACGATCTGGTACAGAAACGGCGACTTAACGTATTTGACCTCGATGGGCGTGGCATGCACGGTGCTCTCACCGGACAGATGCAGGCTCGGATTGAGCGGCGCCACGACGTGCGTTTCGCGCTTGTCACTAAACACCACCGCGGCCGCGCGGCCCGTCTGTCCGTTTACGGCAATGCGCACCTGCTCGTCATCGCGGCCGTCCGTCGCCGGACGATCGACAAAGTAGACCGGCACCATCACCAGGCCATCCTTATGCTTGCGGGCCTTGCGCGCCCAGGTTCGGATGCTCTTTTTATTGAGCCCCAGTACGGCCTCGGCATCGTTGCCCGCAACGTCGAGCGCCAACTTATCAATGACAACCTGGTCCTTGGTAGATGCATCGACGGAGACGACGCGGAAGTCGCCTTCCTGCATGGCGGGATCGAACGGACCGACCTTGGCAAAGTCCCACGGCTCCAAAATGCCCATGAGGCGAACGTCCAGGTAGTTTGCCCTGGGGTATGCCCAGTCGAGCACCTCGTAGTACACCAGGGTTTCCTTGCTCAGGCCCTTGCCCGGGAAGCTCGCCATCATGCGCAGGTCCGCCAGCGCCATGGGGAAATAGAAGAGCATCATGTCGTTTTGGATCGCATCTTCCACGTCGTGCCCGGCAAAGGCATCCGGGTACTGGCGCACCAGCTGCAGCGCGTTGGCACGTGCCTGCTGCGGCGAGATTTCGCAGGGAATACCCTGATCCGGCACATACTCCGCACCCACGCCCATGGTCAGACGCTTGCTAAATGTCCCCGGCTTGAGCAGGTCGGCAATGCCGATCTTGTTGCCGCAGGACGGGCACTCAAACACGCGCTGGGTCGACTCGCCCTCAAAGGACGCACCACAGAAGGGGCAAGGAATACTCACATGCGTGGCCTCTTGGAACTCCTGCGCCGTGCCGCGATCCTCCCACAGCAGATGTTCCAGGACCGACTGATTGCGCCAGTGCGAATTGAAGAAATACCAGTCCGGGTCCTCCGGGCGCTCGAGTTGCGACACATGCGTGAGCTTGAGCAGTCCATCCACCACCGTCAGCGGCGTATGGCGAATGCCCAGAGCGCTCTTGGGCTCCCCCGCATCAGCCTGCCACGGAACGACCGTGCCGCAATAGGCGCACTCAAAGCTGCGCTTAGCCTGGTGCGAGTACATAGGGCCGCCGCAGTTTTGACATTTAATGGCAAACATCTCGTCCATGGAAACGTCCTCCTTTGCACAGGGGCTGTCGACATTAAGTATGTCGAGCAAGCAGGCACATGCCCATACCCATGTGGCCCAAAATGGACCACCCATGCAGACGAGAAGGCTCGCTCGTTAGCACCGGCAGACTATTGCTGCATTTTCTGAGCATCGGTGCACGGCGCCCCCGCGCGAGCTACACTATCCCCTTAAACATGATTGTGAGGACGACCGCTATGCTATTTGTAAATCGGCTGGTACATACGCTTGTTCCCGGCAGCGAGAGCGAGCCGGTCGATGCATCTTGCCGCACCAACGCGGGCTTTTCCGCAAGCCTCGTCTGCATTGGCCTCAACATCACCCTGTGCCTGGCCAAGGGCATCGCGGGCCTGCTCGCCGGCTCCGTCTCCCTCATCGCCGACGCTTTCAACAACCTCTCCGATGCCTCGAGCAACATCGTGAGTCTGCTCGGGTTCCGCCTTGCCAGCCGCCCGGCAGACGAAGGCCACCCCTATGGCCACGGTCGCTATGAGTACCTAGCCGGCCTGTTCGTCGCCGTCCTGGTTTGCGCCGTCGGCATCAATCTGATCCTCGAGTCGGTCACTAAGATCATCAAGCCTTCCCCCACTGCATATTCGGTGCTCTCCTTAGCCGCCCTCGTCTTGTCCATGCTCGTTAAGCTCTGGATGGCAGCGTTCAACCGCACGCTGGGCGATCGCATCGACTCGGAGACGCTCATCGCCACAGCACAGGACTCCAAAAACGACGTCATCACCTCGGGCTCGGTCTTGGTGGCGGCGCTTATTTCGCAGACGACCGGCTTCGACCTCGATGGCTGGGCAGGCCTGGGTGTGGGCATCTTCATCTGCATCAGCGGCATGGGTCTAGTGCGCGACGCCATCAGCCCGTTGCTGGGGCAAGCGCCCGACCCCAAGCTCGTCCAGGCAATCCGCGACAAGATCATGTCCTATCCACAGGTCTTGGGCACACACGACCTGATGGTGCATGACTACGGCCCCGGTCGTCAGTTTGCCAGCGCCCACGTGGAGATGCCCGGCGAGGGCGACGCATTTGAGCACCACGAGATCCTGGACACCATCGAGCACGACATCAAGCGCCAGATGGGCATTGGCATCACGCTGCACTGCGACCCCATCGCCACCACCGGCGACGACCTGCGCGGCTGGGTCAAGCGCGGCGTCATGCAGATCGATCCCGCGCTCTCCATCCACGACCTGCACGAGCACGACGGGTTCGTTTCGTTTGACCTGGTGCGTCCCGACGGCTTTGACATATCCGACGAGGAGCTGCTGGAGCTCGTCACGCGCATCGTGCACGAGCGCCGGCCCGACGTCTCGTGCGTCGTCACATTTGACTCGGGCTTCAGCTCGCCCGAGCGTCCGGCCGAGCAGCTGTAGCCCGCTTAACAGCTAGTTTCCCTGCGCGCCCGAAATGCCGTTTTGCAGGGCATCCCAGGCGTTCGTTGCCATATCGCCCAGGCTCTGCGCGGTATCGCCGAGATTCTGAGCCGTGTCACCCAGCTCTTGGGCCTTATCCCCAAGCTCCTGTGCCTTGTTGCTCAAGTCCTCCAGCGTATTGGAACTCGAGCTGTCGGTACCGCTTTGGCCGTCGGACGAGTTGCCCGAGCTATTCTTGTGCGTGAGTTGAATTTCGAGGTTGCCGTTGTCGTTATAGTAGGCAGAAGTAACGACCCAGTTGGAATCGACGACGGGCGTTGAGCCATCATCAGTCAGGACCACGGCATTCGAAAGATCGGCGCCGCGCGACTTGAGGAGCTTCTTGGCGTTGGACCAGTACTGCCCCGGGATATCGCTCAGATCGACGGTGCTAGACGAGGCGGATTCGGTTTGCTCGGCAGCGGTATCGGCCGTTGAACTCCCTCGCTTGTTGAGCATGCCCGACACGATGGCAAACACAATCGAGAGGGCAAAGAAGATCGCCAGCACAATCAGGATCTTCTTGATCACGCTCGACGAACGCGACGGCTTCTTCTCCTCGTCCTCGCCATATTGCGGAATCGACTTGGGGTACTCGCGATACGGCTCGCGCGACTCATAGCGAGGCTGCGCCGTGCGAGGCATATACGTCGTCTGCTGAGGCTGCGGAATGGGATTCTGCGGCAGGTCATCATAGGGATTCGGTGTCGAGGCGGCATAAGAATCCTGCGGCGCATAATCAAACGGGTCCGGAGCTGCGTTGCCATAGGGGCCTTGCGAAGATGCAGCATAAGAATCCTGCGCCGTGTCGCCATAGCCCATAACCCGGGTGGGCTCGGCAGAAGGCTGCGTCGCGGCGGGGTCGGTATAACCGCGGTTGGGAACAACGCGGGTCGCATCGGCGCTATCGCCAGCCTGCGCGGAACCGTAGCCGCCCATCACGGTTGTCTTGTCCTGATCCATGCAACGATTCCTTTCCGTCGCGCGTGAGCATCACGTTATCCATGCATTCTACCCGCGCAAAAGCCTATGATGGGCAGAGCCCGTCGGTATCTACAAGACATGCGCGGGCCTAAGGATAAAAAGCCCCGCCGGGCCTTGTGGGCACGGCGGGGCGGACAAGCAGCTATGGGCAGCAGGCTTAGAACAGGCCGGTGATGTTGCCGTCGTTGTCGACGTCGATGTTCTCGGCCGCGGGAACCTTGGGCAGGCCCGGCATGGTCAGAACACTGCCAGTCAGTGCGACCACAAAGTGGGCACCGGCGGAAACCTTGAGCTCGCGCACCGTGATGCGGAAGTTCTCGGGAGCGCCCAGGGCCTTGGCGTTGTCGCTAAAGCTGTACTGCGTCTTGGCCACGCACACCGGCAGGTTGCCAAAGCCGTTCTCGCGCAGCTCGGCGAGCTGGCGCTTGGCGGCCGGCGTAAAGTCAACGCCGTCGGCGCGGTAGACCTTGGTGGCAATGGCCTCAAGAGCGTCGGCCACATCGGCGCCGTCCTCATAGGCAAACTTGAGCTCGCTCGGCTGCTCAATCAGACGCATGACCTCATCGGCAAGCTCGAGCGCGCCCTCGCCGCCCTTGGCCCAGACCTCGGAAAGCTTAACGTTGACGCCGAGCTTCTGGCACTCGGACTCGATGAGTGCAAGCTCGGCCTCGGTGTCCGTCGGGAAGCGGTTGATGGCGACCACGCAGGGCAGACCATAAACGTTCTGGATGTTGTCGACGTGACGCAGCAGGTTGGGCATGCCGGCCTTGAGTGCCTCGAGGTTCTCCTCGTTGAGGTCGGCCTTGGCGACGCCACCGTTGTACTTCAGCGCACGAGCGGTCGCGACGACCACGACGGCGCTGGGGCGAACGCCCGTCATACGGCACTTGATGTCGAGGAACTTCTCGGCACCCAGATCGGCACCGAAGCCGGCCTCGGTAATGGCAACATCGCCAAAGCGCATCGCCATACGCGTGGCCATGATAGAGTTGCAGCCGTGGGCGATGTTGGCGAAGGGGCCGCCGTGGACAAACGCGGGCGTGCCCTCGAGCGTTTGCACCAGGTTGGGCTTGAGCGCGTCCTTAAGCAACGCGGCCATGGCACCCTGGGCCTTAAGGTCGCGGGCACGGACGGGCTCGCCGGCATAGCTGTAGCCGACAACGATCTCGCCCAGGCGCTCCTTGAGGTCATTGATGCTCGTGGACAGGCACAGGATTGCCATGACCTCGGAGGCAACAGTGATGTCGAAGCCATCCTCGCGCGGCACTCCCTGGGCCTTGCCGCCAATGCCGTCAATAACATGGCGCAGCTGACGGTCGTTCATGTCGACAACACGCTTCCAGGTGATGCGCTTAACGTCGATGCCGAGCTGGTTGCCCTGCTGAATATGGTTGTCGAGCATGGCAGCCAGCAGGTTGTTGGCGGCACCAATAGCATGGAAGTCGCCGGTAAAGTGCAGGTTGATATCCTCCATGGGGATCACCTGAGCCCAGCCGCCGCCGGCAGCACCGCCCTTAACACCAAAGACGGGGCCGAGCGAAGGCTCGCGCAGGGCCACGGCACACTTGACGCCGCGACGACGCAGGCCATCGGCCAGACCGATGGTCGTGGTGGTCTTGCCCTCGCCCGCAGGCGTTGGGTTGATAGCGGTCACGAGGACGAGCTTGGCCTGGTGATCGGTCGGCTCGTTGAGCAGCGAATAGTCGACCTTAGCCTTGTCGAAGCCGTACGGAATAAGGTGCTTAACGTCGACGCCGGCGTTCTTGGCCACCTCGGTAATAGGCAGCGGCGTGACAGAACGTGCGATTTCGATGTCAGTAGGCATGGGCGGTCCTTTCGTTACCGAATGAGAAAAAGACCAATTCAGCATAGCACGGGCGCGCAATAGTAAAACACCCATAACCGATGAACGGCGATATGTTTACCCGATGCCCAGCGATAGCCCAACAGCCCGCCAAAACAAAGCGCCCTAAACGGTAGGTTCAATCCCCAGGTGCTCAAAGGTGCGAAGGGTTGCCTGACGGCCCTGCGGCGTACGAATCATCAACCCGCACTGCAGCAGATACGGCTCATAGACATCCTCGAGCGTGCCCGGGTCCTCGCCCACCGCGCTGGCAAGGGTCGTAAGTCCCACGGCACGACCGGAGAACGTCTTAGCGAGCGTCTCCAAAATGCGAATATCCATCCAGTCCAGACCGAGCTCATCGATCTCGAAGAACTCGAGCGCCTGGCGACAGATATCGAGCTCGATGGGGCCGTTGCCGCGCACCTGTGCGTAATCGCGCACGCGCTTGAGCAGGCGGTTGGCAAGACGTGGCGTGCCGCGCGAACGCGAGCCGATCTCGAGTGCACTGGGATGGTCGATCGTCACGCCCAGGATAGTCGCCGAGCGCGTAACAATCTGCGCGAGTTCCTCGACCGTGTAGTAATCCAGGCGATATGAAATGCCAAAGCGGTCGCGCAACGGGCCGGTCAACATGCCTGAGCGGGTCGTTGCCGCCACCAGCGTAAACTTGGGAATATCCAGGCGAATCGAGCGCGCCGCCGGACCCTTGCCAATCACGATATCGAGGGCAAAGTCCTCCATCGCGGGGTACAGGACCTCCTCGACCGAACGGTTGAGGCGGTGGATCTCGTCGATAAACAGCACATCACCCGGCTGCAAGTTAGTAAGGATGGCTGCCAGGTCGCCGGTGCGCGCGATGGCAGGGCCACTCGTGGTCTTGATCTGAGCGCCCAGCTCGTTGGCGATAACCGTAGCCAGCGTGGTCTTGCCCAGACCCGGAGGGCCCGAGAAGATCACGTGGTCGAGCGTCTCGCCACGGCTCTGCGCCGCTTCGATCAACACGCGCAGGCTCTGCTTGATATGCTCCTGGCCGCAGTAATCGTCCAGGCGCTGGGGGCGCAAAGTGCGATCGACATCGAGGTCCTCGGCCGTCAGCTCCGAGCCCACCATGCGCTCGCCGTGCGCCATGGATGCCGCCGGCGAGTTGCCGGGCGTCGCCCACAGGTCCTGAGAGTCATCGGCTTCCCACATCACGCATCCATTCCGAGTCGCTTAAGCGCCGCGCCGAGCAAATCCTCGACACGCATATCCTGCCCATCATACCCGCTCAGAGCGACATCGGTCTCCTGCGGGCTAAAGCCCATGGAAAGGAGTGCCGCACGGGCGTCATCGATCGCCGAAGGAGCGGCGGCGGGCACGGGCATCGCAACCTGACCGGGGATCGCATCGACCGGCACAAAGCCCTTGTCCTTGGCAAAGGTGCTCTTGAGCTCCAAGATGAGGCGCTGGGCGGTCTTTTTGCCCACGCCGGGCACCTTGGCCATGCCCTTGTCGTCCTCGGCCATCACCAGGGAATACAGCTGTCCCACGGTATAGGTGGAAAGTACGGCGAGCGCCAAGCGCGGGCCAACGCCCGAGACGGACACGAGCCGGTCGAACATCGTGCGCTCATCCTTTGAAGAAAAACCGAAAAGTGTCATGGCGTCCTCGCGCACCTGCATACGCGTGTAGAGGCGGACCTCGCCGCCGGGCGTCGGCAACGTGGCCGCAGTGCCGCCAGAAATGCCGAGTTCAAAGCCAACGCCCGACACGTCGACGACGGCCGAGCTCATCGTGGCCTCGACAAGCGTTCCATGGAGCTGGGAAATCATCAGTATCCGGTTCCTCTCTGTTGATAGAACTCGCCACCGGTAAGGGCACGGGTGCGGCTGAGGTTTACGTGGCAGATGGCGCAAGCCAGGGCATCGGCGGCATGGTCGGGATGCGGGTCGTGGTCGAGCTGCGTGAGCGTACGAACCATATACGCGACCTGCCGTTTGTCCGCGGCTCCGGTGCCCACAACAGCCTGTTTAATCTGCATAGGCGTGTACTCGCCAATCTCGAGCGCGCATTCCGAAAGCGCCACGAGCGCGGCACCGCGGGCATGCGCCGTAGGGATGGCCGAGCGAACGTTGGCGCCAAAGTAAATGCTCTCGATGGCAGCGGTATCGGGTCGATAACGCTCCACGACGCCCTTGAGGTCGCGGGCGATATGCGACAGGCGCACCGCGAGCGGACTACCCGCGCTGGTCTCGATGCAGCCATAGGCACGGCAGCGAACCTCGCCACGCCGCTCCTCGATAATCCCCCAACCCGTATGAGCCAAACCGGGGTCAATGCCCAAGATAACCAAGCCAACCTCCCCTCGCCACAAGCGCAGCGCAAGACAAGGCCCCGCGCATCATTCACGAACGTCTGTTCTAGAATAACACAACGGGGGCAAAGTGCTTAAAGCAAGATAGATTCGGCAGAAGCAATGTGTGTAAGAGAATCTCTCCCGCAATGTTTCCGTCTGCCCTAGTTCTGGCTAAAGAACGGGAACTGCCTCGGATCCACCGGCGGATGCGGCATCGGCGTGCCCTGGGGTCCACCCTGCGGGCCACCCTGGCCGCCCATCATCTTATCGATGGCGTCCTGAACCTCGCCCTCGAACTTTTTCATGCCCTCGTGCAAACGACGCTGACCGTCCTCAGAGCGCAGCTCCTCCATCTGCTCGGGCGAAATACCCAGCAGCTCACCCAAAATGCCCATCATCTCACCGCGCATACGGTCACTCGTATCCTCGTCAGCAAAACGGCGCACCTCGGCGCGCGCCAGCGAATCGACCGTCATACGCTCCTTGCCGTTAAGCCCCAGGTCGGACCACGCGAGCATGTACGGCCAGGAGCGCTCGGCAAACGAACGGGACGAAACGATCGGCGCCATCGGCAACATACGGCGGGCAGCCTCGCCCTGTCGAACGAGCATCAGCAGCAGCGAGCAGGCCTCAGGCTTGCCAGCGGCCATCGGGATATCGTCGAAAGATCGATTGCGGTCCACGTGCGCCTCGAGCGCGCCATCGACCTCACCCGGCTCGAGCCCGCCGAGCAGCTGTGCCGCGCGGTCGAGCATATCGACCGGACCGTCGAGCGTCGAGAGCGCCTGCGCCAGCACGCGCTCCATACAATCTTCCACCGCGTTGAGCGTCACGAGCTCTTGGGGCACCACGGCAGACGTGCGGTTGCGCACGCGCGCCACAAACTCAAGCGTCGACAGGTACACATCGCCAAAGGGCGCGTAATCGCCCTGGTAGCCGCCGCAAAGCGCCGGCGCCGCCAGCGCGTACTCGGTTTTGGACAGCGGACTCAACGCCATCGCACCCAGCTCGAGCGCCGTGTCCTCCAGCATGAGGCCCAGCGTGCGAGAGCGCAGGCGCTCGGCGTCGCCCGCCGACACATCGCGGTCGAGCACACGCGCCGCATCCGGTGCATCGCGCTCGACGGTGCGAATGTGCAGACGCTCGGCGATGGCGCGGACGGCGGCACAGCGAGCAGCCTCGGCCTCCTCCTGCGCCGGCGTAAAGATGCGGTTGCGCCCCAGCACCAGGCCAATCACATTACGTGGGCCCAGAGCGTCGACGGCCAGCGCCGCCAGCAGGGACGACGGCAAGTCGCCCTCGAGTGCCACCACGGCGCGCGACGCACCGTGGGCCCGGGCGTTGTCGCGCACGGCGAGCACCAGCGCCTGCCACAGCCACTCCTCGGAACGGAACTCGGGCAGTTCGTGATCTTCCAGGGCATCGAGCATCACGCCGCGCTGAATCTCCTGAACCAGCAGGCTCTCCTCAAAACACGGCGCCTGGGCCACCACGCGACCACAGTCGTCGAGCACAAACGAACCGCCGGTATACACCGACTCGTCATAGGCACCGACCGGCGCCATACAGGCAAACCACACGCTGCGCTTGGATGCGATCTTGCGGTAGGCGCCGCTGCGAACGGCGGCAATGGCGGCAGTCTCGCGGTCGGTCATGTCAAACGCATTGAATTGGAAATACGCAATGAGGTCAACACCGGTCGGCAACATCTCGAGTTCGCGGTCCAAGTCAAAAATCACGGCGATGCGCACGCCGTCCACGTCGAACACCGGCGGCGCCCAACGCGTGTCGTTGTTCTCGCCACGCTGCAGGGCAATGCTCGAACGCGCCGGCACCACATGACCGTCCTTGAGCATCATGTAGTCGAGCAGCGGCTGACCCTCAAACGAAACCGCCGCGGGCACGATGCAGATCATGTCAAGCTCCTGGATGCGCTCAGCGACACCAGTCAAGCCGGCAAGCATGTCGTGCTCAAAGTCGGCAGCGCCCACCAGGCCACCGGGCATGGCGCCCATAAAGAGCGGAGCCGGAACGCACAGCACGCGCGCCCCGCGCTCGTGGGCCAGACGAGCCTGGTCCTCGATGCGGCCGCAAATGCCCTCAATATCACCCAGGCGCATATCGATCTGTGCAAGCGCGAGCTTCATGGCTCAGCCCTTTCCGTCGTAAACCATCGAAATCGTAGTAAAAGCGCCGGCCGCATGATGCAGTCGGCGCTCGCATGTGCATATGCTAGCTATGATACCCCGAGCGGGGGCGCGCTCCTAGAACGTCGCGGACCACAGCCCGTGCAGGTTGCAGTAGGCATAGACGGTACCGGTCTTGGAACCGCCGGCAAAAAACGTCGCGGGCTTCATGCCGGGCTCAAGGTAATGGACCTCTAAGCGGCCCTCGGCCTCAAGGGCGATCCACTCAATATAGTGCTCGGGCAGGCTGGGGTGCTCGACCGAGCCAACGCGTGCGCGAATCACGTGACCGTCGCGCTCGGTCTCGACAACAGGCACGTGCTTCTCGTGCGCCGCGTCCTCAGTGTTTGCGGTCAGTTCCGTGCAACCGGCAGGGGTTGCAACGTCGTTGCCAAGGGCGGCAATGAGCTTACCGTCGGGGTCCTTAAAGAATTTCGCCATGATGTTCTCCTTTGCTGACGTGCCAATGTTCTTGATGGTTCTTATGCCCAAAGGCAGACAAACCATCCACGGCATTGCAAATGAACACATAACGGGCGGGGACGATGGGGCAGCGTGCGCTATCCGCCCTGGCGGCCCCACCCGAGCGGGTTAGCGCCCGTCGCCGCCCAGCAGCGCCAGAACATCTTCGCGGGTAAACAGCGCCGACGAGATGCCGTCGCCGCCGAGCACGCTGTTGACCAGGTCGCGCTTGGACTCCTGCATCTGCATAATGCGCTCCTCGATCGTGTCCTTGGCGATGAGCTTGTACACGGTCACGGTATGTTGCTGGCCAATACGGTGCGCGCGGTCGGTCGCCTGGTCCTGCGCTGCCACGTTCCACCACGGGTCGTAGTGGATGACCACGTCGGCCGCCGTCAGGTTAAGGCCCACGCCGCCCGCCTTGAGCGAAATCAAAAAGACCGGAACCTCGCCCGCTTGGAACTGCGCGACCATCTTGGCGCGGCTCTCCTTAGACGAAGCGCCCGTGAGCTTAAGGAAGGCGATGTCCTCCTTGGCCAAGCGCTTACCGATGATATCGAGCATACCCGTAAACTGGCTGAACAACAGGATGCGATGCCCGCCGTCGAGTGCGCCGTGCACGAGCTCCATGCACATATCGAGCTTGGCGCTCCCCGCCTTGTAATCCTCGTAGTGTAGACGCGGGTCGCAGCAGATCTGGCGCAGCTTGGTGAGCTCGGCGAGCACCTTGAGTTTGTCCTTCTTAAACTCCCCAGCCTCGCGGTGCTGCACCTGCTGGGCGATGCGGTCCTGGTTGGCCAGGTAGAGCTTGCGCTGCTCGCCGGTAAGCTGCGCCATGACGGTGTCTTCGATCTTCTCGGGCAGGTCGGCCACCACGTCTTCCTTAACACGGCGCAGCACAAACGGCGACACGAGCGCCTGCAGGCGAGCGGCGCTATCGCCCTCGGCATGCTCGACGAGGCTCTCAAAGCGCTTGGCAAACGACTCGCGCGTCCCCAAAAGGCCCGGCATCAAAAAGTCGAAGATGCTCCAGAGCTCGGACAGGCGGTTTTCGATGGGCGTGCCCGTCAGGGCAAAGCGCACGCCGGCAGGCAGGCGCTTGGCGGCGCGCGCCACCTGCGTGAGCGGATTTTTAATGTACTGTGCCTCATCGAGCACCACGCGGGCAAAATCCTGCTCGACGTACTCGTCGATATCGCGCCGCATAAGGTCATACGACGTCACGACCACGCTATGCTCGGCCACGCCGGCGATCTGCACGCGGCGTTGAGCCTTGGCGCCCACAATGGCGCACACATCGAGCGACGGGGCAAAGCGCTCCAGCTCGGCAGTCCA
The DNA here is from genome assembly GCA_025992855.1 of Coriobacteriaceae bacterium. Classification (NCBI taxonomy): domain Bacteria; kingdom Bacillati; phylum Actinomycetota; class Coriobacteriia; order Coriobacteriales; family Coriobacteriaceae; species Coriobacteriaceae bacterium. The sequence continues at coordinate 1,931,928 of DAJPGB010000001.1, forward strand.
GTTGTACACGAGTGAGGCCGGGCATACCACGAGCGTGGGCTTGGTGTCCCCCGCCTCCACGCGCGCCAGGATATGCGCAATCATCTGGAGCGTTTTGCCCAGGCCCATGTCGTCGGCCAAGATGCCGCCAAGGCCCAGGTGTTCGAGCGAGCCGAGCCACTGGTATCCGTCGACCTGGTAGCCGCGCATCGTTGCCTTGAGCGATGCCGGCACCGTAAAGTCCATCTTGCCGAGCGTGTCCAGGCGCTCGACGGTACGGCGGAACGCAGCGTCGCGATCGGCCTCGAGCGCGGGCGTGCGTGCAAGCATGCTATCGACAAACAGGGTACTCGACACGGGAAGCGACACGCCGTCGAGCAAGTCGACCGCATCGACGCCCAGGTCCTCGGCAAGACCAAACGCGGCACGGGCACTCTCGTCCAGGCGTACGATGTCGCCGGACGTCAGGCGCGCAAACGTCTGGTGGCGCTTGTAGGAGTCCAGATAGATGGCAAGGTCTGCCGCCGAAAGGCCGCTCGCGCCCAGTTCGACGTCGAGCAGGTTACTCTTGACGGTTGCACGCACCGAAAGCTTGGGCGCGGGACGCACCGAAATCTGGCGCAGACGGTCGCTGAGCATGACCTCACCCAGCTCGGACAGGGCGGACAGACCCTCGGTCAGCAGGCAGAACAAGCGGGCGTCATCGCGCTCCTCAAACGCCAGGCCGCCCTCGTAAAAGTCGAAATACAGGGCCGCCATGTCCATAACGCGAAACTCCGCCACCACGTCGCGGGGCGGCACGCCGGGGCGCTGCTCTTCAAAGGGACTGCCCGGAGCGCCCAGGCTAAAGAGATCCGCCGACCAATCGCCGTAGGTAACCGTAATTTTGCAGGTCACGAGCCCATCGTCGACGCCGATCGCCATGGCAAAGCTCGGCTCGGGTGCCACGGTATCGAGCGCGGCGGGCGCGGTGAGGTCGGTGTAGTCGCGCAAAATGGGCAGCGCCATACGGCAGAACTCACCCACCTGCTCGGCGGCAATATGGGCGGGCGTGCGGCACGGCAGCAAGCGCGACAAAAAAGGTGCGGCATGCTGAGCAAATGCAGCGTCGGTACGGCGCGCGCGGTGCGTGTCAACCAAGTAGGCGGCATCGCCCGACGCAAAGCAGTACATATCGGCGGGCAGGCGCAGGTCATAGCTACCACCAGCCGCCGGCGCGATTTTGGCGGCAAGGAGTGGTGGGTGCTTAGCGGACGCCTCGTCCTCCCCTTGCGGAGATAGCTCAACCGCCACGTCGTAGGTGCGATGCGTCGTCGTCCCCCGCGACCAGGCGGGCTCAAAGGAGATGGTCTGGCCGCGCAGCAGGTCCAGCACATATACGATGCTATGCTCGGACAGCGGCAACTGACGCTCGGCAACAAAACCACTGCGGGCAAAGTCGTACGACGCCGAACGCGAGCTTGTGATGTCATCGAGATAGGCAACTGTCGTCGCAACAAGGTTGAGCAGCTTTGCCGATGTTTCGTCAAAGGCCTCAGGTGAATGGACAAACGTGAGCTTCTTGCCATAGGAGAACGTGCCGCCGCGCACGTAGGCATCGGCCATGCCGTCGATGTCCTTGACCACGTAGGAGACCGATCCACAGCGAATGCGGAACTCGAGCGCCCAGCTAAAGCGGTCAGCGAACAGCGGATTGTAGTACGGCACCAACGAGGGCTCCAACGCCGCTTTGGGGGCGTCGGGATCAACGGCACCGGCAAGCTTGCGGCGCATGCTCGCCAGCTCATCCATGCGCGCGTCCGAAAGATCGGAAAGCGCCGCCACAAGGCTCGGGCTCGTGGGGACGGGCGCCGGGAAGGGAAAGTTGGGGTTGACGGCCGGCGCGGCGGACGCGGCGCGCGCGGGCTGTTTCGGCTGCGCCGTAAACGTGCGAACCGGCGTGCGCAAACCTTCGACGGGCTCGGCGCCGCTGGCATCCAAATACGCCAGCGCCGTGGCAATAGCGTGCTTACACATACCGGGGTAACGATAGGCGGCGGGACAATCGCAGTCGTAGTCGATCACCTCGTGCTCGTCCATGTCGAGCGCCACGTGCGTCTTGTACAGGTCGCCGCGCGAGCCGCGCACCGAGCCCTCAACCGTCACGTTTTTGGAGAAGCGCGAGCCGCTGTCCTCGATCGACAGCACGGCGCCGTTGAGCATGAGCGAACGCCCCTTCATAAAGGTGCCGCTCAACGCCGCCTCTTTGCGAAGCGCCTGCACAAACGTCCCCTGCGCCATCACTTCCTCCAATCTCACCCGGGGTAGCTTAGATCACCGTCACGCGGCCCTGGTTACCCACAATGGCCTTGGCCTCGGCCAGCAGCGGAATCGAACGCGCGTTGACCTTGGCAGGTACCTCGGCACGCAGCACGCGCCCGTCCACCTGCTCGATAAAGATCTCCACGCGGTCGCCGCCCGGGTTAGCGGTGAGCACCGTGGCCAGGCGCGCCATATTGCCCTGGCTAAAGCGGCTGTTGGGCACCATGACCTCAAACACCTTGGGCTTGTTGTTCTCTTCGTTGAGCTCGAGCGGCACGATCTCCTGCGCGATGATCTGGTCGCCGCGGTCCGAGCGCTCGAGTTTGCCCTTAATGCGCACAAAGGCATCGGACAGCTGCGCGCCGGTCTCGGGATCGACCTCGCCGTACAGGTACCCCTCGGCCTCTTTATAGGTCTTGGGGAACACGACGACGGTGGCCTCGCCTTCCATGTCCTCGAGCTGCACGATGCCCATGGGGTCGCCGTTTTTGGTCACGCGCTTGGATACGCTCGAGACCATACCGGCCCACCACAGAGCCTTGCCCTCGGGAATCTCCTGGTTGATGGTACCGCCCGTGGGGTTTTGCACCTCGTAGCCAGTGTCGATCTGCGAGAACGAGAAGTCGCGCGCTTTGCTGAGCGCATACTCAAACGGGCGCAGCGGGTGGTCCGAGACATAGATGCCCAGAACCTCCTTCTCCTGGCTCAGCTTGAGGTGGCGGTCCCATTCCTGGCCATCCGGATCGGGCACGCTGACCTCGAAGCCCGAGCCCTCAACGTCACCAAACATGTCGAAGAACGACGTCTGGCCGCTCGCACGGTCCTTTTGGCGCTTCACCGCGGCGTCGATGATGTTCTCGGGGTTGTTCTTGTCCACAAAGTGCATCATCTGACGGCGCGGATAGCCCGTGGAGTCGAAGGCACCTGCCTTGATCAGCGATTCGATCACGCGGCGGTTGGCCTGGCTCGAGTCCACGCGATCGACAAAGTCGTGCAGCGTCTTAAACGGGCCGCCCGCCTCGCGCTCGGCGATAATCGCCTGCGCCACGCCGGTGCCCACGCCGCGGATGCCGGCCAGACCAAAGCGCACGCCTTCCTTGGTAGCCGTGAACTCGGTGCCGGACTCGTTGACGTCTGGCGACAGCACGGGGATGCCGTCGTGACGGCACGCCGAGACGTAGTGCACGATCTTGTCGGTCTTGCCCGTGTAGGACGTCAGAACGGCCGCCATGTACTCGTGCGGATAGTGCGCCTTGAGCCACGCCGTCTGCATAACCAGAATGGCATAGCCGGCGGAGTGCGACTTGTTAAAGGCGTAGGACGCGAACTCAAGAACATCGTCCCAAATCTTCTGGGCGACCTCACGCGTGTAGTTGTTCTTGATGGCGCCGTTCATCCAGTGGTCGTAGGTGGTCTCGTCCGAGCCATCCTCCCAGTGCAGCACCGTCGACGTGAGCAGCTTGATCTTTTTCTTAGCCACGGGCTTACGGATACGCGAGTCCGATTCGCCCTTGGAGAAGCCGCACATCTCGACGGAGATGAGCATAACCTGCTCCTGGTAGACCATGGTGCCGTAGGTTTCGCCCAGGATGTCGTCCAAGCGGTCGTCGTAGGAGACCGCCGGCTCCTTGCCGTTCATACGGTTGATGTAGGACGAGACCATGCCGGCGCCCAGCGGGCCCGGGCGGTACAGGGCGATCAATGCTACGACGTGCTTGTACTCGGTGGGCTTCATGTTCTTGATCGTGGCCGTCATGCCGGCGGACTCGACCTGGAAGACGCCGGCAGTGTGACCGGAGCCCATGAGCTTAAAGATCTCGGGATCGTCAAAGGGAATCTCTTCCTCTTTGATGTCGATGCCGAAGTTCTTTTTGATGTTGGCCTTGGCCTTGGAGATAACCGTCAGCGTACGCAGGCCCAGGAAGTCCATCTTGAGCAGGCCCATGTCGGCGACGGTATGGCCCTCGTACTGGGTGATCTCGACGCCGCCCTTGGTGTCGAGCTTGGTGGGCACGTGCTCGTTGACGGGGTCACGGCAGATCAGAACGGCGCACGCGTGCACGCCCTCGCCACGGGTGAGGCCCTCGATAGAGAGCGCCGTGTCGATGATGCGGCGGGCGTCGTCGTCCTTTTTATAGGCCTCGGCAAAATCGGGGTTAAAGAGGTCCTCTTTGCCGGGTTGTTTGTCGAGCACCTGCTTGAGCTTGACCTTGGGGTCGCTCGAGACCATCTTGGACAGACGCTGGCCCATGTAGACCGGGTAGTCCAGGACGCGCGCGGCATCGTTGATGGCCTGCTTGGCCTTGATGGTCGAGTAGGTGATGACGTGGGTGACCTTCTCGGGGCCGTAGAGCTGGCGAACGTGCTCCACGACCTCGAGACGCCGCTCATCGTCGAAGTCCATATCGATATCGGGCATCTCGGTACGTTGCGGGGACAGGAACCTCTCGAACATCAGGCCGTTCTCGAGCGGGTCGAACGCGGTGATGTTCATGGCGTAGGCGACGATAGCGCCGGCGGCCGAGCCACGGCCGGGGCCGACGCCGATGCCGTTGTCCTTAGCCCATTGCACGTACTCGGCAACGATCAAGAAGTAGGCGGCAAAGCCCTTGTCGCAGATGACCTTGTATTCGTACTCAAAGCGCTCTTTGATGTTGACGCCGCCGATCTCGCGCGTGGCCCAGTCGTCGCCGTAGTGCTGGCGCAGGCCTTTCTCGCACTCGCGGCGGAACTGGCTCTCGTGCGTCTCGCCGGGATCGAGCAGCGGGAAGCGCGGCAGGATGATGGAGTCCCAGTCCAGCTCCACGTAGCACTTGTCGGCGATCTCGAGCGTGTTGTCGCAGGCCTCGGGGCAATACGGGAACATCGCCCGCATCTCCTCCTCGGTCTTCATGTAAAACTCCGAGCCGGTCATGCGCATGCGGTTGGGGTCGTCGACCTTGGCATTCATGCCAATACACATGATGACGTCCTGCACGGGCGCGTCCTCGCGGCGCAGGTAGTGGAAGTCGTTGGTGGCGATAACCTTGACGCCCACCTGCTTGGCGATGTCGATGAGCGTGCGGTCCATCTGCTCGTCGGTCAGGCCGTTATCGGTGGTAATGCCGTGTTCCTGGATCTCGATATAAAAGTCCCCGGGCTCGAAGGTATCACGGAAGGTCTCGGCCCACTTGATGGCGCCTTCCATGTCGCCGCGGTCGATGTATTTGGGGATAATGCCGGCGATACAGGCGCTCGTGCAGATCATGCCCTTGGCATGGCGACGCAGGTTGTCGAGCGTCACGCGCGGCTTGTAGTAAAAGCCCTGCACGGCGGCCTCGGAGACCGTCTGCATCAGGTTGACGTAACCCTCCTGGTCCTTGGCCAGAAGGATCATATGGTAGAGCTCGGGCTTGTGGTCGCGGGCGAGCGTCTCGTCCGGTGTAAAGTAGACCTCGCAGCCAAAGATGGGCTTGATGACCAGCGGCGGCTTGAGCTCGTCGATATTGCCCTTCTCGTCCCACATGGCCATGTCCTTGACGTACTGGGCATGCTCGCGCGGGTTTGCCTCGGGGTCGGGCTCCACCAGCTCGTCGCGGCGGTCCTTTTCCAAGAAGGCCTTGTCGTGGCTCCACGTCTTGTACTCGGGCGTGTTGTGGTTGACGGCGTCGCAGGCCAGCGCCAGATCGGGCACGCCGTACATGTAGCCGTGGTCGGTAATGGCCACGGCAGGCATGCCCAGCTCAACGGCACGGTTGACCATATCCTGGATACGGGTTGCGCCGTCGAGCATGGAGAAAACAGTGTGATTGTGCAGATGGACGAATGCCATGTGATGAGCTCCGATGCGGGTTCGTGTTCTGACTGAACGATTTTACCGCACGGCGCGGACGCCACCCGAACCTAGCCAAACCAACACGGGTAGTCTTTTTGGGACCTTTAAAAAGGGGAATGAGGGCATCCAGATATATCGAGTATTACTGGAACCCCGGCGATGCGCGGAATGATTTGTGACGAATAGTCATGTCCATCAAGAAGGCTCGACGCTTCGGGCAGCTCGTCAATCGATATATCAATTCTTGGAGACCTGTATTCCTACCATTTTTAATGAAACAACGGCGGTAATTGTTATCGCGATTGCACCAATAATACCGAGCGCTATCTGAATGGGATATAACCCCAACACATGTCCAAATATGGAGAAAAACATTGCGGAAAAGAGAGCCCTTACCAGAGACGCGACGGAAAGGATCGTCGCGCGGAGATCGTCCGCTATCGCGTCTTGGATTAAGTTTTCCGAAGTGATGTACACCACTTCTGGGAGAAAACAAAGCACCATGCTAAGGCCAAACAAACACAGCGGATTTGAAGCGAACCACGGAAGAATCATGAAAAGGCCAGCCTCGATTAGCATCGAGCCGAGCATGGTATTTCTTTTCCCGAAACGCGATGAGAAGAAATCTGCTGCAATGTAGGCCATCGCATTTACTGCATAGGATGCACCGAAAAAGATTCCTATTATGGAGACGGGAGCATCAAATGCGTCGAATACCAACTGATTCAAGTTGTAATAACTCCCATAGAATCCATCGAGCATGCTTGTGCCGATTAGAAGAAGCAATACCGCAAAAGCGGATTCTCCAATGCACCAGGTTTCGCGTCTGAAGATCTTGGCTACGTCAAACCTTTCCTCCCCAGAGTTTTTGGAATGGGTCGCTTCCATCCTCTCAATGGGATACAGAAGGAAAAGCTGCAGAAGATAGAAAACGGAAACGCATACGTAGAGTGCACTCCAAGATATTTGGGCAATGAATGATCCAAGTACGATTGCCACTCCCGTCGCGATTGATTGCGCGGCGAGCAGCTGAGCGTTGATGGTGAGGAAGCGCTCTCCTTGACCGGCATTTCGGGCAATTTCATATAAAAGTGCTTGTTCGGATCCCGATTGAAGGGAGTAGGCGAGTGCCTCAACAAGGGAAAGCGCGACGAGAAAGGGGCCTGAGAGCAGCAGCATGCCAGCCGTATGGAAGAAAAGAAGCAGAACGCCCACTTGAATCGAGAACTTCTTTCCAAAGAAATCGCCTACCAGCCCTGTTGGTAGCTCGAGGGCGACCGTTGCAATGTTGTACAGGGCTTGATAAAGCGCGATTTCCGTGACAGACATTCCTTTATCCGCAAGGAAAAGTAGAAACACTCCCCGATTTAAAACAAATCCCGCGAGAACGAAAAAGGCGGAATAGATGTGCAGCTGCGCAGTGGCATTCTTATTCATTTGGCACTTCCATCAACTAATTTTGTCAGGTCGCTCGCTACTGACTCGAAGTCTGAAGTGTTTACAGTTGATGTGAAGAGCGGTAAAGCTTTTGCACAGGGTATCACTGGAATACATCCGAAGCGTTTTCGGCAGTATCATCGGCGAAGGCGGGATTAGCCTTTACGCGGTGCTCACCCTCGATGTATTTGACGATTTGATCAATCGTCTGGTTGGCGTGGCTCTTGAGCTTGCGCTCATAGAAGAAGAGGCCGAGCTTGCCGCGCGTGCCAGACGTGTTGCCACCCACACCCTGAAAATCCTCGGTATAGGTGAGCTCGCAGGCACCATCGCCAGCAGGTGCAGCCTCATAGCGCATGGTATTGATGCCCGCCGCATACTGAAAACGGACCTCATAGAGACACGGGTAGTCAAAGTGCTTAATCTTAACCTTGATCGCCGTGCCCTTGGCCTTGCCTTTTGCGGACTGGGCGCGCTTCTCGTACTTATAGCCGTTGAGCTTGTTGCGGCTGGGACGCTTGCCCGTGGCGTTCTCGATATCCTGCATGATGGACCCCGCCAGAGCGTCAAAAAGCTCCTCCGGCGTCACCTTAAGCGTTTTGGTGAGCTGCATGATGGCTCCTTATTCGTTTGAACCGTTCGAGCCATTGTACCGCCCCAGGCTCTCCCATGCGTTGCGGTGAAATGCGGACTGTTTGGCGGCTTTTTTGGCCAAAACAGTCCGTATTCCACCGCAAGTTATCTGAGGGCTAAAGGTTGTAGGTGACTACTTGAGGTTCGGCGGGTTCGACGAAGATGGTTGGATCCGGCTGCTCCACGCGGACGAACTTGACGGTCACGGCCTCAAAGCCCGCCTTGTGTAGAACATCAGCGTAGACGCGCGCCTGCAGGACGTGCTTCTCCTGCAACTGTTCCGGCGTCTCGTCCGGTGTGCCGCCCGTCTTGTAGTCGATGACCAGCGCGCGTGACGAATCCGCCGGGTTCGTCGCCAAAGCGTCGATGGCGCCCTCGGCATAGGCACCGTAGCGAGCGATGTCCTCGTCCTCGCAGCCCAGCGAAAAGAACGGCACCTCGGCGCGAACGCACGGCCACGCAAGCAGGTCGGCACGAACAGCCGACTTGAGCCAGCGGTCCAGGGCAACGTCGAAGCGTTCGCGCTGCTCCGGCGTCAGGCGCCACTGGCGCGCCAGTGCATCGGCACGCGCGGCGGGCAGCGCATCGGCACCCATCTCGATGAGCCACTGGCAGGCGGCATGGAACGCCGAGCCCAGCGCCATGGGATTGCCGGCGGGCTCGACAGCGGCCACGTCTGCATCCGTCATCTCGGAACCATCCGACTCTGCATCATCGCCTGCCTCGTCCATGGGCACGCGCGCCTCGGCGGCACGGTCCTCGGACTCGGCATGCAGCGCCGCGGCGATTGACGAGTAGCTGTACGAATCGCGCGCCGGATACGGGCAGGTGCCCATGCGCACGCCCACCGCCCGGGGATACACGAGCTCAAACGCATCGGGCTCGGGGTCAGCAGGACCGGGAACGGCGGCGCGGGTATCTGCACCGGCACCCTCCGGCTCCGCATCGCCGCGGACAAGCCTGCCCTCGGCATCCAGTGAAGCGTTGGCCTCAAACGCCTGCTCGCCAAAGGTAAAGTCCGCGAGCGAAATGAGCTCGTAGTCGCCCGACTGAGAGTTGTCGAACACCAGGCGGTCGGCATCGAGCTGCGGCATGTCCAGAGCGTCGGTCGGCAAAATACGGCGCAGCACGTCGTAGGTCAGATCGGTCTCGACGTCGAAGGTCGGCGCCGTCACCTTGCCACGGCTCACGCCGGCATCCATCGCCAGAATGACCAGCTCTCGCGCACGCGTCATGGCGACATAGAGCAAACGAGCCCGCTCTTCGAGCGAGAGCCGCAGGTCGTCGTTGCGCAGGCGAGCAAATGCCTCAGCGGGAGAACCCGTCGCGCAGACGTCCTCCATGAGCTCCGGCGGCAGCCATAGCGACGTGCCCTTGCCCTTAAACGCATGCTCAAACTGCTTTTTAACGTCGTCGCCCTTCACAAAAGTTCCGTCCGCGAGTTTAACGCCGTCGAAGCGTGCCGGCAGTGCCACGACCTGCGCTCCACCCTTGACGCGACCCATCTGTGCCGCACCCGAGGACTTACGCACGCCAAAGCACTCCGCGACCGCCACGACCGGATATTCCAGACCCTTGGAGGCATGCACCGTCATGATGCGCACCGCGCCGTCACCCTCCTCGTTGAGCGCGCCCGGCGCCTCCTTGCCCGCCAAGAAGCGATCGAAGGCGAGCGCGATGGAGCGCGGCGAGTTGCCAAACTCGGCCTCTGCCTCGGCCACGGCATCGAGCGCCTTGAGCACGTTAGCGGCGATGGCCTTGCCCTCGGGGCCACGCTGCGCCAGGCGCACGAACCAGCCCGAGGCGTTAACCACATCGCGAGCGATAACGGCAAACGAATCACGGCCTACGCGACGGAACGCATAGCGCAGCACCTCGCGGGCGCGCGTCAGCAGCGGTAGATCCTGCAGGCCGGGCACGTCGCAGTCGCTCATAATACCCGCATCGATATTGCGGCGCGAGGTCTCCCCCGTCTGCTCGTCGAGCTTGGTCGCCAGCGCCAAAAACTCCTGGGCACCGAGCGCAAACATCGGCGAGGCCAGCAGCGGCATGAGTCCCTGTGCCGTGTCCGCCGGATTGGCAAGCGCGCACACCAGGGCGCGAATCGTCTGTACCTCGGCAGCCTGGGCAAAGACCGAGCCGCCCGCGATGACGCAGTCGAGTCCCTGGTCGCGAAAAGCCTGGGCGTAGACATCGGCGTTGGTCATACGGCCCAGCAGCAACACCATATCGCCCTGAGGCTGTTTTTTATCGGCAAGCGCACGGAAACGCTCGGCAATCGCACGAGCTTTCGCCTGCGTTCGCTCCTGGGTGTTGCCGCCGACAACGAGCAACGCCTGCCGACGCGATGCCTCTGCCCTGAGCTTGTCTTCGCGCTCATCGCTCGGCTCAAGATCCAAAAAGCCCTGCATAAGGCCGCCGGTATCGCCGTCAAAGACACGCGCCACGTAGCGCAGGACCTCGTCGTGACTGCGGAAGTTGCGCACGAGTTTGACGAGCTCGCCGGCTGGTGCCCCGGACGAAGCCGGCACCCCGGACGAAGCGAGAACGGAACCCGGGGTGCCGGCAGCCACCGCCGCGCCCGAAGCGCCCACCTTGCGCTCCTGGCGGCGGAAGACCTCGACCTCGGCACCACGGAAGCGATAGATCGACTGCTGCGCGTCGCCCACCGTGCACAGCGCGCGCTCGCCCGCACCCGTCAGGTAGCGAATCAGATCGACCTGCATCTGATCGGTGTCCTGGAACTCATCGATCATGACCATCTTAAAGCGGCCCTCGTAGGCAGCTCGGATGGCGGGATAATCGCGCAGTGCCTCATATGCCATGCGCAGCAGATCGTTATTATCGAGCGCGGACTGGTCGGCCTTGAGCGCGCGGTACTCCGCCTCCACGGCACGGGCGAGCCCCGTCAGCGCATCGAGCGCCGGACCGCCGCAGGCAAGCACGATATTGATAAATGCATCGGCGGCCTCGGCCTTGAGCAGCTCCACCTGCTCCTTAGGAAACGCCTTGCTCGCCCGAGGCATGCTGCACGACATCATGAGTCGCGCCGCATCCTCCATGGTTTTGCCGCTCGCCTCAAACGCGTCGATGGCATCGAGTGCCACCTGCGCTTTCTCGGTCGCGGCCTTGCTCGCACCCAACGCTGCGCGATAGGCGTCGGCAAGCGCAGAGGTGTCGGCCTGGCCGCGCGCCACGCACACATCGTCCATGCCGCCCGGCAGCTGGCTCGATAGCTCCAGCAGGTCGCGCACCAGACCTTTGATGGTGGTACCGGCGCCAAACGGCCCGCCCTCGCCCGCCATGGGATACCAAGCGTAGAGGGCCTTAAGCGAGGCGGCGAGCTCAGGCGCGGCATCGGGCGCCGTCGCGCGCCCCAGCACATGCTCGACAGCCTGATCCATAAGCTCGTCGGTATCGGTGAGCACCGTAAACTCGGGATCGATGCCCAGCTCCAGCGCGTGCGCGCGCAGGATACGCGAGCACATGCCATGAATGGTCGAGATCCAAGCGTCGTCGACGGTCAGGGCCTCTTCGTCCATACCCTCGTCGATAAGCGCACGACGCACGCGGTCACGGATCTCGGCCGCGGCATCTTTGGTAAAGGTAATGGCGAGCACCTGATCCAGATGCTCGACAAACGGACCGGATTCGGGCGAGAGCGCGTAGACGATGCGGCGCGTGAGGGTAAAGGTCTTGCCCGAACCGGCACCCGCCGAGACAAATAGCGGACGGTCGAGCGTTTTGACGACTTGCAGCTGTTGCGGCATCAAAGTCGAAAGATCCATGGCCTACACGCCCCTCCTTACAAACGTTCCTTGGTGGTTATACGAGCAGCGCGCATGCGCGGCCTGAGCCGACGTCGGGTCGACGGCGGCAACGTTGCCTGCCTCGAGCTCGCGCAGACGCTCGGCAATGCCGGTCTCCACGCGATCGAGCAGCGCATCGAAGTCCATGTTGCCGCCCTCGCCGGGAAAGCCCTTCTTAAGGCCCGGGATGCGGCCGTCGCCGCGCTCTTCCTCAAGCAACTCGGCGCTCGCCGCACCGCGCAGCGCGGGCTTGCCGCCCTTGGTCGAAAAATAGAGCGCAGCGCGGGTATCCAGATCCAGCGCCCGGCGCATGGCCTGCGCGTAGATGAGTGTCTGGGTATGGGGCGGCAACCAGCGCGGGTCGTCGATGGGGGCCTCGCCCGACCCCTCGTCGCGCACCGTGGGATCGGTGAGCTTAAACTCCTCGACACCCGAACGGTGCTTGTAGTCGATTACCACGGCGCGATTCTCGGCATCCACATCCACGCGGTCGATGCGCCCGCCGAGCGGCCAGCCGGCATACTCGACCTGAAGCTCGTTGAACGCAAACTCCAGGTAGCGCGGCGCGAAGGGCGCGAGTGCCTCGGACTCGTAGGCAAGAACGCCCTCCAGCTGCGGCAAAATCTCGGCCACCTGGCGCTCCTCCACTGGAGAGAGCGGCACCAGCGGGCCCTCGGTACCGCGCTTGCCGGCGTGCTCGGCCAGGGTCTCGGCAAAAACCTCGTGCAGCAGCTCCTTCGCGCGCGGCAGGTTCTCGGGCGTCACGCGCTCCATGCCCTCCTGGGGCAGACGGGCGTGCAGGTGTTCCAGCACGTCGTGGACAAAGTTGCCCTTCTCCATGTTGCCAAAGCCGGCGTCGATCGACTGGGGCTTCACGCGGTACGAGACGAACCAGCATAACGGGCAGGCGGAATAGGCCTCGATCTGCGAGGCGGACGTCAGGCGCGGCACGAGTGGCGCGTCCTCGCCCTCGCCATCGTGACGACGCAGGACCAAATACGGCACGGCCTCGGCACTCAGATGCTGAGGGGCTTCACAGGCCACGCGCTCGCGCTTGAGACCTTCGCCTGCCGCGGGATCGAAGTCCCTTACGATATCACCCTCACCCACGCACTTCGCCTTGTCGGCGCCAGCGGCCTTAGCGTCGTCAACAGTCTTGTCGGCGTCAGCGGCCTTGGCGTCGGCGGCCTTGGCGTCGGCGGCCTTGGCGTGCGCACGCAACTCAGTCCACACGGCCGCCGGATAGCACTCGCGCGCCTGACGATCGTGGGTCACACGAGCGAGCGCAACCGGACCGCGTGCCGCTTGCATCGCGCGGCCAAAGCGTGCGCGCAGCAAAGCCGCAGGCTCAAGCGTCACGCCGCTGCGATCTAACTCTGCCGTCAGCGTGGCCAGCGGGCCCTCCTCATGTGAGAGCGGATAACTGTCCAGGTCGACGTCGGCAAACAGCACGGCATCGTAGCTATCGGGGCGCAGGCCTGCCGCATCGGCAAGCGAAGCAAAGCGCACTTGGGCGCGTGGCGCACGGTCAACCTCGTAGGTCTCGTAATCGTAGGCGGTGCTACGCTTGTCCACCTTGGTGCGAATGCCATCGAGCACGGGCACGGTCGCGGCCTGCGACACGTCGAGCGCGCGAGCATCGTTCATAAGGATGTCGATGACGTGGCGCAGCAGAGCCACCTCCGCCTGGCGACGGGCTTGGCCATCCAAGCTGCCCAGCGAGCGATCGGGCAACGCCTCGGCAACGGCAAGCATGGCCTTGAGCGCCGTCACGGGTTTGTCGCGCCACAGCGCTTGGAACACGTCCGAAACCACACACGGCACGTTCTTAAACCAGTTCTCGTCGCTCGCCGCCTTGCGCGCGCCCCTCACCTGGCCTTGGACGCTCTGAAGTAGGCTCTTAACGCCCGCGGTAGTCTTGCTGCGCGAGAGACGCATGTTCTTATCGAAGGTACGGGCATTGACGGCATCAGCGCCCGAAAGCGGACTGTAGATCCAGTCGGTAAGCTCCGGCGCGGGCCACCATTCGGTCTTTGACGCCATGCCCTCATCGGCGGCCTTCATGCGCTCGATCAGGCTGGCAAGCGCCGCAAACTGCCTGCCCGCAATGGATTGGGAAAACGCCGTGAACTCAGTCGTCTCGGCCGCAATGTGGCGCGCCGCCAAACGGGCAGCGAGTTCGCCGAACAGCTGGGGTGCCCGGGCGGAAACAACGAGCACGCGCGTGGGGTCGGAGTTTGTCGCGGCGCCGTCGCGCGACACGGACTCCTCACATGCCGCGACCAGGTTCTCAAGAGCATCCACATAAGCGCGGGCGCGGGCATGGGGGCCGGCCACCTCTATAAAAATAGGCTGAGCAGCAGGCGCAGAAGCGGTCTCGGACGCGCCGGCGTTCTCCCCCAACGGGGCGGCCTCAAACAGCACACCGCGGGCATCAAAGGCGGCAGCCAGGTCCTCGCGCATCGCCGCCTGCTCGCGGGCAAGCAGCACGACGACCTCTCCCCCGTTGTTCGCCACGGCAGACAGTAACTCGAGCAGGCCGTGCGTAAACGACGTGATACCGCGCACGCATACGGCGCGGGTGCACGCCGGCAGGTTATCGGCCAGGGCACCGGCCATAATGTCAGCCGCCTCGCAGGGCTCGACCATGTCTCGACGGTCCAAGCCGCTCGCATAGGCGCACAAAAGTTCAAACACGCGAGCCTCGGCGTCGCTTCTGGGCTTGGGCTTGCAAACGTTGTCGCAGCAACGCTCGGCACCTATCCCTGCCACACCCGGCAGCACATCGCGAGCCATACGCGCGAGCATACGCACCGTGCCCTGGCTGCGCGAAAGCGGCTGCAGGTCGGCGTCGTCGAGACGCGCTACCATGTCCGAAAACAGCATCTGGCGCTGCAGGTTGTCGACGAAACCGCGCCCGTCGCCCAAAAGCTCCCAAAGCGAGCGAAGCCACGATGTAGGCGTCTTGTAGTCAATACCCAGCGAAACGCCGGCTTCCGCCGCATCATGACGGCACAGGTCGAGCTCGGCAAACGCTGGCGCCAGCAGCACGGCGCGCCCATGGCGGGCAACAAGGTCGGCGAGCAGCGCCGCCTCGGCATCGCTCAAATCCGTGCCGGCATTGGTGGTATAGATTCGAACAGGCATGGTCCTCCGCTCAAACTGTTCGCAATAATCAATGCATCCATCCTACCCGCCCACGCGGACAGATTTGCCCCACGCCAACAGATTTCCTCCGTCCCCAAGGGATCAAAAAACCGCCCCCGGAGGGACGGTTCTTCGTAATTCATTGTTGCCGCTGACCTACTCGCCATCCTCCAGCTTGATGAGGATCTTGCGATAGCCACCGTACTCGCCGTTCAGCGCCTTTGAAACGCGGCTCACCGTAGTGGACGAAGCGCCGGTGCGGGCCTGAACCTCAACATAAGGCTCGCCCTCATCCAGATAGCGCGCAACCTGCAGACGTTGCGAAAGATCGCAGATCTCGCGCGGCGTGCAGATATCGGTCAAAAACGCTTGGATATCCTTCTCGTCATCCAAAAGACTAAATGCGTGGACCAGCTGCTTGACATCAGGCTTGTCAAACATGCTCTCGATATTCATCGATCACCGCCAAACCCGCCAAAAGGCATCGAAGTTGATACTGACATCGGGCATCGTTCGCCCGTTCTATGCAATAGGGCAACGCCTGTGGCTTTTGCCCGTAGCAGTTTAGCACACCACCAAACTAAAGCGGCAAAACTCTCTGCCAGCGGCGCGTTTTCTAGGACGAACGCCGTTTTGAAACCGAATGCGCACGCAAGCTCCACGAATATCTGAGACAATGGGCGCCCAAACAGGACCGTGCCCCGCACCCATCCAAGTTGCAAAGGCATGTGCCCCTTACGCTCCCTCACCACGCCATGCGCAAGAAAGGATTCACACCATGCGCTTTATGCTTAACTGGCTCTTTACCTCGATCGCCATTGCGATTGCCACGTTCCTCGTCCCCGGCATCCAGCCCTTCGGTTTTGCCGAGGCCTGGGTCTGTTTCGCCTTCGTGGGACTGTTCCTCAACATCGTCGATTCGCTCGTCAAGCCGTTCCTGACGGTCATCTCGCTGCCGCTCACGATCATTACGCTGGGTATTTTTCAGCTTGTAGTCAACAGCTTTATGCTCGAGCTGGCCAGCTACCTGTCGGTCAATCTGCTGGGCGCGGGTATCTCCATCGCCAGCTTTGGATCGGCCTTTATGGGCAGCATCCTGGTATCCATCATGCGCAGCATCCTCGACAGCATCGCCGAGGGCTAAAACGGCCATTCCGGCCGCGCCCGTCTCAACAGCCCAAAACGAAGGCCGCCCATCGCAAAAAATGGGCGGCCTTCTTATTTGCCAAGTCTCAAAGGGCGAGAGGATCTGCCATTTCCACCCCGTCCCCACATGGCAGGTGGGGCTAGATCACGTAGTCGTAGCCCTCGTTGGGGGCGACAAGCGCATCGAGCGTCACGCCGTCGAGGTAGTCGTTGATGAGCTTGTCCAGATTCTTCCACACGTCGAGCGTGGGGCACTCATCAGATCGCGAGCAACCCTTGCAGTCGCCATCCAGACAGGCGACCGGCGCCAGGCTGCCCTCGGTCAGGCGCAAGATCTCGCCCACCGTGTACTGCTCGGGCGGGCGTGTGAGCACATAGCCGCCGCCCTTGCCGCGCATGCCCGAGAGCATATTGGCGCGCACGAGCGTCGCCAGAATATTCTCGAGGTACTTCTCCGAGATACCCTGACGTGCCGCAATCTCTTTAAGCGGGATGCGACCGGCCGCCTGGTGCTCGGCCAGATCGACCATAACGCGCAGGGCATATCTGCCCTTAGTAGAAACCAACATATATAGTGCTGCCTTTCGGTCTTTTAGTCCGTTGAAATTCTAGCCGAAAAATTGGCTTTGAAAATACCCGTTCCGGTCAAGATGGTTAATCAACTTGCAATAAACTCCTATTTCCTATTGCATTACTAGGCTTTAGTGTCTAGTATGCTTCCCAACAGCAAAACGAACAACCTATAAGGTTTGTGGGTTTCGCTGCTACACACACCGTAAAACCACACGGTATCCAGTCATTTGAACACTTTGGAGGTTCACCATGAGCAATGTTTACACGTCCATCGATCAGCTTATCGGCCACACCCCGCTCCTGGAGCTCACGCACTTTGAGGCCGACGAGGACCTCAAAGCCCACGTGCTCGTCAAGTTGGAATACTTCAACCCCGCCGGGTCCGTTAAAGACCGCGTCGCCAAGAACATGATTGACGAGGCCGAGAAGGCCGGCAAGCTCGTGCGTGGCGGCGACTACACCATCATCGAGCCCACGAGCGGCAACACCGGCGTCGGCATCGCCTCGGTGGCGGCGGCCCGCGGCTACAAGGTGATCATCACCATGCCCGAGACCATGTCCGTCGAGCGCCGCAAGCTCATGCAGGCATACGGTGCGCAGCTCGTGCTCACCGACGGCTCCAAGGGCATGAAGGGCGCTATCGCCAAGGCGGAGGAGCTGCAGAAGGAGACTCCCAACAGCATCATCGCCGGCCAGTTTGTGAACCCCGCGAACCCGGCCATTCACAAGGCCACGACCGGCCCCGAGATCTGGGACGACACCGACGGCAAGGTCGACATCTTCGTCGCCGGCGTCGGCACCGGCGGCACCGTGACCGGCGTGGGCGAGTTCCTCAGGGAGCAAAACCCCGAGATCCAGGTCGTCGCCGTCGAGCCCGCCACCTCCCCGGTGCTCTCCAAGGGCCAGGCCGGCCCGCACAAGATCCAGGGTATCGGTGCCGGCTTTGTGCCCGACGTCCTCGACACCCAGGTCTACGACGAGATCATCCCCGTCGAGAACGACGACGCCTTTGCCACCGGCCGCGCCGTGGGCCACAAGGAGGGCGTGCTCGTGGGCATTTCGTCCGGCGCCGCCGTGTGGGCCGCACTGCAGCTGGCCAAGCGCCCCGAGAACGAGGGCAAGACCATCGTGGCGCTGCTCGCCGACACCGGCGAGCGCTACCTGTCCACGGCACTCTTCCAGGACTAGAGCTCTCGTTCTTAGAACGAGTCCAAGGCACGCCGGTCTCCCCTCTCTTCTGGCAGCCTGAGCTTATCCCAACAGGGTGTCCCACAGGACGCCCGAACTTGCTACAATGTCTGCGGCGCGGAACCAGCCTCCCGCGCCGCTTTTCTTTTTTGGCCACATGCCACCAAGGAGAACCTCCCCATGCACAACAAGCGCGTGCTCGTCGCCATGAGCGGCGGCGTCGATTCCAGCGTGACCGCGTATCTGCTCAAAAGTCAGGGTTACGAATGTGTCGGTGCCACCATGCGCCTCACCTGCCCCGCGCCCGACCCCGCAACAGGTATGAGCAAAGTCGATCGCGACATCGCTGACGCGAAGGCCGTCGCCGAGCGCCTAGGGATACCCCATCACGTGCTCGACCTGCAGCAAACCTTCGACCGCAACGTTGTCGAGCGTTTTATGAACGCCTACCAGGAGGGGCTGACACCCAATCCGTGCATCATCTGCAACCGCCATATTAAGTTTGGCGCGTTGCTGGATGCGGCGCTGGATATGGGCTGCGACTACATCGCCACAGGCCACTATGCCAAAACGAGCCAGGCGCCCGACGGCACCTGGCAGCTGCATCGCGGCGAGGACCCCAAAAAGGACCAGAGTTACTTTTTGTATTCGCTCACGCAGGAGCGCCTGGCGCACACGATCTTTCCGCTGGCAGGCCTAGACAAAGAGCGCGATGTGCGCCGCATTGCCGCCGAGCAGGGCTTTACCAACGCTCAGAAGGCCGAAAGCGAGGACATCTGCTTTATTCCAGACGGTGACTACGCGGGCTATATCGAGCGCCGCTGCGGACATCCCGCTGCACCGGGCGACATTGTGTGGCGCGACGGCAGCGTGGTCGGGCGCCACAACGGCGCGCTGCGCTACACCATCGGCCAGCGCAAGGGCCTGGGCGTCGCGATGGCGCATCCCGTGTATGTGACGGGCGTCGACGCCGCCAACAACACCGTGTATTTGGGCGAGGCCGAGGACCTGGCGGCCACAGCGCTCACGGCAAACGACTGGATCTGGAGCGCTCCGGCAGAGCGCATGGAGGCGGAACTCGACGCCGGCGGCATTCGCGTAGGTGCCAAGTACCGCTACCGTCAGAAAGACCAGGCAGCGACCCTTACGCGTGATGAAGACGGGCAAATGCTGCTAACTTTTGACGAGCCGCAACGAGCCATCGCCCCCGGCCAAGCCGTTGTAGTCTATCGCGGCGACATCGTCCTGGGCGGCGGTACCGTGACCGGCGCCATCAAGTAGTCACATCCCCTTCATAAGTTGCGGTGAAATAGGGACTGTTTAAGCGTTTAAAACCGCCAAACAGTCCCTATTTCACCGCAACTTAGAGAGGACGGCCTCGGTCGGTACTGCTGTGCCAGCCGAGGCCGCTGCATCGTTAGCGCTGAACGTAGGCGCGAACCAGCTCATAGGTATTGCGCACGCCGTCGATGTGGCTGCGCTCGTAGTTGTGGCTCGCGTACACGCCGGGGCCGATCAGGCCGTGGCGAATGTCGTAGCCGGCCGAAAGCGTGGCCTCGACATCAGAGCCGTAATGCGGGTACACGTCGATCGCATAGTCGAGCTCCAGCTCGCGCGCGATGTTGGACAGCGTGGTTACCAGGTCGTAGTTGTACGGACCGCCCGAATCCTTGGCGCAAATCGAAACCATGCGCTCGGTGCAGCCCAGATCGTCGCCCACGCAGCCCATGTCCACGCTGATCATCTCGCGCGTGTCGGCCGGCACAAAGGCACCGCCGTGGCCGACCTCCTCGTACACGGTAAAGAGCAGCGACACCTTGCGCGAAAGCGTCACCTCGCCATTTGCGACGGCGCGGGCCAAACCCAGCAGAATCGCCGCAGACAGCTTGTCGTCCAGGAAGCGGCTCTTAATGTAGCCGCTCTCCGTCACCGTGGTGCGCGGATCCATGGCGATAATGTCGCCGGTCTGAATACCCAGTTCGAGCACGTCGTCCTTGCTGTCGACGTTCTCATCGAGCAGGATCTCCATGTTCTTCTCGACGGTCTTGACCGGTTCGTCGGCCACATGCGCCGAAGGCTCGGTGTTGAGGACCACACCCGTATAGACATTGCCGTCGCGCGTGTAGACAGTGCAGTTCTCGCCATCGGCCGTAGACCACTGATGCCCACCAAGGGTCGTGGGGCGCAGACGACCATTGTCCTTAATGGAGCGCACCATAGCACCCAGGGTATCGACATGGCTCGTCAACACGAGCGGCTCGCCCTCGCCGCCAAGCTCCACCAGCACATTACCCTTATTAGAACGCTCAGGCCCAAACCCCATATCGCGAAGCGTCTCCATCAGATAATCGGTCGCCGCACGAGTAAACCCCGTAGGCGAAGCAATCGAAGTAAGCGCCTTAAGCTGATCAGTAATAAAGCCAAGCGTAGAATCCATCTGGGACACCATCCACAACTCCAAAGTCAACATCCCGTAATCAGTAAAAGTCCCAACAACGATAACACTACGGACTATCTTTTACTCAGCGAGACAACCCATCGAGCACCCCAAAACAGCGCCCGCCACGACAACGAGCCGGCGGGCCCCGCCCGTTAGCCCCAGAATCTTTCCGCAGGACAGAAGGAGGCCCCGCCGCACGTAGTGCGCAGCGGGGCCTCCGACATGTCCGAGGACGATTCTGGGGCTAACGGGCGGGGCCCGCCGAACCAGTTTAAGCAGCCGGGCAGATCTTCTTGAAGAGCTCGATGACGTCGTCGAGCGTCGCCTCGCGCGGGTTACCCGGGAAGCAGGCGTCGGCCATGGCGTCCTTGGCCAGGACCTCGATCTCATCAGCCTTCATGGCCTCGCAGACGTGCGGGATGTTCACGTCAGCGGAGAGCTGCTTGACGGCGGCGATGGCAGCGTCGGCGGCCTCGTCGGTGCTCATGCCCGTGGTGTCAACGCCCATGGCGACGGCGACCTTGGCCAGGCGCTCGGCGCAAACCGGCTTGTTGAACTCCATGGCGATCGGCAGCAGCATGGCGCAAGCGACGCCGTGCGGGGTGTCGTAGTGAGCGGACAGGGTGTGAGCCATAGCGTGGTCGATGCCCAGGCCAACGTTGGAGAAGCCCATGCCGGCGACATACTGGCCAAGAGCCATGCCCTCGCGGCCGGAGCCGGGCTGGCCGGACTTGGCCTCGGCGACGGAGTCGCGCAGGTTCTCGCTGATCAGCTTGATGGCCTCAAAGTGGAACATGTCGGAAAGCTCCCAAGCACCCTTGGTGGTGTAGCCCTCGATGGCGTGGGTCAGGGCGTCCATACCGGTGGAGGCGGTGAGGCCGGCGGGCATGGAAGCCATCATGTCGGGGTCGACGACGGCGACCTCGGGGGCGTCGTTGGTATCGACGCACACGAACTTGCGGACCTTCTCGGGGTCGGTGATGACGTAGTTGATGGTCACCTCAGCGGCGGTACCGGCGGTCGTCGGCACGGCGATGGTGAACACAGCGTGGTTCTTGGTCGGAGCGACGCCCTCGAGGCTGCGGACATCAGCGAACTCGGGGTTGTTGATGATGATGCCGATAGCCTTAGCGGTGTCCATGGAGGAGCCGCCACCGATGGTCACGATAGCATCAGCCTCGGCGGCCTTGAAGGCCTCGACGCCGTCCTTGACGTTCTGGATGGTAGGGTTGGGCTTAATCTCGGAGTAGAGGCTCCAAGCGATGCCGGCGGCGTCGAGCTCGTCGGTCACCTTGGCGGTAACGCCAAACTTAACCAGATCGGGGTCAGAGCAGACGAAGATCTTCTTGTAGCCGCGACGCTGGAGCTCACCGGGGATCTCCTTGATGGCGCCGGAACCATGATAAGAAATGGTGTTGAGAACGAAACGATTAGCCATTGATAGCCTCCCATCGTGTGCGGGGCACCCATTACGCCCCACGCTATGAGTCCCATCCTAACGCTTTTGAAACAAAAAACACGTGAGAACGTCAAATGGTTTAAAGCGTTTCAACAGATGATGAAAAATATTGCGGCAAAGGGACAGCCCCTTTGCCGCATTCGGTTACTTTCGACAGCCCTCTTTCCAAGCCTCGGCCGCAACCTTCCAGCGTAAGCGCAAGTCGCGCTCGCGGTCGATGAACATGATGGCAAACGCGACAAACAGCAGCAAGCTCGCCACGACGATGGCGTGCAGGCCCATGCGCTCAATACACCAGTTGCCCAACACGGCGCCAAACACAAAGGTAAAGATCACGCCAAAGTACAGCAGGCCGTTTTCCAAAAAGCCGCGCCTGTGGGTGATGATGTAATCGTCCACGTTTTGCAGCGCGTTGCGCAAGTTGCCGATGCACATGGTCGTAGCGATGCCGTGACCGTGGATCTTGCGGAAGCTCTCGACCTGCATGCCGCAGGCAAACGAAGTGAGGCAGTTGGCGAGCAGGTTGTAACCGCCACCGGGGATAAAGCTCACGCCCAGCAAGATGACGGCTTCAAAGAACACCGTCACTTGGCGCCAGTGAATCACGCTGCCAAACCGTTCGTGTACCAGGTCGGCAAGCATAATGCCCACGGCAAACGACACCACAGGGAAGAAGTAGCGCCCCGCAAGTGCCCAATTGCCCTCCGAGATGCTCACGCCCACAAGCAGGATGTTGCCCGTCTGCGCGTTTGCGAAAACATGGTCGCGCCCAATGTACGAATACACATCCATAAAGCCGCCGGCGAGCGCCAGGATAATGCCCAGTTCGATGGACTCCGATATCTGTTTGGCACGCTGCATCGTCGTGCATCCTCCTTGTTGACGACCCTCTCGTGCGTTGGCGGAAACATAGCCGCCGTTCATACTGTAACCCATTGACAACATGGCGTGCGCGCGAGACGGCTCCTTCGACACGGGGATACACAGTCTGGAAACAAACGACTGGCTCAGCAACGCTCTCACTCACCAGCTCATGTACTCCACCAGTCTTTTTAGCCCCGTCCCAAAAAGACTGGTTACAATTACGTGCAGCATACAAACACCGGGAGGGATCGTGGCAAAAAAGCCTCAGCACGCTCAGAACAACCAGCGCAGTCAGCAGGGCAAACAGGGCCAGCAGCAAAAGCGCGGCGGCAAGGCGCAGGCCACGGTCGCCCGCACCAAGCATTCCCAAGCGACGCCCACCCGCCCCTGGCGTCCGGGCCGCGACAAGTTCCTCCCCGTCAGTCGCGCCGACATGGATGCGCGCGGTTGGGACCAGTGCGACTTTGTCTACATCTGCGGCGACGCCTACGTGGACCATCCCAGCTTTGGTATGGCCATCGTCAGCCGCGTGCTCGACGCGCACGGCTACAAAGTGGGCATCATCTGCCAGCCCGACTGGACCGACCCCGCCAGCATCACGGTGCTCGGCGAGCCACGCCTGGGCTTTCTCGTCAGTGCCGGCAACATGGACTCCATGGTCAACCACTATTCGGTGACCAAGCACCGCCGCCACACCGACGCCTACACTCCCGGCGGCGAGGAGGGTCACCGTCCCAACCGAGCCGTCACGGTCTACGGCAACCTTATCCGCCAGACGTTCAAGGACGCCCCCATCATCATCGGCGGCATCGAGGCGAGCCTGCGCCGCCTGGCCCACTACGACTATTGGCAGGACAAGCTCAAGCGCTCGGTGCTGCTCGATTCGGGCGCCGACATCCTCATCTACGGCATGGGCGAGCACGCGATCGTCGAGATCGCCGATGCGCTCGACGCCGGGCTGCCCGTCGACCAGATCACCTACATCAACGGCACCGTCTACCGCACGGGCTCGCTCGACGAGGTCTACGACTACGACCTGCTGCCCAGCTGGGACGACCTGACCGCCGATAAGCTCAACTACGCACGCAGCTTTAACGTGCAGCAGCAGAACATGGACCCCATCACCGGTCATCGCCTGGTGGAGCCCTATCCCAACAGCGTGTACGTGGTGCAAAATCCGCCATCGGCAACGCTCACCACCGACGAGATGGACGAGGTCGCCGAACTCCCCTACGCGCGCGACTGGCACCCCGACTACGATGCCGCAGGCGGCGTGCCGGCCTTTTCCGAGATCAAGTTTTCCATCAGCTCCAACCGCGGGTGCTTTGGCGAGTGCTCGTTTTGCGCGCTCACCTTCCACCAGGGCCGCGTGCTGCAGATGCGCAGCCACGACTCGATCATGCGCGAGGCCGAACTGCTCACGCGCGACCCGGAGTTTAAGGGCTACATCAACGACGTGGGCGGACCGACGGCCAACTTTAGCCGTCCGGCCTGCGACAAGCAGCTCAAGCACGGCGTGTGCAAGAACAAGCGCTGCCTGTGGCCGAGCGTATGCAAGAACATGGTGGTCGACGAGAGCGGCTACACGCAGCTGCTGCGCGACCTGCGCCAGCTGCCGGGCGTCAAGAAGGTCTTTGTGCGCAGCGGCATCCGCTTCGATTACACCATGGCCGATGCCTCGGACGAGTTTTTGCGCGAGCTGCTCGAGCACCATGTCTCGGGCCAGCTGCGCGTGGCGCCCGAGCACGTGAGCGACGCGGTGCTGTCCGTGATGGGCAAGCCGAGCCGCGCCGTCTACGACGCATTCTGCCGAAAATTTGAGCGCCTGAACCGCGAGTACGGACTCAAGCAGTACGTGGTGCCGTATCTGATCTCGAGCCATCCCGGCTCGACGATGAAGGAAGCCGTGGACCTTGCCGAGGCCGTGCGCGACATGGGCTACATGCCCGAGCAGGTGCAGGACTTCTACCCCACCCCGTCGACCATGTCGACCTGCATGTACTACACCGGCGTGGACCCGCGTACCATGCAACCGATCTACGTGGCACGCGACCCGCACGAGAAGGCCATGCAGCGCGCGCTGATTCAGTATCGCAAGCCCGAGAACTACAAGCTCGTGCGCGAGGCACTGGAGAAGGCCGGCCGTCGCGACCTGATCGGCTACACCAAGCATTGCCTGATCCGCCCCGTACCGCCGCGCCCGGGCGAGACGTCTGCCAGCGGCGGGCACGGGACTGGCAAGAAGGGTGGCAAGCCGCACGGCGGCAACGGTACCGGCAAGGGTCCCAAGGGCAGCAAGGGCCGCGGCGGTATGTCCCGCGCGCAGAACACCGCGGGGCGTAACCGCGCGGCCCAGGGACGCCAGGGCGCCAACGGAGGCGGACGCCGCAACTAGCGCAAGGGCGCGCTCACCGCACCCGGCTGGCACGCATGGCGCAGCGAGCGCATGGCCTCCACGAGGATGACGCCGGCGATAGCAACCGTGATGACCACGTCGAGCGGCGTATTCACAAACCAGAGCAACGCCATGAGATACGACCCGGCGTTAAAGGCAAAGTGCAGCAGGATGGCGTAGCGGAGCTTTCCGGTCGTCACGAGCACCCAGCCAAAGATGAGGCCGGCGGCGCCGGCGTAGCAGCCCTGGACCCAGTTCATATGCATAAAGCCAAAGACCGCCGCCTGCAGCACGATTGCCGCGGCGACGCCCCAGGTACTCGGGGCCGCCCAGGGCACCATGGCGCCATCTTGCGGTCGCACGTGACGCCGGCGCTTCCAGAGCGGACGGCACTGTGGATTAAACGCACGCAATGAGAACTCAAAAATGATACCGCGCACCAGCAGTTCCTCGCAAAACGGCGCGCCGAGCACCGTGGTCAGGACGGCCAGATAGCTCGTGTCGCCCATGCCTGTTTCCTCGACAAGCTCGCTATAGTCTGCCGCAACCTCGGGCAGCAGCGACAGCACGCCATCGCATAGGTAGCTAATGACCACCTGCATGGACAGGCCGATCACGACAACGCATACGATGCGCTTCCATACAGCATTTGCTCCCCCGCTAAGCGAGCGCACGCCCTGCCAGCGCGCCATAAACGAGCGCGGCCACAGATAACGCCACCACAGCAGCGCCATCAAAAACGACGCCGTCTGAGCGGCTGCCTGGAACCATTGGATATCGAGATTGTCAATCGGATAGCCCGTCAGCACCGATACGGCATCGAGAACAGAAAATAGAACCACGCTCAGGGCTATATCGGCAGCGACAACACCAAAACAGGCAAGCGCCCACGCTATCGCATTGAGCATGCCAACCTCCTCAAAACCTGGCACTTGGGGACGTTCCTTAACTGCCGGCAGAAAAGGAACGTCCCCAAGTGCCGGCAGTTTGGAACAGTCATTGTTGATGAGAATCGGGTTCAGTGCCAAAAGCCCCGCTCGGCGAGATGTCGAACGGAAAGGTGCCGCAGCGATTGAAGGCGGCGATAAACATGCGGATGGCGTTGGACGGCGTGGTGCCCACGAGCTGGGTTGCCGCCGCGAAGGCCGCCTTTTCCTCGGGCAAGACCTTCGCGACTACAGGGGTCATGTGTTCTGCCATGGCGCTTCCTTTTTGAAACGACGGTGGTGCGGATAGATGCGGGCCATGCGGCTGGGCGACGGGCTGTGAAGGCAACCCGATTGGCCCGCATCCGGAGTTTGTTTCTGCGGCGTTGGTATTACTTGGTATTCCTAAGTATTACCCCGCAGATAGAATAACACATCTGCCCCCGTAGGGGCAGATGAAAACGGATCATTCTGTTGTTGAATTTGAGCTTGAATTTGGGTTTGGACGAGCCTCTACAGCGTGATGACGTCCGAGATGTTGAGCGCATGAACGTCGGTAGCGTCGTGCGTGGCGAGCAAGAGCATGCGGCCATCGAGCAGGTCAAGAACAACCTCGGCCGCCACATCGCGCGCACTGGCATCCAGGCCGGTAAAAGGCTCGTCCAGAATCACCACACCGCCGGGGCACAGCAGAGCACGGGCGATCTCAACGCGCCGTCGCTGCCCACCCGAAAGCTCAGCCACGCAGGCATGTACATCGATACCCGGCACCAGCAGGCGCAGCAAGGCCGCGGCGCTCGAAGCATCCACGCGCGCATCGGCGCACACCAGCACGTTATCGAGCGCCGAGGCGTCCTCGACCAAACGCGCATCCTGAAACACCATCGAACACGGCGCGCACTCCCCCGCCGCCAGCGCGAGCAGCGTCGTCTTGCCAGCACCCGAAGCGCCCATCACGCAAGCACGCCCGCCCGCAGGCACGTTGAGCACCAGACCGTCCAACGTCGGCGCCCAGGGCGCGCGATCGCCCACGGCAAGCGAGATCTCCGCCGCCGCGCCATCGCCCGCAGCGCCCGCATGCCCGCGCAGCCCATGCCCATGCGTCCGCACGGCCGCACGCCACGCCACAGGACCCGAAGCCTGCAGAAGCCACACCAGCACGCGCTCACACGCCCACGAGGCGGCAACGACCAGCACGGTCCACGCCAGCAGATCGGCCGTCTCAATCAAAAGTTTTGCCTGATAGATACGCTCGCCCACGGTACCCACTGCCATGCCGATAAGCTCGGCCGCCACGCCAGCTTTCCAGCCCATGCCAATCACGGCCCGGGCGCAGGAAAGCACAAACGGCAGCGCCTCGCGCCAGGTATGGGCGCAAAACAGGCGCCAGCCCCGCACGCCATGCAGGCGGAACATCTGCTCCAACGACCCATTAACCTGTGCCAGGCCCTCTGCCAGCGAAAAATACACGCCTGGCAGCGCCATCAAAAACACCGCAGCGATGCTCACGCGCGCCGACCCCAGCCAAATGAGCAGCAGGACCACCACGCAGGCGACCGGCGTCGCCTTCACAAACGACAGCGCCGGCGCCACCAGGCGCGCAAACGCCCGCGACCGTGACGAGACCCCAGCAAGCACGCCGCCGCACACCGCGGCAAGCGCCAGCCCGCCCAGAATCCACGCGCCCGAGCCCGCCAAAATCGCCCAGGTACCGCCATCGCACACAAGGTGCAGCAATGCCACAACGACAGCGCCCGGCCCCGGCAAGATCAACGGCTGCGCCACCAGCGCCGCCACCAGCATCCACGCGGCAAGCCAAAAGGCGGCGACGGCACCTGCTGCCGCCACCGCCTTCACACGCTCTGTCATTTGTCGAGCAAACGCACGCACGGGCTACTCCATGTAGTAGAAATCGTCAGCCGGAAGTTTACCACCCACGGCGCTCGCGTCCGCGTCGGCCAGCACCTGCAGGTACCCGCTAAGTGCCGCCTTCATATCCTTGCCCGTCTGGCACACGAGCATGCACCCGGGAATCGCCTTCTCAGCAATCTTGGCGTTGTCCACGATGCCGGCATCGACCACGGCCTGCGCCCAGTCCGCCGGCGCCGCGTTCACGGCCTTCACGCTCGCCTCATGGCAGCGCAAGAATTCCGCCACGGCCTCGGGATGCTCCTCGGCAAAGGCACGGCGCACCACGGTCACGCCCGTCAGCAGGCGCGAACCCGTGTCACCCGCTAGCTCATCCCACACATCGGTCAGGCTCACCGGCGCCGACAGCTTGCCTTCGCTCTTGGCGATGGCAGCGGTCTTGAACGGCTCCGGCAGCACGCCCACGGCGGACGGGTCGACAAGCAACGCCGACAGCACCTCGGTGGGCTCGCTCTTAAACTCAAGCGCCACCTGGCCGGTCAGGCCCGCGCGCTCCAACAGGTAGTTCATGACGTACTCCGGCGTGGTGCCCTTGCCCGTCATGTAGACGGTATGGCCCGCCAGATCGCCAAACGAAGTAACGTCCGCGTTACCCGTCACCACGTTCAGCACGCCCAGCGTGTTGATATCGATGACCTGCACCGCACCCTCGGTCTTGTTGTAGAGTACGCTCGCCACGTTGGCGGGCACCAGGGCGATATCGATATCGCCCTGAATGACCTTGGGCACGATCTCATCGGCGGCAGTATTCATCGCAAAGTCGAACTCATTGTCCGTCTCGCCATCGGCCGCCCGGTCCATAAACTGCACCAGACCAATCGAGGTCGGCCCCTTGAGCGAGGCGACGTGCACCTCGACCGGCTCGGCAGTGGCACCGTCGGCGGCAGGCCCGGCAGCCGAACCCGCGGCGGACCCGGCACCGGCAGCCCCGCCGCCACAGCCCGCGAGCGCAAGCGACAGGGCGCCCGCGGCGAGCGCCGAGGCAAACCCCCGGCGCGACAGCTCAACATCAAACGCACGCATGGCTAGCACGCCCCCTCGTTGGGCATCGACCAGGCGTGATGGTCGGTATGCAGCAACTCCTCGGCCAGTGGCGAGAGCGGCGCGCCCAAGAACTCGCGATAGCACGCCTGGACATCGGGATTCTCGTGCGAGAAGCGAATGTCCGCAGCGGCATCCAGACCCCACAGCACCTGACCGCGCTCGGCTGCCAGCTCGCAGCCGTCGTGGATGGGCTGACCGCCGCCACCGACGCACCCGCCCGGGCATGCCATGACCTCAACGAAGTCATAGCTCGCACGGCCGTCGCGAATCGCGTCGAGTAGGCGGGCGGCGTTGCCCAGCCCGTGCGCCACGGCGACGCGCACCTTGGTGCCATCGATATCGGCCACGGCCTCCTTCCAGCCGTCCAGGCCGCGCACATCGGTAAAGAAGTCGGCGTCGGGGTTCTTGCCCGTCACCAGGTAATATGCCGAGCGCACGGCGGCCTCCATCACGCCGCCCGTGGCGCCAAAGATCACGCCCGCGCCCGTGCCGAAGCCCAGCGGCGTGTCGAGCGGCTCCTCAACCAGCGTGTCGACGCTCACGTGGCTCGCGCGGATCATGCGCACCATCTCGCGCACCGTCAGCGCAACGTCCACATCGGGCGTGCCGTCCTCGCCCACCATGCTCGGCAGCGCGCACTCGGCCTTCTTGGCCGTGCACGGCATAACGGACACCACGAACAGGCGCTCGGGCTCCACGCCCAGCACCTTGGCGTAGTAGGTCTTGGCGATGGCGCCGAACATCTGCTGCGGCGACTTGGACGTGGACAGGCTGTCGACAAACTCCGGATAGCGCGCCTTCACAAAGCGCACCCAGCCCGGGCAGCAGCTCGTAAACATGGGCCAGCCGCGGCTATCGTCCTCGCCCTTGGCGGCCTTCCCTAGGCGCTCGAGCAGTTCGGAGCCCTCCTCCATAATGGTGAGGTCGGCCGAGAAATCGGTGTCGAACACGTACTCAAAGCCAACGCGGCGCAGCGCGCAAGCCAGGCGCTCAACGGTGGCCTCCTCGCGCGGAATGCCGAGTTCCTCGCCCCAGGCGCTGCGCACGGCAGGTGCGATCTGCACCAGCACGATCTTGTCGGGATTAGCGAGCGCGTCAAACACGGTCTCGGTATCGTCGCGCTCGCGCAGCGCCCCCGTCGGGCAATGCGTAATGCACTGGCCGCACGCGACGCAATCGGTCTTGCCGATCGGCGCGCGCCCGCGGGTACCCACGGCGGTATGCGTGGCGCGGTTGGTCAGGTCCCAAATCCCCAGGCCCTGCACGCTCTCGCACACCTTGATGCAGCGCATACATTTAATGCACTTGTCGTTTTCGCGGATGATGGGAAAATCGAAGTCCCAGCCCTCGCCCGCCAAATGCCTTTGATACGGCAGATAGAAAATGCCCAGGTCGTTGGCGATGGTCTGTAGGTTGCAGTTGCCGCTGCGCACGCAGCTCGTGCACTGCGAATCGTGCTGGGACAGCAGCAGCTGCACGTTGGTGCGACGGGCCTCGCGGGCCTTGGGGCTGTTGGTGTGGACCACCATGCCATCGAGCACGTAGTTGTTGCAGGCGGCAACCAGCTGGTCGCAGCCCTCAACCTCGACCACGCACACGCGGCAGCCGCCGATCTCGTTCAGATCGCGCAGGTAGCACAGGGTGGGAATCTGGATACCGACGGACTTGGCCGCGTCCAGGATCGTGGTGTGCTCGGGTACCACGACCTCGCAATTATCGATAGTGAGCTTGACCATATTGAGTGCTCCGCTTTCGGTGTTGTCGCTGACAGTGGGGTTGTTGAGCTCTACCATTCCAAGTTCCTCCCTCCGCGGAACGCGCCAAAGCCAAAGTGATCGCAACGCAGGCAGCGGCTCGCCTCCTGGCGCGCCTCCTGCTCGGTGAGACCCTGCTCGACCAGATCCCAATCGTGAATACGCTCGCCGGCCTCGCGCTCGCCCAGCTCGCAGCGGCCGCACTCATGCTTGCCCTTAAACTGGACGGTCGGCAGCTCCACGTCGAGCTTGATCTTGTGGTCAAAGCCCAGGTAGCGGTCGATATTTGCCGAAGCCACGCGGCCGGCGTTGATGGCACGGATGACGGTGGCGGGACCGGTCTGGCAGTCACCGCCGCTAAAGAGGCCATCGAAGTTGGGCACGGCGCCATCCGAATCGGTGACCACGCAGCCCCACTTACAAGCGATGCCCATGTCCTCAAACGGCTTGGAATCGATGTCCTGGCCAATGGCCACGAACACGCGCTCGCAGGGAATGACGCGCTCGGGCGTGGCGGCGGCACGCGGGGCCGGACGCCCACGACGGGGCTCGCCGATAATCTGCGGCTGCACGCGCAGGCCACTCACGCGACCTTCCTCGCCCGTCTCGATAGCGAGCGGGGCGGTCAACTCCAGCACCTCGCAGCCCTCGGCCTGGGCGCCGGCGATCTCGGCGTCCTGGGCCGTCATGTCGCAGATGCGACGGCGGTAGACGATGCTCACCTTTTCGGCACCGCAGCGCACGGCGGAGCGCGCCACGTCCATGGCCACGTTACCGCCGCCGATGACGCACACGCGCTGGCCGCTCAGGTCGGGCAGCTCGTCATCGCCGATGGCGCGCAGCATCTTGACGGCCGACTCCACGCCGGGAGCCTCTTCGCCCGGAAGGCCGAGCTTCTTATCGCTGTGGGCGCCAATGGCCAGGTAGACGGCATCGAACTCGTCGCGCAGACGGGCAAGCTCCTCGCCGTTGACGGAGTGGTCGAGCTCCACGTCGATGCCGGCGCTCAAGATCCAGTCGATCTCGGCCTGCAGGCGCTCGCGCGGCAGACGATAGCTGGGGATGCCGTAGCGCAGCATGCCGCCCAGGTGGTGGCGCTGCTCCAAGATGGTCACCTTGTGGCCCATCACGGCCAGGTAGTAAGCGCAAGAAAGACCGGCCGGGCCGCCGCCGATCACGGCGACGCGCTTCCCGGTGTTGTCCACCACATGCGGCTTGTGGTCGTTGAGGTCGCTATGCTCAACGGCAAAACGCTTGAGGGCGAGGATGTTCATGGGATCGTCGACCATGCCGCGACGGCAGTGCATCTCGCAGGGATGCTCGCACACCAGGCCACAAACGAGCGGCAGCGGGTTGTTCTTGCGGATGACCTTGACGGCATCGGCATAGCGGCCGGCCTCGACCAGCGAAATGTAACCGGGAATGTCGACGTGCGCCGGGCAGCCCGAGACGCACGGGACGCGGGCCTCGCGGTCAAAGCCACAGGAGTGCTCGCGGATGTGGTGCTCAAAGTCGTCGCGGAAACCGCGGATAGCCGTAAGCGCCATGGCGCCGGCCTCGTAACCGATGGCGCAGTCGCTCGAAAGATAGATGGTGCGGGCGGTGCGCTCAATCAGATTGAGCGTGGACTCGTCGGCGCGGCCTTCGAGCACATCGGCGAGCAGGTCGCTCAGCGCGCTCAGGCCCACACGGCAGGGCGTGCACTTGCCGCAGCTCTGGGTGGAGCACAGGTTGACGAGCGCTGCCGTAAACTCAACGGGACACGGGGCGAGCGAACTCACCGCCAGACGACGTCCGAGCGCATCGTGCAGGTCGTCCATGACAGCCTGAGCGTGGCTGCGTTCCATTACGTGCAGTCGTGCCATAAGATCCCCTCTCATGCGGCAGCCCGGAGGCGAGGCCGGGCGAAGTTGCTACACGCACAACACTGACCTATAAAGTTGTTAGGCCTCCACGCAGTTCGGCAGGCGGTATGAAATGTCACCCTCGGCGGTGAAATAGAACATTACCGCAGATAAATGCCATATTTGATAAAACGCGTTACCAAACGACAATGCCCCGCCCACGCAATCACGTGGGCGGGGCATTGCTTCAGGTATGCGGTCAGCGACCCTGTTGCTTTTACTTAAGCTCGGGCCAGTAACCCTTGTTGGCCTCGATCATGTCGTCGAGAACCTCCTTGGCGACCTTCATCGAAGGCACGGTCTTGTTGAGCGTAAAGGCCTTGAGCGCCTTCTCGTACGAACCCTCAATCGTAGCCTCGACCACGAGCTTCTCAGAGTTCAGCTGCTGCATCATGAGACCCTGCTGGAACAGAGGAATGTTGTCACGGCTGATGACCTCGGGGCCGTTCTTGCCAATGTAGGCAGGCAGCTCGACCATAGCGTCGTAGGGCATGTTGGGGATAGCGCCCTTGTTCTCGCAAATGACCAGGAAGCGCTGCTTGGTGTCGTTCTTCAGAGCGATGGCCAGATCGGCAATCCAGTCGCCGTGGCTGCCCGCATAGAACGTGCTCTCGTCGATCTCGCCCGTCTTCTCGTAGTGGTCGATGCCGTCGAAGAGGTTCTTCTCGCGCGTCTCCTCAACCTCGTTCGCACGGGTGCGCTCGGGGTTTGAGTGCTCGACGAATTCCTTCTGCTGCAGGTAGTAGTTCAGATACGTGTTGGGCAGGTACTCCGGGAAGCACTCCATGATCTCGTACTCGCCCTTCCAGACGTAGTACCAGCTGCCCTTGGTGTGACGGTTCTGCTCGGGATGCTCGTCGGTGGCCTCCTCGGGCTTCTTTGCCATGAGCGAGCCCATGCCCTTGAGGTAGGAGTCGGGCAGCAGGATCTGGTGCTCCTTGATGTACTCGCGCAGCTGCGGGAGCACCTCCTCGCCCTTGTGGCGGATCGAGGTGAACCAACCAAAGTGGTTGAGGCCAAAGTAATCGTACTCGACATCCTTCTTGTCGATATCGAGCGCGGCGCAAACCACGTCGATGATCGCGATCGGCATGTCGCAGATGTTGATGATGCGAGCGTTGGGACGCAGCACACGGCAGCCCTCGGAGACGATGGCAGCAGGGTTGGAGTAGTTGAGAATCCAGTAATCCTTCTTGGCGTACTTCTCAACGTCATCGATCAGCTCGACCATGGGGAAGATGGTGCGCATGCCGTAGGCAAGGCCGCCGCAACCGCAAGTCTCCTGGCCCACGCAGCCGTGACGCAGCGGAATCTTCTCGTCCTGCTCGCGCATGGCGTAGCCGCCCACGCGCATCTGGGCAAACACGAAGCTCGCGTCGGTAAAAGCCGTCTTTTTGTCGGTGGTCACCGTGAGCTTGATGTCCAGGCCGAGGTCCTCGTGCAAAATCCAGTCCACGAGCACGCCGATCTTGCGCTGGCGCTCCTCGTTGATGTCGTACAGACGAATCTCGTCAACGTCGAGCTCGTCCTTGCGCAGGGCGATGGACTTGACGATGCCGGGGGTAAAGGTGGATCCGCCACCACACAGAGTAATGATCATTGTTTACTGCTCCTTCTCAATTGCGTTTTCGACCTTGTCGCGCATCTCGGCGACCTTCATGCCAAAGATGATCTGGATATTATTGCCGTTGCGGTTGATGCCGCTGTTGGGCACGTGGTTGATGAGGTCCTCATTGATGAGGTCCGGGTTCTTAACGTTCACGCGGAGACGCGTAAAGCAGTTCTCGAGCTCCTCGATGTTGTCCTTGCCACCAAGACCTGCGACCAGGTCGGCAATACCTGCATCGACGCCCTCTGCGGGAGCCGCGGCAACAGCGCCCTGCTTCACCGCGACAGACGCGGCGGCCTCGCCCTCGGCAACGGACTCGGCAAGCTCGGACTCTTCCTCGCGACCAGGCGTGTGGAGGTTGAGCTTCTTGATAAGGAAGGTGAAGAGGAAGAAGTACAGAGCGGCGTTGACGACTCCAAGCACCAGCATAACCGGCCAGTTGGTCTTATCGACACCGAGGACCAGGTTGGAAACCACGATGTTGATGATGCCGCCTGCAGTCGAAGCGGGCACGGAGAGGACCTTGAGCAGGACCAGGAAGATGCCGGAAAGAACCGAGTGAACGACAAAGAGCACGGGAGCGGCAAAGACAAAGAGGAAGTCCATGGGCTCGGTCACGCAGGAGAGCACGGCGGTGATGATCAGCGGGATAATAACGGCCTTGGTCTTATCCTTGTTCCCCTTGTAAGCGGTGACGATAAAGGCGAGACCGATACCGATGTAGGGCCACAGGTTGTTGAAGGTGTAGCTGTTGAAATACGTACTATCGGAGAAGGGCTGACCCGTCATTGCCATCTCGGCAACACGGATGGGATAGGCGCCGGCAATAACCTGATCACCCAGCGTCAGGGTGCCACCCACATCGGAGAACTGGAACGGGGTGTAGATGAGGTGGTGCAGACCGGTGGGAACGAGCAGCTTGTTGAGCATGCCGTAGATAAACAGACCGATGTTGCCCGACTCCTTAATGATGCCGGCAACGGAGGAGATGGCACCCTGAACCGGAGGCCAAACGATGCAGAAGCCAGCGCCCATGATCCAGGAAATGATGATCATAATCAGGAACGGGAAGCGGACGCCCGAGAACATCGAAAGGGCAATGGGGAACTGCTTGTTCGAGTACTTGTTGAACACGGCACCGGTGATGCAACCAAGGATGATGCCGCCGAACACGCCGGTATCGAGCACCTGAATGCCCATAACGGTGCTCTGGCCGGTTCCGGTAAGACCGAGCATGCCGCTCGCTTCGGCAAGAGAGCCGGTGGCGTTGAGCACGATGTTGTTAGCCTGCAGGAACAGGAAGAACGACATCAGGGCAATCAGCGAAGCATGGCCCTTGTTCTTCTTTGCCATGGCGCCGGCGATGCCCACGCAGAACAGAATCGAGAGGTTGTTGATGATAAACATCAGCGACTGATAGACAACGGCGCCCACAAGCTGGAACGGACCGGAGCCCAGTACGGGGATCAAGGCGCAAATGGTCTTGTTGGTCAGAATAATGCCCACGATGAGCAGAATGCCGGCAACCGAGAGATACATCATCGGCTGGACGATTGACTTCGCGAACACCTCCAACGGCGCTTTGAAATTGAACTTCTTTTTTGCGGTCATAGCGGTACTCCCCTTCCTTTTCCGCAAATTAAGACAGATGTGCCCTAGACAAGACCGTGAGCCCTGCCTTATATCAATCGATGTGTGGGCACGTTATGCCTAGAGACCAGGTTCTCCAAGCAGGTTAACAATGTGATATGCGAGATAACTCTTCTCGGCATCGGTAACGACAACGTTATAGGTAGACGACAAGTGGGCGGCTATGGCGTCCGCGCACGAGAACGCGCACGGATACTTTGTTTCATCGATTCGGAACAGTGCATCGTCATTGATCTGCCCGGCCGCGGGGTCAAGCGCCCGCTGTGCGAAAAACTGCAGGTAGCGGACGAAACGCTCATAGGGCAGCGAGGTGTCATCGAGGGTCGTAGCATAGCGCTCGGAAACAATCGCGAGCACGTCGCGAACAAGCTGGACCGAGATGATGAGACGGTCGGAGCGTTGCGGCATGGTGGCGTTGACGATATGCAGCGTAATAAAACCCTGCTCTTCTTCGCTCATCTGGATGCCCATATACTCCTTGACAATCTGCAGCGCACGGCCCGCAAGCGCATACTCCTTGCGATAGAACTGCTGGATCTCGAGCAGCAACGGATTCTCGCAGGGGACGCCCTTGCGCTCGCGCTCCAAAGCAAGGCTGATATGGTCTGCGAGAGCAATGAGAATCTTGTCGTTGATATCAACATTGAGCTCTCGACGGAGCATCTGAACAATGTCCTCGGCAATCACGAGGTTGACGGTGGGGATGGACTCCAAAAGATGTGCCAAGCGGTCAATCGTACGCGAATCCTGAGAAGTTCCCTCCTGCAACGCGTAGGTCTTTTCGATCGACGCCTCGTCGATGGCATCGCCGGCATGACGGCCAAAGCAGAGGCCTCGACCGATGACGATGAGCTCGGAGCCATCGTCCGAAGTGACCATTGCGACGTTGTTGTTAAAAACTCGCTTGATAACCACGGTACCCACCACAAGAATTTACTCGGAAAGCCAGACGACAGGCTCTTTAACAGCAACAGGGCCGGAAGCGTGCTCACGAAGAGTCGAGTTCTCCGAACGCTCGCACACGATAACGAAGACCGTGGGATCGAAGCCGGCGGCGCGGACCGCGTCGAAATCGACCTCGACGAGGGCCTGGCCCGCGTCGACATGGTCACCCTGGGCAACAAGCGCATGGAAGCCCTTGCCCTCAAGTTTAACAGTGTCGATTCCGATATGCAGCATCACCTGAGCAGAGCTGTCGTCGGACATGATGCCCAGTGCATGCTCGGTCGGGAACAGCGCCGCGACGGTACCGGAAACAGGAGCGCACACCGTTCCCTCTTGGGGAACCACGGCAACGCCATCGCCCACGGCACGGCTGCTAAAAGCGGGGTCATTGGTATTTTCTAGATGAACAAGCTCGCCGGAAACAGGAGCGAGGATTTCGAACTCGGAAGTTGCAGTCTTCTGCTCATC
Source organism: Coriobacteriaceae bacterium (assembly GCA_025992855.1). NCBI lineage: Bacteria > Bacillati > Actinomycetota > Coriobacteriia > Coriobacteriales > Coriobacteriaceae > Coriobacteriaceae bacterium. The sequence goes on from DAJPGB010000001.1 coordinate 1,969,342, forward strand.
CGAACCGCCCATCAGGCGAGAAAAGAAACCCATGGTGGCATGTCCCTTCATAAATATAGCCCAACCAAAATCAAGCGAATGCGTCCATAGAGACACATCCGTTCAAAGACTTTGGTTAGGCCCACGTCCGAGGGACTCGGTAACCTTCCGCATTTCTTTTTACGCGAACTATTGTAGACAAGCCCAAAGCCGGAACAATCATTATGACCGGCGAACGGTATTTTTTCTTCGATAAACGGTATTTAGGCAGCACTTGGGGACGTTCCTTTTCTGCCGGCACCCAGGGACACTCCTTGCTCTGACCCCTTTGAACCAATTTCGTATGCGCTAGATGAAGAGTTCGCATTCCTTCCGCACGACGCAAACCTTGCTCAGCATCTGGGAAACAGCGGATAGCTTGTTGGGATCAAGCTTGCGAGCGCCTCGCGGACATACGGCAATGCAGCGCATGCAGGAGATGCACGCCTCGCCAGCCGCTCGTTTGGGGTCACCCTTGTCGATAGCACAAACGGGGCACGCCGCGGCGCATGCACCGCAGGAGACGCAATCCTCTGTTGCCTCGGGTGCCATGCGGTGACCTCCGGCTTGTTTATAAGGACGGTTGCCGGGAATAGAGGGCTCGGACGCATCCTCAGCCAACAGCTTTTGCTGAATTTGCTGCGCAAACTCTGCGAGCTGCGCCTCATCCTGCGCATCCGGACGACCGGCAGCAAACTGTCGCGCAATGGAATGTTCTGCAATGGCCGCAACTGCCGCGATCACCCGGAATCCCGCATGCTTCGCAACGTCCTCCAGCTCTACGAGCGTGTCCTCAAACGCGCGGTTTCCGTATACACAAACCAAAACAGCCCGAGCCCCGTTGCCGCGCACCATGCCCAACCGGTCAGCCACCACAGCCGGGATTCTACCGGCATACGCCGGCACAGAGATTACGGCCACGTCGTCCTCAGTCATCGAGACAGCGCTGAAATCTAGCCCGCTATCGGTCAGATCGACGGTAACGGTATTCTTGCCCAGTGCCCCGGCCACAAGGCCAGACACCTTCCGCGTTCCACCCGTCGGACTAAACACAATTTCGAATACGCTCATCGAGACACCCTCCCCTACGCCTGGCAACGCGTCAAGCCGCTTTCACATTCAGACAGAGTATACGGCGCATGGGGGGGGAGCTCCCCGTTTTGGTGCGCTAGGCAGCCCGATACACCAACCCATACTGCCCGCCTTTTCGGTTTGCATAATTCCCGGTACAGATTGCATATATTTACTGGATACCGCCGCGTTCTCCTGAGGTACCCCATCCTGGCCCGTGCAAAAAACGGAGTATTCTGCAACGTGACCGCGCCAGCACCGCCGCGGGTGGGCAAAACTGTAGGGCGCCGTATCATTTTAAGTCCCGACATGGCGAGAATGACGCGCCCCTGCTCCGGAAAACGGCGAAATCTGACTCGGAACGCTCGCTAGGGATATCCGAAGGCCACCGTTGGCGACGTCGAATCATATGCAGACAACTCGAACTGCAGAATACTCCAAAAAATGCACGGCGCACCCCATAGGACCCATTGCTGCATGGCGGAAAATAGGTCCTCAGCATCCCCCAGATGCATTCCCGAGAACATCACGTTTGAATTAGCGATGGACACGGCAAACAAAAGGGCCCGAGCGTTATTTGCTCGGGCCCTTAGCTTGTCTCACGCTAGCGCGCGATGCGCATCTTACTTGCGCTTGCCGCCGCCGTCGCCGGGGCGACGGGAGCTGCCACCGCGCTTGCCGCCACGGCTGTTGCCGTAGCTGCCACGGTTATCGCGACCGCCGGCACGGCCGCCACGGGAGCCGGCCTGGTTGCCGCCACGACCACCACGATAGCCGCCGCGACGCTCTTCGCGGGTATCGTCGTAGTTGCGCCAGTCATCGCGACGATCACGGCTGGCACGCGGGTCACGACGATCGCGCGACTCGTTAGAACGACCAGCGCCGCCGCGGCCGCCATTGCCGCGAGCACCCTCGCGACGCTCGCCGCCGCGGCTACCGCGCTCTTCAAAGCGCTTGCCGCCACGGGACTCACCGCCACGGGCACCTCGCTCACCGCGACCCTCGCCGCCGCGACGCTCATCACGGCCACCGCGCTCGTCATCACGACCGGAACGACGGCGGTCGCCCGCACCGCGCTTGCCACCGCGCGGACCGCGGCCCTCGTCCTCGCGCTCGACACGACGACGGCCGCCACGGTCCTCGTCCTCACGACGACGGCGGTGTGCCTCGCCCTGGAACTGCTTGGCACGACGCTCGGCACGGTTACCGCGCGGGGCCTGCTCGACGGCAGCGGCACCGCCGCGCTCCTCGGCAGCTACCTCGCGGGCCACGCTCTCAACAGCCTCGTCTACGCGAGCCTGAACGCCCTCGCGCACGCGGGTCTTGCCGCCGCGCTTAGGACGGCTCGGACGCTCGCCGTCGCCGCGACGCTCGTCACGACCGCGGTTGGAACGACCGGCCACATCACCGTAATCGTCGCCGTTGCGCTTGCCGTCGCGACGCGCCTGCTCAAGCTTCTTCTTGCTCTTGGACTTGCCTCGCTTGGTCTTCTTCTTCACCTTAAAGGCCGCAGGGTCGCGCTCGGGATCAACCGCGGGCGGATTGGGACCCACGTGCAGGTCGTCGGCCTCATAGATGTCGGCGGTCTTGTCCATGAGCTTCTCAATCTCGTAGAACTCATCGACGTCCTGCTCGGTCACAAACGTAATGGCCCAGCCCAGCTCGCCGGCGCGGCCCGTGCGGCCAATGCGGTGGATGTAGTCGGTCGGCTCGGCCGGCACGTCAAAGTTCACGACGTAGCGCACGTCGCTAATGTCGATGCCGCGGGCAAGCACGTCGGTTGCCACCAACACGTCGACGGTACCGTCGCGGAAGGCCGAAAGCGCGCGCTCGCGCTGGGCCTGGCTGCGGTTGCCGTGAATCGCGGCGGCCTTGATGCCCTTACGCTCCAGACGACGGCAGCAGCTGTCGGCGCGATGCTTGGTACGCATAAAGACGATGGTGCGCTCCGGACCCTCCTTCTTGAGGAACTCGGGCAACAGGTTGTTCTTGGCCTCGATGGACACCGGGAACACAAACTGGTCGACGGTGTCGGCGGTCGACGTGGCCGGTGCGATCTCCACGCGAGCCGGGTCGCTCACCAGGTCGGTGATCTCGCCCACAGCCTCCTCGTCAAGTGTGGCCGAGAACAGCAGCGTCTGGCGCTCGGCCGGCGTCTCGCGCACAATGCGGCGGACGGCGGGCAAAAAGCCCATGTCGAGCATGCGGTCGGCCTCGTCGAGCACCAGCACCTTGACCTCGTCCAGGTGGCAGGCGCCCTGCTCGATCAGATCGACCAGACGGCCCGGCGTGGCGACCAGGATGTCGCAGCCGTACTTGAGGGCAGCGGTCTGCGGCTTGTAGCTCACGCCGCCCACGACGGTCACGGCGACATGACCGGTGACGTCGGCGATCTTGCTCGCGACCTCGTCGATCTGCTGGGCAAGCTCGCGCGTGGGGGTGATGACGAGCATCACGGGGCCGCGGCCGTTGCCCTCGGGCTTTTTAGCGCCGCGACGGCGGTTGCGGCCGCTGCGCTCGCGCACAGGCTTGGGCGGAGCGATGTGCTCCAGGTTGTTCATGGTCGGCAGCAAGAAGGCGGCCGTCTTGCCGGTGCCGGTCTGAGCGGCGGCAAGCAGGTCGCGGCCCTCGAGCACCACGGGGATCGAGCCGGCCTGCACGGGCGTCGGCGCCGTGTAGCCCAGGTTCTCGATAGCGCGAAGCATCTCGTCGGAGAGGCCCAGCTCGTCAAAGGCGGGCAGGCTCTCGGTAGCGGACTCGACGGCCTGGGCAGCATTTGCCTCATCGGCGGCATCGAAGGCAGCCTGGGTCATGGCCTCGCGGGCCTCGTCCAGGATCTCGGCGTCGGTGACGTCGGACACAGAATTACGCATATGTTGTTGTTCCTTATCTGCACGCGCAATGGGCACGGCATGCGGCCGCGCGGGCGTGCTTGGTAGTGCGCTAATACATACAAAAACGGGTGCGCACAGAGAGGACGTTGCTCAGCACGCTGGCGATCGCTTTGGCAGCCCTATCACGCGCCGTCCAGACGCAGCAGCTCTAAGCGATGGAGCAGATTCGCCGTGGGTTAGTATACCCGCGCTTTGCATGCCCCCACGTAAACCACAGATGACGAGGCGGACGAGGCGGGCCCGGCTGATTGTCTCAATCTGTAACAGTTACGGGGCAAATCTTCCTCTACGTGTTACAGATCGAGACAAACGGTCGACACGGTTCACAAACGTCTCAATCTGTAACAGTTACCGAGTAAAATCGGTCCTTATTGTTATAGATCAAGACAGAGGGGGATTTCCGTCCAGTCCAAACCAAATCTCTCGGTCTTCCTGCAATTTCGAACATGTGGCCTATAATGTTGCTTTGGTTACGCTACATATTGCGCAGCCATTTAATACGTCGCCCACCGGGGGCCATTAATTCCTATCGCCTTATTGGCTAGGAAGCAATCAAAGGAGGTATCCGTGGCAGCAGAGACACCTTGCTCGGTCCTCTATAACGATATTCGCTCGTTCGGCGGTCTTAGACATCTCGAGATCGCCCGAATGCTCATCAATGGAAACTCTTATCTCGGCAGTACCCTGCTCGAGAAATGCTCTTCCAACCGCTCGTATCTCACCCGTTACATCGTCCATCGCGAGCCTGACCAGTGCGCGCCCGCCATCTACAGCGACTTTGCCGTCACCACGCTCAATCTTTCCGCGGCAATCTGCAGCAAGCTCGGCGGCGGCGAGTCCGCCTATCAGGCAATCGCCGAGCACTATCGCGGCCCGGCCGCCAACGAAATGATGTCGGCTCTCGCCAGCTACAAGTTGGACAGCCGCCTATATGCAAATGCCCTCAATCACATCGACAACTTTGACGGCAATGCCGTGCGCGAGAAGAGTACGCTTTACCTTATGCTCTTTGTGGCAACGGGGGCGCTCGCCGATCCCGTTCAGGGCGTGGCCACCGTCGAGCGCTTTTGCGACAGCAAGACGGGCGGGCACTTTGGCACCACCGAAACTACCGTCGGACGTGGCTTTATGAGCAGCCTGGAGCAGCCGCACACCGTCGCTCCCAACCTCGGTCTGCTCAGAACCCATGCCGACAACTGCGCCGACATGCAAATCCATCCCCTCACACGCGATCCGCGCGGCACCGTGATTGGTTCTTTGCCCAAAACCTCGCCCAGCATCACCGATGTAGGCGCCGACGCCTCGCGCGAGCATCTTCGCATTTGGCTCGAGGGTGAGCACTGGTACGCCCAGGGCCTTGGATCGACCAACGGCACAGTGCTCGAATCGGGCGCGGGCGACGGCGATATTGTGATTGAGCCGCCGCGCGACCAACGCGAACCCGGCAAAGTCTATCCCCCGTGGAAATCGCCAACAGCGACAGGCTCCATCTGGGTCTCTACACGACATTCCTTGTCATTGTGGACTAGCACGGACAGCGATCAGAAGACGGTCGCCGTCCGTCTTTCGTCTTCTACCTTCTGCGTCGTAAACGACAATACTCAGCGGTACACGTGAGCAGTGCGGCTATCATGGTACTTTACCGATATCCGCACTGCTCACGTGTACGCGCGGCAACCCATGCCAGACAAAGGAACGCCATGGATACTACCGATAGCGCCTATGGCGACAAACTCATCCGTCTCGATACGTTCGATACCGCCGTGGCGGTCGACCCCAGCGCCGAGGACGACGCCAAGCGTCGGTTTATGACGCTTATTCTCCAGACGGCCCACCGCAACAACGGCAACATCGGGCACGTGCTGCGCGCGACCAACACGAGCGGCGAGGTCTTTGCCGTCAAGCTACTCAAGGACAACGCCATCCTTTCCGGCCAAGCCCCCGACCGCTCCGCCGAGCAATCGGCCGCGCACCTGGCCAACACCGCTGCGCTGTTTGAGGAGTACCGTCATCTGTGTACCGTCTCGTACCTGCGCGGATTTCCGCGCGTCTATGGCTACGGTTCATGCGAGGACGACCCGCTCATCCTCATGGAGTGGGTCGAGGGCACCTCACTCAAGCAGGCGCTGCCCCTGCTTCCGCACGACGCCTCGGGCGGGCTGACCACCCAGATGGTCGCCGCCGTCGGAAACGCCGTGCTTCGTGCGCTCTTGATGGCCCAAGGCCTCGTGAATCCGGTCATCCATCGCGACCTGTCGCCTGCCAATATCATGTTCCGCACCACCAGCCGAACGCTCGAGCAGCAGATTGCTGATTGTTCCTTTGACCCCTGCCTCATCGACATGGGCTCCGCGACCATGGCTCTCGGCGACGACACGATCACCCGGCGCGCCGACATCTGGCGCTTTGCCACGCCCGCATACGCCGCGCCCGAAATGCTCACGCAGGATATCGAAGGCATCGCGGCCCTTCGCCGCTCGCCCGCGATCGACGTCTATGCGCTTTCGAGCATTCTGTACCAGCTCTACAGCGGTCGCAAACCGTTCGATGTCGAGTCGACGGGTGCCGCGGCGACCGGCTCGTTCTACCTCATAAAGACCAAGACCAAGCCGGCGCCGCTCGAGCCGCGCTGCGAGGGCGACAAAGCGCTCGTCCAGATCATCATGAAAGGCATCTCGGTCGAACAGGGCGATCGCCCTACCGAGCAGCAGATGCTCGAGGTGCTCTCGACATACCTCCCCGCTGCAGAATCTGAGGACCGCGAGGGTGCAGGAGACGAGGCCGCAATTGATATCGATTCTGGCACGCACCTTAAGGTCGACGTCGCCGGCGAGCGCGCACGAGAGATCCTGGAGCAGGCCCGGCACGACGCCATGACCCGCCGTCGCTTTATTATCGGCGGCGTCGTTGCGGTCGTTGCGGGGCTCGGTGTCGTTGGCGCGGCAACCCATGGCTTCGGCATCCCCGACTACCTGGACGGCATCCGCGGTTCGCTTGACGACTACACTTGGGACCAGCTGCAGGAGATTTCGCTCAAGATTAAGGCCGCCGAGACCCGTAGCGAGGCACGCGAGATTGCCAAGCGCTACCACCTGCTCGACGCTGATGGGCATATCCCCTATCCGTGCACCAAGCGTGTCACGCTCACCAACGGACTACAGGTCGGCGCGCAGCTTGTGGGCATCCGTCACGATGAGCTTCTGGACGGGACGGGCAAGGCCGGGCTGACGTTTATGTTCGACGCGGGTATTGCCGAGCGCAACGCTGCGGCTGAACCGCCGAGCGCCGGCTGGGCAGATTGCGAGCTGCGGGAATGGCTCGACAGCGACGGCCTTAAGCTGCTGCCCAACGAGTTGCGCGCGCTCATCAAGTCTGTCAAGAAGACCTCGAATAACGTTGGCGCCGCCAACAGTGCATCGTGTCTGAGCGAGTTGCCCGCAACCCTTTGGCTGCCCGCCATGGTCGAGCTGTGCGGTACGCAACCGCCCAATTCGTTTGCCAAGGACTTTCACTACCTGGCCGACATCTATAACGGCGAGGGCAAGGAGTACCAACTCTTCCGCGAGCTCAAGGTAAGTCCGTATACCACGAACGAGACGTTGGTTCGCCAGTGGAAGGGCAAGGACACCTGCTGGTGGGAACGAACGGTGAGTCCCGACACATCGGAGAGCGAAGGCACGCTCTATATGAACCGCGTGGGGCACGACGGCGACGTCTTTACGTACGCAACGCCTGCGGAAAAGCCAAACAAGCTAACCTGTGTGATCCCCGGGTTCTGTATCTAGGCGGCGGGCGTCTTGCCGTGACGGGACCCCTCCCCGGCAATTGTCTCGATCTGTAACACTAGCTCGGCAGATACAGGTCTAGATGTTACAGAACGAGACAAAACCCCAACCCTGCGAGACAACATCTCAATCTGTAACAGTAAGGGGTCAAAAACCGGTCCAGATGTTACAGATCGAGATGTTTGAGTTGACCGCGGACGGTCTGTCTCGATCTGTAACATCTAGCAGGCAAAACGGTCCCCAGATGTTACAGATTGAGACATTAGACTGGCTACGGTCCGCCGAACTGGCTGTCACCTCGACCAATAACAGAATGTCATACATTTTCATCTCCATTAGACACCCCCAGGGGGTATGGGTGTATAGTATCGGTTGGTTAACATTTCCGACACTACGTCACAGAAAGGAGAAGCCATGGCTCAAGATAAATTCGATGTGGACGGCATGACGTGCGCCGCATGCCAAGCGCACGTGGACCGTGCCGTGAGCAAACTCGACGGCGTCCAAAGCGTCGCGGTCAACCTGCTCGCCGGTTCCATGATGGTCGACTACGACCCCGCGCAGGTCTCCCCCGACGACATCTGCACCGCCGTCGACCGCGCAGGCTACTCGGCCTCACCCGTCGACGCGGGCACTGTCGGCACAGGCGGCAGCGCGCAGGCCAGGTCTGGCGCCGCCCATATGGAGTCGCCGACCAAAAAGCTGGAGGCCGCCGCCTCCGCCATGCGCACCCGCCTCATCGTCTCGATCGTCTTCCTCATCCCGCTGTTCTATATAGGCATGGGGCACATGCTCGGCTGGCCGCTGCCCGGCGTCTTCACCGACCACACCCACAGCATGACGCTTGCCCTCACCGAGCTCGTCCTGCTCATCCCCATCGTCTACGTCAACGACGCGTACTTTATCAACGGGTTTAAATCGCTCGCGCACGGCGCGCCCACCATGGACGCCCTCATCGCCGTCGGCGCCACCGCGTCCATCGCCTGGTCGCTCTACGCCATGTTCATCATGGCCGACCAACTAGCCGCAGGACAGGTCCACGAGGCCATGATGACAGCCATGGACAACCTGTATTTTGAGAGTGCGGGCACGATCCTGTCGCTCGTCACCGTAGGCAAATATCTCGAGACACGCAGCAAATCCAAGACCGGCGGCGCCATCGAGGCGCTCATCGACTTGGCACCCAAGACTGCGACCGTCGTTGCCGACGACGGCACCGAAACCACCGTCGACGTCGACAGTATCCTTCCCGGCCAGGTCCTGCGCGTGCGCCCTGGAGAGTCCATCCCCGTTGACGGCGTGGTGCTCGAGGGCAGCTCGGCCGTGGACGAGAGTGCGCTCACCGGCGAGTCTATCCCCGTGGAAAAGACCGCCGGTGCCACCGTCAACGCGGCCACGGTCAACCGCACGGGCTCGTTTACCTTCCGCGCCACGCGTGTGGGCGCCGACACGTCGCTCGCCAAGATTATCCAGCTCGTCGAGGACGCCAACGCCACCAAGGCGCCCATCGCCCGCATGGCCGACAAGGTCGCCGGCGTGTTCGTGCCCGTGGTGTTTGTAATCTCTGCCGTAACTTTTGTGGCGTGGATGGTGCTGACCGGAAGCATCAACGAAGCGCTTACCTCCGCCGTGGCTGTGCTGGTGATCAGTTGTCCGTGCGCGCTGGGCCTGGCCACGCCCGTCGCCATTATGGTTGGCACCGGCAAGGGCGCCGAGATGGGCATTCTGTTTAAGAGCGCCGAGGCGCTGGAGAACCTGCGCAGCGTGGGCACCGTGGTGCTCGATAAGACGGGCACCGTCACCCGCGGCAAGCCGGCTGTAACCGACATTGAGGTGGCCACGCGCACCGACGGCTCGCCCGCCATGAGCGAAAAGGCGCTGCTCAAGCTGGCCGCCGCGCTGGAGCGCTCGAGCGAGCACCCGCTGGCCGAGGCGATTATGGCCGAGTGCGAGGCGCGCGGAATTGTCGCGCGCATGGTCGAGGACTTTGCCGCCGTGCCCGGACGAGGCGTTACGGCACGCGAGGGGCAGAATGTCATCGCAGCCGGCAACGTGCGCCTGATGGACGAGTTGGGCGTTACCGTGCCCGCGGGTCTTGCCGAGCAGTTTGCCGCCGAGGGCAAGACACCGCTGTTCTTTGCCAAGAACGGCGAGCTTGTCGGTATCATCGCCGTGGCTGACGAGGTCAAAGAAACGAGCGCCGAGGCCATCGCTGCGCTCCGCAAGCTCGGCGTCGACGTGCGCATGCTCACCGGCGACAACCGCGTGACGGCCGAGGCCATCGCCCGCCGCGTGGGGCTGAGCAGCGAGCAGGTCATCGCCGACGTCCTCCCCGCCGACAAGGAGCGCCATGTGCGCGAGCTGCAGGACGCGGGCGGCAAGGTCGCCATGGTGGGCGACGGCATCAACGACTCCCCCGCCCTGGCGCGCGCCGACGTGGGCCTTGCGATCGGCACCGGCGCCGACATCGCCAAGGAGGGCGCCGACGTGGTACTCATGCGCAGCAATCTCATGGACGTCGCCCGTGCCATCGAGCTGTCACGTGCCACAATCCGCAACATCAAGCAGGACCTGTTCTGGGCGCTGTTCTACAACGGCATCGGCATTCCGCTGGCGGCGGGCGCGTTCTCCCCCCTCACCGGTTGGCAGCTCTCGCCGATGTTCGGCGCCGCGGCCATGAGCCTGTCGAGCGTGTGCGTCGTAAGCAATGCTCTGCGCCTACGAACCTTTAAGCCTAAAGTGGCAAAATAGGCTCACCATTACGTCCATTTAGAACGGGTTTTCCAGGTGCCAGAGATTGACCTGAAAGAGGAGCGACGCGCACTTTGGTACGCGAGCGACGGCTTGAAGGTCAAGGTCGGGTACCTGGGAAAGCCGACACAACAGAGAGGAATACCCATGCGATACACAATCAAGACTTCCGGCCTCATGTGCGGCCACTGCGACGCCACCGTCGAGACGGCGTTGCTCAACGTGGCCGGCGTGACCGACGCCGACGCGGATCACGAGACTCAGACCGTCCAGGTGGAGTGCGCCGACACCGTGACCGCCGAGCAGCTCGCCGCCGCTGTCGAGGGCGCCGGCGAGAAGTTCCACGCCCTGTCCGTGACCGCCGCGTAGCAGCTACCAGAAGCATTCGACCCCATCGACCAGAAACGAGGACCCGCCATGATGGCAGACCATAAATCGGTGACCCGCATGCTCAAGACGGCACGCGGTCAGATCGACGGCATCCTGCGGATGGTCGAGGAGGACCGCTACTGCGTCGATATTTCCACGCAGCTCATGGCAACGCAGGCGCTCATTGCGCGCATCAACGCCGACGTGCTCAAGGCGCATATCGAGGGCTGCGTGACTTCGGCAATCGAATCGGGCGACGAAGACCTCAAAGCCGCCAAGCTCGCCGAGATCGAACGCGTCGTCGACAAGCTCTCCAAGTAATTGGGGCATTGGGGACAGACTGCTTTGCACCATCTTGGTGTATCGGGGATAGGTACGTTTGCACCACCTTGGTGCAGATTAACCTGTCCCCCTTGCTCTAAATCGGGTATAAAGGCGAGCAGCATATCGAACGAAAGGCAATTTGCATGAATGACTTTA